>JAZNBZ010000236.1:0-26231 GCA_045587285.1 Candidatus Flemingiibacterium sp. | reverse complement strand
CGGCTCGCTTAAGGCACAGCTTGAACTTAACATCGCGGCTATCGGCGGCAAGGACTCTATGTCGGGTACGTTCGAGAATATCGACGTTCCGCCGACGCTCGTATCCTTTGCTATCGCTCCGATGGACGCGAAGAAGATCGTAACTCCCGAATTTAAGGCGGCAGGCGACAAGGTTTACTACCTCGCTCCCGCATATACCGATGACAAGCTTCCCGATTTCGCATCGCTTCGCGACCTCTTTGAGAAGATTTACGCTATCGCGGCAAGCGGCAAGGCGAAGGCTATCTACACCGTTGACGCAGGCGGTGTTGCCGAGGGCCTTATGAAGATGAGCTTCGGTAACAGAATCGGCTTTAAGTCCGAGGGCATTGACGCAAAGAAGCTGTTTGCGCTTAACTACGGTGCATTCATCATCGAGTCGGCAGACGAGCTTGACGGCGAGCTTATCGGTTATACTACCGACGACGGCAAGGTAACTATCGGAAGCGCATCCGTTGCTATTACCGAGCTTGCAGACGCTTGGGAAAACACCCTCGAAAAGGTATTCCCGACCAAAGCGGCAGAGGTCAAGGCTGAAATCACCGAGGCGTTCACCTGCACCACTCGCGCGGCGGCTCACCACGCTGACACGTTTGCAAAGCCGAGAGTGGTAATCCCCGTATTCCCGGGCACAAACTGCGAATACGACACTATGCGCCGCTTCAATATGGCAGGTGCACACGCAGACGTATTCGTCCTTCGCAACCTTAATTCTAAGGCGCTTGAGGATGCTGTTGACGAGTTCGTTTCGCTTATTGATAACGCACAGATCTTTATGATCCCCGGCGGCTTCTCCGGCGGTGACGAGCCCGACGGATCGGGTAAGTTCATCACGGCAGTGCTCCGCAATCCTCGCGTCAAGGAGGCTGTAACACGCCTTCTCGAACAGCGCGACGGTCTTGCGCTTGGTATCTGCAACGGCTTCCAGGCACTCGTTAAGTCCGGACTTCTGCCCTACGGTAAGATAATGGACGAGATGAACGCCGATTGCCCGACGCTTACCTTTAACGCAATCGGACGCCACCAGTCTATGATGGTACGCACTCGCGTCGCATCGAACAAGTCCCCGTGGCTTGCAGGCGTAAATGCAGGCGATATCCACTCGATTCCGATATCCCACGGCGAGGGACGCTTCTGGGCAAGCGAGGAGCTTGTAAGAAGCCTTGCGGCTAACGGTCAGATCGCAACGCAGTACGTTGATATGGACGGCAATCCTACTATGGATATCCGCTACAATCCCAACGGCTCGACCTATGCTATCGAGGGTATTTTAAGCCCTGACGGACGTATTCTCGGTAAGATGGGACACAGCGAGCGTATCGGTAAGAACGTGGCTGTTAACATTGAGGGCGACAAGGATCAGAAGATCTTCGAGTCCGGCGTTAAGTATTTCAAATAATGAATGCAAGGGATACGGTTATCTGCCGTATCCCTGCGTGCTTTCGCTCGGTCATTTTATATAAATATCGGGCAATATACGGCGTTTAATTTTCAATCTGAATTTATCATAATTGTTTGAAAAACTGTCCAAAATGTGGTATAATATACTACGTAGCGTTCAGATTAAGGAGGCGAGCTGTATGAAGCACGTTGACATATATACCGACGGCGCGTGTAAGTGCAATCCCGGACCGGGCGGTTGGGGCGCTGTGCTTGTATACGGCGGCGTCGAGAAGGAATTGTCCGGCGGGGAAGCACAGACGACCAACAATCGTATGGAGCTGCTCGCGGCGATAAACGCGCTTGAAGCTCTGAAGGAGCCTTGCGAGGTAACGCTCACGTCCGACTCAAAATATATGGTGGACTCAATCGAAAAGGGCTGGGTGTACTCGTGGAAAGCGAAGGGCTGGAAGAAAGCCGATAAATCTCCTGCGCTTAACCCCGATCTTTGGGAACGGCTGCTTTTGTTGCTTGAAAAGCACGACGTAAAGCTCGTTTGGGTGAAAGGACACGCAGGGCACCCGTACAACGAGCGCTGTGACGCGCTTGCGTGCGAGCAGGCGGAGCTTTACCGTTAGCGTTCACACATTGTTTACGGTTTTAGCATTTTATGTACATTGAAAAGTGCACCAAAAAGGTATACAATAATAATGCGGAGATATTCGCTTAAAATAAAGACAGCTTTCAAACTGAAAGGAAGAATAAATACTATGGCAGAAAGATTGGTTTACGCCGACAATGCGGCGACCACATCGGTATCAAAAAGCGTGCTTGACGCGATGCTTCCGTACTTCGGCGACGTTTACGGAAACCCGTCGAGCCTTCACAAGAAGGGCAGAGAAGCAAAGGCGGCTATAACGGCGGCGCGCGAAAGAATAGCAGAGCTTATCGGCGCAAAGCCGAACGAGATCTACTTCACCGCAAGCGGCTCCGAGGCTGACAACTGGGCTATAAAAGGTATCGCACACGCTCATATGGGACGTGGCAGACACATCGTGTCCACCAAGATCGAGCACCATGCGGTGCTTCACGCGCTCGAATCGCTCGAGCGTGAAGGCTTCGAGGTTACGTACCTTGACACCGACGAAAACGGTCGCGTAACGCCCGAGCAGGTTGCTGCGGCAGTTCGCGTTGACACCATTCTCGTTGAGGTGATGTTCGCTAACAATGAGATCGGTACTATCGAGCCTATCCGCGAGATCGCGGCGGCTGTAAAGGAGAAAAACCCCAAGACGTTCGTGTTTACCGATGCCGTTCAGGCGGTTGGCGCTATAGATATTAACGTGACAGAGCTTGGCGTTGATATGCTCTCGATGTCCGGTCACAAGATCCACGCCCCCAAGGGTATCGGCGCGCTTTACATCAGAAACGGCGTTCGCATCCACAATCTTATCGACGGCGGCGGACAGGAAAGAAGCCGTCGCGGCGGTACGGAGAACGTGGCGTACATCGTCGGCTTTGCAAAGGCGCTCGAGGAGGCGATAGCCGGTATCCCGGAGAATGCACGCGTTGAAAAGATGCGTGACCGTCTGATAAACGAGATAACGAGGCTTCCGAACACGCGCCTTAACGGTCCGCGTGAGGGCAGACTCCCCGGCAACGTGAACGTATCGTTCGAGTTTATCGAGGGCGAGAGCCTTCTGCTCCTTCTCGATATGGCAGGCATTTGTGCATCGACCGGCTCGGCTTGCTCGTCAAGCTCGCTTGAACCCTCGCACGTGCTTCTTACCATCGGTGTTCCCGTCGAGCAGGCGCACGGCTCGCTCAGGCTTTCGATAAGCCGTGATACGACCGATGCGGATATCGACTACGTTTTAGAGAAGCTTCCCCCGATCGTAGAGCGCCTTCGTATGATGAGTCCGCTTTACAACGCGTAAATATAAATAAACAAGGAGATATACTATGTATAGCGAGAAAGTAATGGATCACTTTGCTAACCCGAGAAACGTTGGCGAGATCGAAAACGCTGACGCCGTGGGCGAGGTTGGCAACGCTACCTGCGGCGATATTATGAGAATGTACCTCAAAATAAACGAAAACGAGGTTATCGAGGACGTAAAGTTCAAGACCTTCGGCTGCGGCGCGGCTATCGCGACCTCGTCGATGGCAACCGAGCTTATCAAGGGCAAGACCGTTGAAGAAGCGCTGAAGCTTACCAACAAGGCCGTTATCGAGGCGCTCGACGGACTTCCGCCGCAGAAGATACACTGCTCGGTGCTCGCCGAAGAGGCTGTCAAGGAGGCAATCGCCAACTACTACGACAAGAAGGGCATCAAGCACGACCTTCGCAGCAAGGGCTGCGCAGGCCACTGTGCTACCTGCACTAAGCACCACTGATATACTAACCGCCGCCGCGGAATGCTGCGGCGGTATATATTTGCCCTCGAAATGGTAAAATAGATGTTGAATGGAACAAAATGGATAAAAATGCGGCAAAAATGCAAAAATTGTGCAACTTGTATATGTGTAGAAAAAAAGCGAACAAATTTGTGCACTTTTACTATAGATTTGCCCTGATATCGGGCTGTAAAATAAAGGATTTTGCGTTTTAATTAGGTAATCGTAATTTACTAAATATGAAAAAGCGGACGCAAATCGGCAAAAAAGCGCATATTGCGCCGTAAAACGAGGTGGAAAAGGTAAATTTAAATTACATACAGCGAGTTGCATTTAAGCCCTCGGACGCTCCTTGCTCCGATTGCGAGAAAATCGGAATTGTGAACGAAGGCAAATGCGTTGCGTGGTGGGTTCGACGCGGTTTTCTAAAATCAAGCTCTAAAAGTACCGCTATTGACTTTTTTGCCTTTATATGTTATTATATTTGTATGAAAAAATCGGCGGACTGTACCGATAAGCGTCGGTCGGGCGCCGATTGCTTCACTGTCTTGCTGTGCTTTTTTGGCGGCGAACACGTTGTGAAAAGAGCGTGCGGCAAGGCTGTTTGCAATTTTGTACCCCAAAAAGTAATTTGGCCAGGAGGAAAAGGTTAATGAAGAAAACAAAATTAACGAGGTTAATTGCTGCTTTTTTATCATTGATTATGCTCGGGTCGGCATTTACCGTTTCTGCGGTTGCCGATGCGGACGCTGATTCGTCCTCGACTGTCGGATACGACATCGACGACGTTCGCGATCTGCTTAATTCCGAGACCTACGCTATCTACGCAGAAAGAAACGCTGACGTAGCACGCGCGAAGGAGTCAATCGTAATAAACGGCGTTGACTACAACAAGGAACAGACCGATGCAGAGGTTAGGGTTGAGGGCGATTCGCTCTTCACTCCCGACTCCGGTGCTGTTGCGTGGGACGTTGAGATTCCCTCGACGGCAAAGTATGCGATCAAGATAGAGTACAACTATCCGGCGGACGGAAAGTCCACTTCCATTGAGCGCACACTTCGCATCGACGGTGAATATCCCTTCAAGGGCGCGAGATACCTCTCGCTCACCAAGGTATGGCACGACGAATACGTCGTTGCAGATGACGGAAGCGTAAGCTTCAAGACGGACGCTGCCGGTAACGACACGCGTCCCGGAAAGTACATAGTTCCGTCGTGGCAGACGTACACCTTCTCGGATTCCACGGGATACGACGTTGATGCATACGAGGTCGTTTTTGAAGCGGGTAAGCACACCATCTCTCTCGAGGCTACCCGTGAGGACTTGATAATCAAGACCATCACGCTTTATCCTTGCGAGGATCTCCCCGCGTACGAGGACGTTCTTGCAGAGTATACCGCAGCAGGCTATCAGGCCGCTACGGGTGCACAGCCGATAATCCTTCAGGCGGAGTACGCTGATGCGACCTCTGCAAAGACTATCTATCCGCAGAATGACAGAACCTCCGCTATGACTCAGCCGCAGAGCCCGACGCTTTCCAAGCTTAACACTCTCGGCGGTACGAAGTGGCAGAGCGTTGGTCAGTGGATAGAGTACACGTTCACTCCCGAGGTGAGCGGACTTTACGAGATTGCTCCCCGCTACAAGCAGGCAGACCTCAACGGTATGTACACGTCGCGCCGCATCTACATTAACGGCGAGATTCCGTTTGAGGAAGCAAATTACCTGCAATTCAACTTCTCGGAGGATTGGAAGCTCGAGCCTCTCAACAACGGCGAGACCTCCTTCCAGTTCTATTTCGAGGCAGGCAAGGAGTACACCATCAGATTTGAGGTCGTTCTCGGAAATATGAGTGAGATCATCGGCCGAGTTCAGGAGGCGCTTACCTCCATTAACAACGACTATCTGAAGATACTCCAGATTACCGGTGCTGATCCCGATACATATCGTGACTATAACTTCAATAACCTTATCCCCGATACTATAAGAGATTTGTATAAGCAGTACCTCGAGCTTTCCGACGTATCCGCTATCCTTACTGAAGTAAACGGCGGTAAGGGAAGTAACGTTGCAACTCTTGATAACATTGCTCGTATCCTTAAGAAGATGGCGACCAATGAGGACGAGGTTGCAAAGAATATGAGTAACCTCAAGAGTAACATCGGTACGCTCGGTACTTGGCTTAACACCGTTAGAAATCAGCCCGTACTCTTTGACTACATAATGATTCAGCCCGTAGGCGAAAAGCTTCCGAAGGCTGAGGCTAATTTCTTCCAGGCGGCTTGGTTCGAGATTCGTTCGTTTATCGGCTCCTTCTTCACTGACTATTCTAACCTCGGCGTTAGCGATACCGGTGAAAAGTCCGTCGTTATCGACGTTTGGGCACAGAGTGACCGTGACTCCGCGCAGGTTATCCGAAATCTGTGCGACCACTCGTTCAGTGCCGTTAACGGCATTGGCGTAAACCTCCGACTCGTTGCGGCAGGCACGCTGCTCCCCGCAACGCTCTCCGGAACCGGTCCCGACGTTGCACTTGAAAACTCACAGACCATTCCCGTACAGTACGCAATCAGAAGCGCAGTTCAGCCGCTTAACGATTTCGATACCTTTGACGAGGTTACCTCGAGATTCTCTGAGTCTGCAACCGTTCCGCTCTCGCTTTACGGCGTGACCTACGGTCTGCCCGAGACTCAGACCTTCCAGATGATGTTCTACCGTAAGGACATATTTGCAGAGCTTGGCCTTGACATTCCCAAGACCTGGGACGATCTTATGGCTATGATCCCCGTCCTTCAGTACAACCATATGGAGGTCGGTATCCCGAACAGCTTGCCCGGAACCCAGCTCCTGCTTTATCAAATGGGCGGCGAGCTCTATGCCGACGACGGTATGAGAATCAATCTCGATTCCAACCTCGCACTCGAGGCGTTCGACACGCTGTGCTCGTACTTTACACAGTATTCGTTCCCGTATCAGTATGATGCGGCTAACCGTTTCAGAACGGGTGAGATGCCGATCATCTTCGCTGACTACGTAACTATGTATAACCAGCTCTCCGTCTTCGCGACCGAGATTCGCGACCTTTGGGAGTTCATCCCCGTAATCGGTATTGAGGACGAGAACGGCAATATCAATAACACCGCAATTTCCACCGTTACCTCCATTATTATGATGGCGGGCTGTGAAAAGCAGGAAGAGGCGTGGAAGTTTATGGACTGGTACACCACCGCGGAAACTCAGTCCAGCTACGCTAACGAGAAGGTTGCTATCGTTGGTCAGGGCGCAATGTTCGCTACCGCTAATAAGGAAGCGATCGCATCGCTGCCGTGGTCTACTCAGGATCTTGAGAACATTATGACGCAGTACAACAACCTCGCAACTATTCCCGAAATGCCCGGCGGTTATATCATTACCCGCTACGTAGAGTTCGCATTCCTTGATGCACTCAACAACAACGCTGACCCTGTTGAAGCGCTCCTTGACTACATCGACGACATCAACAAGGAAATCACGAGAAAGCGTAAGGAGTTCGATCTTGACACTCTTGAGCTCGGCGAAACGCTGGCAGACAGAGAGGCAAGAGAAAACGGACAGAGCGAATCTGACAATTAATCTTCCTTATATAATATAATACCCGCCCCGCGCGAATGCGCGGGAGCGGGATAAGGAAAACAAATCTGTAAAGGAGAGAACACACATGTCACAGACTGCAACGGCCGCAAAAAAGCCGAAGCCGACATCTCGCAAAGACATGACCAAGTTTCAGTGGACTCTTAAAGAGATAGTTCGTAACAAGACTGCGTATCTGATGATCGCGCCCTTTATGATCCTCTTTACGATATTCACCGTATTCCCGGTTGGCTTGTCGATAATACTCAGCTTCACTGAGTTTAACCTGCTTGAATTTCCGGATTTCATCTTCATGGACAACTATATCAGACTCTTCCTTGATGATGATATCTTTATGACCGCAGCTCAGAATACTCTCGTATTCGCGGCTATCACCGGTCCCGTATCT
This sequence comes from Candidatus Flemingiibacterium sp., assembly GCA_045587285.1. Lineage (GTDB taxonomy): Bacteria > Bacillota > Clostridia > Oscillospirales > CAG-272 > Flemingiibacterium. Next base: position 18,396 of record JAZNBZ010000236.1, on the reverse strand, counting down.
TATCTCGTATCCCTGCTCGTTGCTTGGTTCATCAACGAGCTTGCTCCGAAGATCCGCGCAGTCGTAACCCTTATCTTCTACGCACCGTCTATCGCGGGCTCCGTTTACCTCATTTGGCAGGTAATCTTCTCGTCTGACTCCTACGGATACGTTAATGCTTATCTCTTGGAGTTTGGATTTATCACGTCACCTATCGCGTTCTTTAAGGACGAGGATTGGGTTATGGGACTTTGTATAGTAGTTGCTCTTTGGACCTCTCTCGGTACCTCCTTCCTCTCGTTTATCGCAGGTCTTCAGACTATCGATAAGTCGCTTTACGAGGCAGGCGCCGTTGACGGTATAAAGAACAGATGGCAGGAGCTTTGGTACATAACCCTCCCGACGATGAAGCCTCAGCTTATGTTCGGTGCGGTTATGGCAATCACGAGCTCGTTCGGCTTCGGTGCCGTCGTAACTGCACTCGCAGGTTTCCCGTCCGTTAACTACGCGGCACATACTATTATGCACCACCTCGAGGACTACGGTGGACAGCGTTTTGAGGTCGGTTATTCCTCAACTATCGCGGTTATACTCTTCATCGTAATGGTGGGCTGTAATATGATTATTAAGAAATTACTCTCGAAGGTGGGACAATAATATGGCAAGACTTAGAACAAGAAAACATAAAGTTGTCCTCAACCGTTCGGTTGGAGGCGATATAGGAATCAATATGATGCTTATCCTCCTCGGAGCATTTATGTTTATTCCTATGTTATACGTCGTTATGCAGTCCTTGAAGCCGCTTGACGAGCTTTGGATGTATCCTCCGCGCTTCTACGTTGTAAACCCCACGTTTAAGAATTTCTCGGACCTCTTTAAGCTGATGTCCACTTCGTGGGTTCCGTTCTCGAGATACATATTCAATACCGTGTTTATCTCCGTTGCGGGTACCTTCGGTAACCTGATCTTCTCCTCTATGGCGGCTTACGCACTTGCGAAGATAAAGTTCCCCGGACGCACTTGGATATTCAAGGTGGTCGTGCTTTCGCTTATGTTCCACTCCACCGTTACCGGTATCGCAAACTTCCTTACTATGAGTACCCTCCGTTGGGTTGATACCTATCTCGCAGTTATCGTTCCTGCTTGGTGTACCTCCCTCGGTCTGTACCTTATGAAGCAGTTTATGGAGTCTTCCGTATCCGACGCGGTGCTCGAGTCCGCACGTCTTGACGGTGCAACCGAGTTCTATACCTTTATAAAGATCGCGATGCCTATGGTTAAGCCCGCTTGGCTTACCCTTATCATCTACTCTTTCCAGGGACTTTGGAACTCCGGTAGCTCCATCTACATCTACTCGGAGCAGCTCAAGACCTTCAACTACGCGATCAACCAGATCGTAGCAGGCGGTATCGCCCGTGCGGGCGCATCGGCAGCTTCTCAGGTTATTATGATGGCTGTGCCGATTTCCGTATTTATTATCACCCAGAGTAACATCATCGAAACGATGGGTTCGTCGGGTATGAAGGACTAAGGAGGGTGTATATGAAAAAGATTACGAAGATTTTTGCCCTCGCTGCTTGTCTTATTCTGGTGCTCGGCTGTATGCCCCTCGCGGCGATCACGCCTTACACCACCTACACCTATTCTATCGACGGCTTTGCTCTTATCTCGCCCGACGCATACGTGCCGGACAGACAGATCGACTCCGCTGATATGGGTGTTGAGCCCGCAATAGACGATCCTCGCGACCTCGTCGTTGACGACAAAAAGAACGTTTATATTGCTGATGCGGCAAACAACCGCATTGTAGTTCTCGACAGATATTTCAAGCTTAAATTCTACATTGGCGAGTTCATTAACCAGAACGGCGTTCCGGATGCGCTCAAAAATCCCTCCGGCGTTTTCGTTGAGAACGAAAAGATCTACGTTGCTGACTCCGATAATAACCGTATCGTAATGTTCAACCTTGACGGTTCGTTCTATAAGGTTATCGAGGAGCCCGATGCAGACGTGTTCCCCGCAGGCTCTATCTACAAGCCCTCCGCTATCGCGGTAGACGAATACGGCAGAATTTACGTCGTATCCTCGACCACCTATATGGGTGTTATCGCGATTAACGAGGACGCTGAGTTCCAGGGCTTTATCGGTGCACAGAAGGTTACCGTTGACGCGATCGAGCTTCTTTGGAGAAACTTCCAGACCGATGCTCAGAGAAAGCAGCAGCAGCAGTACATTTCCACTGAGTTTAACAATATCACGATAGATAAAGACGGATTTATGTACATTACCACCTCCTCTATCGATCCGGATCAGCAGCAGGCTGCTATCGATAGCAAGGCCGGTACGTACGCTCCCGTTAAGAAGCTCAATACCGCAGGTGAGGACATTATGAAGCGTAACGGCTTCTTCGGTCCCGGTGGTGAGGTTAACGTAAGTACGCTTACCACCGCAGTAATCGAGGGCCCCTCCAAGATTATTGACGCGGCTGTAGGTCCCGAGGGCACTTGGTCGATCATCGACGAAAAGCGCTCCAAGATCTATACCTACGATGAGGACGGTAATCTGCTCTTCATTTTCGGTGATATGGGCCAGCAGCTTGGTAACATTCAGTCCGTTGAGGCTATTGCTTACCACGGCACTGACATTCTTATCCTTGATAAGACTGCAGATAACATCACGGTATTCCGCCGTACCGAGTACGGTGACCTGCTCCTTGCAGCTATTGAGAATACCAACAACCGTAACTACGACACGACTATCGACTACTGGACTGAAATACTCAAGAGAAACAACAACTTCGACACTGCGTATATCGGTATAGGCAGAAGCCTTTACAGAAGCGCACAGTACGAGGAATCCCTTGAGTACTACAAGGCAGCGTACGATACCGAAAACTATTCTGAATCCTTTAAGGAGATCAGAAAGCAGTGGATTTCCGATTATATCCTTCTTATTCCGCTGGTTGCTATAGTTCTTGTGGTTCTGTTCGTGCTCTTCAATAAGTACGCGGCAAAGCTCAACAAGAAAACGCAGCTCAAGAAGGGACGTAAGACCTTCTGGGAAGAGCTTGTTTATGCGGCGCATCTTATTATGCACCCGTTTGACGGCTTCTGGGATCTGAAGCACGAGCAGCGCGGCTCCGTAAGAGCGGCGTTCGTATGGCTGGTGCTCGCTATAGTTACGTTCTACTATCAGGACGTTGGTACGGGCTACATCTTCGATCCCCGTCAGGAGTCCTCCACGATTCTTATGACCGTTGCGGCGGTTGCACTGCCCGTGCTTCTTTGGGTGGTTGCAAACTGGTGTCTTACCACGCTGTTTGACGGTGAAGGAAGCCTCAAGGACATCTTCGTGGCAACCTGCTACGCGCTTGTTCCCCTTCCGATTCTTATAATTCCTTCGGTAATCGCCTCCAACGTAATGCTTTCAAGTGAGGTAACCATTATCAACCTTCTCGTTTCTATCGCATTCGTTTGGACCGGACTTTTACTGTTCTTCGGTATGATGGTAACGCACGACTACTCGTTCTCCAAGAACGTGCTTACCTCGGTCGGTACCATTATCGGTATGGCTATCATAATGTTTATCGGCGTCCTTTTCTCGACGCTGCTTGCAAAGATAGTAAGCTTCATTTCAAGTATCATCACAGAAATCACATTCCGTATGTAATAACAGGATAGGAGTTATAGTAAATGAAAAAAATCAGATTATTATCGGCGTTCCTGACTGTTGTTATGGTCTTTGGAATGCTAACGATAGTACCGGTTGCCGCTGAGGATGAAATCGTTCCCGGCTTTGACGAGGAAACCGGCAAGCCTACTATCGACTACGTAACGCAGGTGTTCAGCACCGCTGAGGAAAAGCTCGCTACGATGAAGAAGTACCTTTCCAAGGGTAACTTTGAGCTCTACGTCGAGCCTGTTTCCGGCGAGATCGCGTATGTGAACACCAAAACCGGTCAGATACTTTTCTCGAACCCCTACGACGTTGCATCTGTATTTACGGCAGACACCATAAAGCAGGACCTCCTTTCGCAGATCGTTATCAAATATACCGATAACGGCTCCGAAATTGAGATGAACAGCTTTATTGAGGCTTGCCAGAGAGGTCAGATCACCGTTAAGAAGATCAAGAACGGTGTTCGCGTTGAGTACGTAATGGGCCGCGAAGAAACCCGTAAGCTTCTTCCTAAGCAGATCAAGCGTGAACGCTTTGAGGAGCTTATTCTCGCGAATATCCCTGAGGGCGACGAGAGAATGCGTTTTATGGCATACTACACCCTTCAGGACGCAGACGATCCCAGCCTCACCGAGCGTGCTCGCCGTGAGATGATCGCTGCATACCCGGTTTGTAACGATATGGCAATCTACGTTTTCGATAACAGCGCGGGCGAACGCCAGCAGAACGTTGTCGAGGGCGTAATCAAGAAGTATTGCCCCGAGTACACCTATGAAACCCTCGCAGAGGACCACCTGATCACCGGTTACTCCGGTACGGATAAGGCTCCTGCACTTTTCAGACTCTCGCTTGAGTATAAGCTTGATGACGACGGCAATCTTGACGTTCGTCTTCCTGCAAACGGTATCCGTTTCGACGAGAGCGCATATCAGCTTACCTCTATCAGTATTCTTCCTTGGTTCGGCGCAGGCTCGACCTATTACGAAGGATACACGTTCATTCCGGACGGCTCCGGCGCACTTGTAAGATTCCAGGACGTTGGAAGCAAGCCCGTTACCATTACGGGTAAGATCTACGGACAGGACTACGCGTACCAGGTAGTAACCGGTCAGAACAGAGAAACGATGAGACTTCCCGTATTTGGACTCGTCGAGTCTGACGTGTTCGTTGAGCCGGTGCTCACGCAGGCACAGCTCGAGGCGGGCTTTATGGTAGCGCCCATTGCTGACAAGAAGTCGGTCGGCTTCCTCGCTATCCTCGAGGAGGGTGACTCGCTTGCAGAGATCACCACGGAGCACGGCGGCTCCCAGCACAACTACAATACCGTTTATACCACGTTCTATCCCAGACCTAAGGATACCTACAATCTGGCAGAAGCCATCTCCGTAGGCTCCAACGCTACTTACACCGTAGTTTCCGAGCGTAAATACACCGGAAGCTATCGTATCAAGTACGTTATGCTTGTTGACGACGAGCTCGCAGCAGAGTCCGGACTCGACGAGTACTACGAAACGAGCTACGTAGGTATGGCGAAGGCGTACAGAGATTATCTCATCGAAAAGGGAACTCTTACCGAGTTCGCCGAGACCGAAGCGGCTCTCCCACTTTACATCGAATCCTTCGGTGCGATCAACACGATCGAGAAGATACTGTCCGTACCCGTTGAGGTGCTCAAGCCTCTCACCACGTTCGACGATCTCAAGGTGATGTACGATAAGCTTGCCGAGGCAGGCATCAACAACGTGAACTATAAGCTCACGGGCTTTGCAAACGGCGGTCTTAACGATACCGCTCCGTATCACGTTGAAATGGAAAAGGTCGTTGGCGGCAACAAGGGCTTTACCGAGTTCGTAGAGTATGCGGACGAGAACGGCATCGGCGTATATCCCGACTTTGACTTCGCTAACATCGGCGAGTTCAAGTCGTTTGACGGTGTTTCCAACAAGCAGCACCTCATCAAGACGATGGACGACCGTTATACCACCAAGCGCTTCTACGATTCGACGCTCCAGTCGTTCGAGAGAGGTATGTCCCTTGCGGTATCGCCGTCCGTATACAACTACTTCTTCAGCAATTTCAGCAAGGAATATTCCAAGCTGAATCCGAACGGAGTTTCGGTATCGACTCTCGGTACTGACCTTAACTCCGACTTCGACAAGGATGAGCCGTACAACCGCGAGGACTCCAAGAGCTTTACCGTGGATCTCCTTGCAAATCTTGAGGAAACGTACGGAAACGTTATGGTTGACGGCGGTAACATTTACTCCGTTAACTACGCAGATCATATTATCGGCGCTCCCCTTGATTCCAGCCGCTACTCCAGCGCAAGTGAGTCCGTGCCGTTCCTCGGTATGGTATTCCACGGCTGTGTAAACTTCACCGGTACCGCAATCAATATGGCGGGTGATACGCAGTACGAGCTGCTCAAGGCTATTGAAAACGGCTCCAACCTTTACTTCACTCTTTCTATGCAGAACACGTCGCTTCTCAAGGAAGATACCGTATTCAACAAGTACTATTCGGTTTCCTTCGACATCTGGTATGAAGAGGTCGTTGAGCTGTATAACGTACTTAACGGCGCAATCGGCGATCTTCAGGATAAGCAGATAGTTGACCACGAGTTCCTTATCGGTGAGCGCGTTCCCACCGCCGAGGAGTTAGAGGCTGACAAGGAAGCAATAGAAGAGGCAGAGAAGGCACAGGCTGAGGCAGACAGAATTGCTGCTGAGAAGGCTGAAAAGGCTGAAAAGCTTGCAGAGCGTCTTGAGGCTCTTTACGGCAAGGATGACAAGAAGGACGACAATAAGGTTCCTGCACTCATCGTTGGCGAAGACGATACCGATGCGTATGAGTACACCAACTACACGACCGACAGCGGTCTTGTAATGGTTACCTACGAAGGCGGTAAGACGTTCATTCTTAACTACAACAACTTTGGAGTTGAGGTGGTTGTTGACGGCGAAGCTTACTCCGTTGACGCACTCAATTTCGTGATCCTTAAATAAGGAAGGAGAGGTGTAAAAATTGAATAGCGAAGTAAAAAAGCTTACAGGCGCAGGCGCTACGAAGAAGCGCAAGCGTGCGGCCTCTCTTGATGCGCGTAAGGCGCGTGCGGGTTGGATATTCGTACTCCCCTTTGTAATCGGCTTCCTTATCATCTATCTGCCGATTATCATTGACTCTATTAAGTACAGTTTCCATACGGTTAAGTTCGCTTCTTCCGGACTTTCCCTCCAATTCGTTGGATTTGGAAACTATCAGAGAGCGCTTTTTGAGGATCCCGAGTTCGTTCAGATACTTACTGCGGGTATTCAGCAGCTTATCTTTGATATTCCCGCAATCGTAATATTCTCGCTCTTTATAGCGGTTCTTCTTAATCAGAAGATGGTTGGACGTGCAGCGTTCCGTGCGATATTCTTTATTCCGGTTATTATCGCTACCGGTATCGTTGACTCCATCGACCAGTCAAACACTATGCTTGAGTATATGGAGAATACCGAAGAGGGTATCAACGACGGTTCGGGACAAAATGCGACGAGTGAGATACTTTCAGTTGTCGATATCGAAGTACTGTTCGCGAATATGAAGGTCGGTACGGAGCTCGTTGAGTACGTTGTTAATATGGTTAACAACATTTACAACATCATCAACCGCTCCGGTGTACAGATGCTTATATATCTCGCAGGTCTTCAGTCTATTTCCCCTGCAATTTACGAATCCTGCTCAATTGACGGCGCAAGCGCTTGGGAAACCTTCTGGAAGATAACCTTCCCGATGATAAGCCCGATGATCCTTGTAAACACGGTGTATACGGTTATAGACTCGTTTACGTCACAGTCGAACCAGGTTATGACCTACATATCCAACGTTTACAACAATGCGACTAACGGTAACACGCTCAGTACGGCGATGGCATGGCTCTACTTCCTTATAGTCATACTCATAATCGGTATTGTAGCCGCAGTACTCAGCGCATACGTCTTCTATCAGAAACGCGACTAAGGAGGCATAATAATGAATTCTCAACAGACACAAAATGCTCCCCGCGTTATGAAGGAGAGCAAAAACAAAATCAGAGTTGAGTTCGAGAGAACTCCTCTCAAGGAGCGTCTTAAAGCGAAGTTTCTTAACCTTAACTTCTTCAAGACTGTTTTCGTTAAGATATTCACCTACGTTCTTCTTATCGGTATTTCCTACGTCATCCTTTTCCCCTTCTTCGCAAAGATCTCCGGCTCGTTTATGGGCCGTGAGGATTTCGTTGACGTAACGGTTAAGCTGATTCCGAAATACCCCACGCTTGACACCTACAAGGCGATCATCAGCCAGAACAACTACTTCCAGGCACTGTTCAACACCTTTACGCTTTCTGCACTTTGCGGACTCATTCAGACGTTCGTATGCTGCGTAATCGGTTACGGTCTTGCAAAGTTTAAGTTCAAGGGTAACAAGCTTCTGTTCTTCCTCGTAATCTTTACGATGGTCGTTCCGCATAAGACTCTTCAGCTTTCGATGTTTATGAAGTTCCGCTTCTTTGACATCTTTGGCATACTTGAGCTTTTGACGGGCGAAGCACTTAACTTAACCAACTCGTATTGGCCTCTGGCACTGCTTTCGCTTGGCGGTCTTGCCTTTAAGAACGGTCTGTATATTTTTATGATGCGACAGTTCTTCAGCGGCGTACCGGATGAGCTTGAGGAGTCCGCGTACATTGACGGCTCGGGCGTTTTCAGAACGTTCCTTCAGATCATTCTCCCGCTTTCCGTGCCGATGATGATCACCATCTTCCTGTTCGCGTTCTCTTGGCAGTGGACGGACAACTTCTACACCAACGTATTCTTTACTAAGTCCACGATTACGCTTATGCCTAATATCGTGGCGGTTCCGAGAACTCTGGACACGGCTTATGCTGCACAGAATCTCTATGAATCGGCTATCAAGAACACGTGCGGTCTGCTTATCCTCATGCCTCTGCTTGTAATGTATATATTCTTGCAGAGATATCTGATCGGCGGTATCGAGCGTGCGGGTATCGTTGGTTAATTCCAAAACAAAAAATCCTTACCGCGTATGCGGTAAGGATTTTTTTATGCGTTAGCTCAAGCCTCGAAGCCGATGAGCATACCGCCCTTTTCGGCATAGAAGCTGCACAGCGCACGACATTCCTCGATGGTTACCTGCGCACTGTTGAATTCGGAGGATATTTTTGCGGCGAGGAGCTTTGCAAAAGGATCGTTCTGACAATGCGCGATGCGCATTTTTCCGCCATTGTATCCGAGCGCCTTTGCGTGCTCGACGAGCGACTGCAAAGCCTTGGAGCTGCCGCGGCATTTTGAAAGCATTTCGAGCGTGCCCTCGTCGCTTGCTTTGCCGATAGCGCGCACACCGAGCACGCCTGCCGCTGCGGCAGTAAGCTTGCTTATGCGACCGTTGTTGGCGAGGTTTTTCATTGATTCGAGCACGAAGAGCAGCTCCGTTTTGTAGGTGGGAAGCTCTTTTTCAATCTCATCAAGGGTTTTGCCGAGCAATATAAGCTCGCGGCATTTTTCCAGCATCAACGCAATTTCGGGACCGGCGGACAGCGTATCGACTACCAAAACGCGACGCCCCGGGTGCTCTGCCTCGTACGCCTCTTTTGCCTTGTACGCGGAGTTGTAGCTGCCCGAGAGATTGCTCGTTATGGTAAAGCAAACGATGCTCTCGGCATCACCGAATGCACTCAGCCAATCGGTGGGGTTAGGGCAGGACGTGGACGATTTGCCGCTGTAGCGAAACAACGTGTTTACCATATCGTTTACGTCAAGCGCGGCGGTGTCGGTGTACTCCTTACCTTCGGTGTTTATTTTAAGCGGCGCACAGGCGAATTCGACGCCATCAAGGCGTGTCAGATTAGAGGACGAGTCGGTTACAATTTTTATTGAGTTCATTGATGGGTTCCTTTCGTAATATATACTCAGCACACAGTGTGCTGAAAAGTGCTGTAAAAATTACTTGACGAAATGGGCGCAAATATATTTTATGCCTTCATTCCGTCAAGTAATACTCCAAAGCAATATTTAAAGTTGCTTGCGGTTTCTTCGCGCGGAAGGTTTCGCGCGAGTGCATCTGCGTTATAGCCCCTGATAAAGCACCATATCGCATAGCTCATACTGTCGGTATTCATATTTTTGAAGTACCCGTTGGTGATGCCGAAATCGAGCAGCTTTTTTATCTCGTTTGTCCACCATTCGTAATTTTGAGTGGATATGGAATCGTTCTTAAATACGTAGCTGCTGAAATTTCGCTTGGCGTCGTATGAAAGCAAAAGGGTGCTTTCTACGATTGACGTGATCTGCTCGAAAAAATCTCCGGCGGGATCAAAGCTCATAATTCCCTCGCGGATCTTCAGTATGGTTCGCTTGTAAATTATATCGAGAACGTCGTCGATGTTGTGAAAACGGTTATAAAAAACGCGATTGGTTACCTTGAGCTCCTTTATAATCTGACGGACGGTGATATTTTCCGCGCCCGACGTAAGCACGATGTTTTCAACTATTGCGATAATACGCTCGGACATATCGTCGTGTATCAGCTCTTGCTTTTCATTCATCATTACGCCACCTCCGATTTAGCACACGGTGTGCTGAATTTATTATATCACATTTTCGTCGGATTGTCAAGCAAAAAATCGGCTCGCATTAAGCGAGCCGATTTGCCGTTTAATTAAAGGATTACCTTGCCCTCGTAGATCTTGTTTGCGTCGCCCGAGAGGTATACCGCCTCATCGGTGTAGCGGATCTTTAAATCGCCGCCGCGAAGCTTCACGGTGATCTCCTCGTTCTTGTTGCAGTAGCCGTTTTCAACCGCCGCAACTACAGCCGCGCAAGCGCCGCTGCCGCAAGCGAAGGTTTCGCCCGAGCCACGCTCCCATACGCGCATCTTGAGCGTCGTGGAGTTAAGCACCTTCACGAACTCGGTGTTGACGCGCTCGGGGAATATCGGATCGTTTTCGAACTTAGGACCGATAGTCTCAAGGTCGAGATTGTCGAGCGCTTCCTCAAATTCATCATTGAATACGACGCAGTGAGGATTGCCCATAGACACGCACGTGATACGGTAACGGTCGCCTGCAACCTGCGTGGGTACGCCCACCGCGGTGCGGAGTGCGATCTTTACGGGAATGAGCGCAGGATTGAGCTCTGCCTTACCGAGGTTGACCGTAACGGTGCTGACCTGACCGCTCACCTTCTCGTATTCGGTCTCGCGAATACCGCTGAGCGTTTCGACAGCCACCTTTCCGGTGTCGGGCACCATTTTGTTGTCTACCATATACTTAACGACGCAGCGTGCCGCGTTGCCGCACATCTTGCCTTCCGTGCCGTCGAGGTTGAACATACGCATCTTAACGTCTGCAACGTCGGAGGGGTACATCAGCACGACGCCGTCGCCGCCGATACCGAAGTGACGGTCTGCAAGGCGTATCGAGAGTCCCTCGGGATTGTCGATGGTCTGATCGAAGCAGTTAAAGTAGATATAGTCGTTGCCGCAGGCTTCCATCTTCGTGAATGCAAGCTCTTCCTTCTCGTCGCGCATATCGTTGATGTCAACGAGCTCGGTATTTCTCTGAGTGTAGCGGCTTCTCAGGCAATCTGCAACTGCGTTAGCCGTGTCGATAGAGGTAAGGCACGGGATCGCGCGCTCGACCGTCTTACGGCGGATCTTAACGCTGTCGCGCGTCGGGATGCGTCCCTTTGCCGAGGTGGAGATAACGTAGTCGATGCGTCCCGATTCGATAAGCTTTAGGGTGTTGTTTTCGCCCTCGTGGATTTTATCGACGGTCTTTACCTTCATACCGTAGTCCTCGATTATCTTCGCAGTGCCACGGGTTGCAAAGAGCTCGAAGCCGAGGTCGTAGAAGCGCTTTGCGGTCTCACCGATCTCCGCCTTGTCGGAGTCGCGGACGGTGATGAAGATGCCGCCCTGCTTTTTAAGCTTGTAGCCTGCACCGACGAGTCCCTTGTAGAGTGCCTCCTCGCGAGTAGCGGCAAGGCCGAGAACCTCACCGGTGGACTTCATTTCCGGACCGAGGTGGTTGTCAACGTTCATAAGCTTCTCAAACGAGAATACGGGAACCTTGACCGCAACGTACGGAGAGGTCTTGTAAAGACCGGTGCCATATCCCATATCTGCGAGCTTTTCGCCGAGCATACAACGGGTTGCAAGGTCAACCATAGGAACGCCCGTAACCTTGCTGATGTATGGGATAGTACGCGACGAGCGCGGGTTTACCTCGATTACGTAAAGTCTGTTGTCGGTCTTGTTGATGAGGTACTGAATATTTACAAGGCCCATTATCTTGAGCGATGTGGAAAGGTTCTTCGTTACCTCGATGATCTCCTCGCGAAGCTTGTCGGTGATGTTCCAAGCGGGGTAAACTGCAATAGAGTCACCCGAGTGGATACCCGTGCGCTCAACGTGCTCCATAATACCGGGAATGAGGATGTCGTCGCCGTCACAGATAGCGTCAACCTCGAGCTCGATACCCATAAGGTACTTGTCGATAAGAACGGGGTTCTCGATGTTGTTTGCGAGGATTATCTTCATATACTCCTTGATGTCGTCCTCGGTGAAGGCGATGATCATATTCTGACCGCCAAGCACGTAGGAGGGACGCATAAGGACGGGATAACCGATCTTTGCCGCAACGGTGAGCGCCTCGTCGGTGGTCATTACCGTGAAGCCCTCGGGACGTGCAACGTTGTTTTCTTCAAGAAGTGCATCAAAGCGCTCTCTGTCCTCTGCCGCATCGATAGAGTCTGCGGACGTGCCGAGGATGTTTACGCCCTGCTCGGACATAAACTTGGTAAGCTTGATAGCCGTCTGACCGCCGAAAGCTACGACAACGCCGTAGGGCTTTTCGGTTTCGATGATGTTCATTACGTCCTCGGGAGTGAGCGGCTCGAAATAAAGTCTGTCTGCCGTATCAAAGTCGGTGGAAACGGTTTCGGGGTTGTTGTTTACGATAACAACGTCGTAGCCGGCTTCCTTAAGCGACCATACGCAGTGTACGGACGCGTAGTCGAACTCGATACCCTGACCGATACGGATGGGACCGGAGCCGAATACGATGACGGTCTTCTTTGAGGGATCCTTCTTCTTTTCGATAAACTCTGCGGCTTCGTTTTCGTCGTCGTAGGTCGAATAGAAATAAGGCGTATTAGCGGAGAACTCTGCCGCGCAGGTGTCAACCACCTTGTATACTGCGGACTTATGCATACCTGCGGGAAGTGCCTTGCCGGTGAACTCCTCGATAAGCTTGTCGGGGAAGCCGAGCACCTTTGCCTCGTGATAAAGCTCGTCTGTGAGTACTTCTGCACCGAGTCGGCGCTCCATATTGATGAGGTTAAGGAATTTATTTAAGAACCACTCGTCGATCATCGTGATCGAATGGATCTCGTCAACGCTCGTGCCGCGGCGAAGTGCCTCGTAAACGATGAACAGGCGCTCGTCGTCCACGTTGTGGAGTCTTGCCGCGATGTCCTCGTCGGACAGCTCGCGGTACTTTTTGTGCGAGAGATAATTCATACCGATCTCGACACCGCGAACCGCCTTCATAATAGCCTGCTCAAACGACGTACCGATAGCCATAACCTCGCCCGTTGCCTTCATCTGCGTGCCAAGCGTACGCTTTGCGTAAACGAACTTGTCAAAGGGCCACTTGGGGAACTTAACTACGATGTAGTCGATGGTAGGCTCAAAGCAAGCGTAGGTGGTGCCCGTTACTGCGTTGAGTATTTCGGGCAGAGTGTAACCGATAGCAATCTTTGCCGCAACCTTTGCTATAGGATAACCGGTTGCCTTGGAAGCGAGTGCAGACGAGCGCGATACACGGGGGTTAACCTCGATAACCGCATATTCCTTGCTCTCGGGATGAAGCGCGAACTGACAGTTACATCCGCCCTCGATCTCAAGCTCCTGAATGATGTCAAGAGCCGCACCGCGGAGCATCTGATACTCGTCGTCGGAAAGGGTAACCGCAGGAGCAACGACCACAGAGTCGCCCGTGTGAACGCCTACGGGATCGACGTTTTCCATCGAGCAGATGGTGATAACGTTGCCCGCGCTGTCGCGCATTACTTCAAATTCGATCTCCTTCCAGCCGGATACGCACTTCTCAACGAGTACCTGATGGATAGGCGAAGCGTTAAGACCGCCGTTCGTGATCTCGATAAATTCGTCCTCGTTGTAAGCGATACCGCCGCCAGTGCCGCCGAGCGTGAACGCGGGGCGAATGATGAGCGGATAACCGTTTGCGTGCGCGAATTCGAGCGCCGCGTTAAGGTCGTTTACGACGAGCGAGGGAATACAAGGCTGACCGATCTTCATCATCGTGTCCTTGAACATCTGACGGTCCTCTGCCTTGTCGATCGTTTCGGGGCGCGCGCCGAGGAGCTTTACGCCCATTTTGTCAAGGAAGCCCTCCTTGGCAAGCTGCATAGACAGCGTAAGTCCCGTCTGACCGCCGAGGGTGGACAGAAGGCTGTCGGGACGCTCCTTTTCGATGATGCGCTTTATAGTCGGGAGCGTGAGAGGCTCGATATAAACCTCGTCAGCCATTGCGTTGTCGGTCATAATGGTTGCAGGGTTGGAGTTTACGAGAACGACCTCAAGACCGTCCTCCTTGAGTGCGCGGCAAGCCTGCGTGCCTGCGTAGTCAAACTCGGCTGCCTGACCGATAACGATAGGACCGGAGCCGATTACCATTACTTTTTTAATATCACTTCTAAGCGGCATAATTTTCCTCCTAACCTCTTATTTCATCATACCGATGAACTGATCGTAAATAAACTCTGTTGCGTTGGGACCGCCGGCACTTCCGGGACGGAACTGTACGCCGAGTGCGGGAATGTTATCGTATGCGACACCTTCAAGAGTGCCGTCATTGCCGTTTTTGTAGGTTGGCTTAATGCACTCGGGGAGCGTTGCCTCGTCAATGGTGTAGCCCTGATTTTGCGAGGTTATGAACACACGCTTGTCGGAAAGTCTGATAGAGGGCATACCGCCGCGGTGACCGTGCGGAAGCTTCACGCATTTTGCACCCTGCGAGAGCGCTAGCATCAAGTGTCCGAGGCAAATGCCGAGCATCGGCACCTTCTTATCGGCGAGCTTCTTTATCTCTGCGATTATCTCGGGGTATTTGTTAGGATCGTCGGGACCGTTCGAGATAACGACGCCGTCGGGCTTGTGTGCGAGTATATCCTCTGCGGCGGTGCTTGCGGGGACGGTGACAACGTCACAGCCGCGAGCGGTGAGCGCCTTCGCGATAGAATCGCTTGCACCGAGGTCGAGAAGAACTACCTTGTGGGCGGCATTCTCTGCCTTAACACTCGAAGCCTCCTTGCAGGTTACCTCTGCAACGGTGCTCGGAGCGGTGTACGCCTTGAGCTCGGCGATAATACCGTCAAGCTTTTCGGGGAGCGCGTAGGTTATCTTCGCTCTCATCGAGCCGGCGTCGCGGAGAATACGCGTGAGCTTTCTCGTGTCGATGCCCTCGATTCCGACTACCTTATTTTCCTTTAAAAAAACGCCAAGACTACCTTCACATCTGAAATTGGAAGGCTCTTGACATAATTCTCTTACAATATAAGCCGTGGGCGCAACACCCTTATTTTCACATTCGTGGGAAACAACACCGTAATTACCGATAAGAGGGAAAGTCTGAACGACGAGCTGTCCCTTGTACCCCTGATCGGTAAGAGTTGCCATATAACCGGTCATAGCCGTAGTAAATACGACGTCGCCGATGATTTCAGCCTCATAACCAAAAGACTTACCACAGAAAACGGTACCGTTTTCGAGTATCAGATAGGTTGGTTTAGTCTGCATAATATACCTCCGTTGTAGTTATGTGTATATAGTATTATATCATTCATAATATTATACCATTTTCACGCGTTTATGTCAAGATACTAATATGTATAAATATTATGCTCACGGCACAAAAATTGTTGTATAAAGGAATTAAATGGGAAAGAAGGCAAAAAACTCGGAGGCTTTCGCCTCCGAGCCTTGGATTATTCGGCTTTTTCGCCGATGATCTTTGTGAATATCGGGATAAGCAATCCGCCGACGGAATTGCCGAGAGTCATTACAACGAGGTATATAAGCGTCTTGAGGGTGAAGCTTTGTGCGAGAATGAAGTAGAACATATTCGCGATGCAGTGCTCAAACGAGCAGAGGATAAACACCATAACGGGGAAGATAACGAACAGCGCCTTTACCGTGTTGTGCTGCTTTTTATACTGGTCAACCGCGATAAACATACACATACCGCAGCCAATAGCGAGAAGGAACACGCTGAGGAGACTGTCGCCGAGCTTTGCGGCTACGATAGTTTCAACCTTTGCGGCGAGCTTGTCGTAAGCTCGGGTGAAGCTCATAAGGAGCGCAATAGCGCCCGTTCCGATAAGGTTGCCGAGCCAAATAAGCATAAGCGTTCCGACGTAGGAGAGCTTGTTGTCAAGCGCGTATCCCACCTTGCCGGTGAAGAGGTTGAAGCCGAATGCGAGGATAGTCAGAAGTCCGATGCTGAAGAGCGCGGCTCCGACCACGGGGTTGTCAACCGAAAGGTAGACCGTTCCGCCAAGGCCGATACAGAGGCCTGCGAGGATTGCTAAAACGAGTGTTTTCATAATGTTTGTTCACTTTCTGGATATAAGAAATATATTACTTTCATTATATCACAATTTTCGACGTTTTGCAACAGGATTATGCAAAATAGGAATATCCTTATTCACAATCTTATATTGTTTTTTGCCGAAAAAATTGTCAGTTTCGTGCTTTATCTCACGCGAGGCGAGCATTACCGCGACGAGATTGACGGCACACATCAGGCTTATTGCGAGATCGGATAAGCTCCACACGGCTTCGTTTGAGGAGAGCGCGCCAATCGCGGCACACAGCGAATAAATTATCAGATATATATTCTTGACTCGTTTGCTTTTCGTCAGATACGCAAGGCTTTCCGTACCGTAGTAAAACCAGCATACTATCGTGCAAAAGGCGAACACAGCCACGGACGCGCACAGTATAAGCTCGGAAAACGGGATAAAACGTCCGAAGGCGGACGATGCCGTAAGCATACCGTCCGACGATATCGTGACACCGCGTTTTTCTCCGATAAGCACGACGAGAGCGGTTAGCGTGCAGATGATTATCGTGTCGATAGCCACCTCGCACATACCCCATACGCCCTGCGCGGCGGGGGATTTCACCTCTGCGCTTGCGTGCGCTATCGGTGCGGTACCGCATCCCGCCTCGTTTGACACGATACCGCGCGTCACGCCGATACGAAGCGCGCGGCTCGTGAGAAAGCCGAGTATACCGCCGCCTATCGCATCGGGTGCAAATACACCCGAGATGATATCTGCCGATATTTCTCCAAGCAAGGAAGCGTTTGAGAGGATGACGTACAGCGACATTATTATATACACACCGCTCATAAGCGGTATGAGCTTTTCAGTCAGCAACGCGATACGCGAAAGTCCGCCCGAGGCGACCGTGAGCGTGAGCACGCCAACCGCGGCGGCGCATATGATAGGCGGTATCCCGAGCGTGTTGTGCGCACTCACGGAAATGGCGTTCGACTGTACCGCGCATCCCATCGCAAGCGAGGTCAAAAGGCATAGGACGGCAAAAAATGCGGCGAAAAAATTCGCGGCGCGCGTACCGCGAGCGGCTATGTAAAAGTATGCGCCGCCGTGGGGCTTGCCGCGAGCGTCGCGCGTTCTGTGGCGTACGGCGAGCACTATCTCCGCGTATTTTATCGGCAATGCGGCAATTGCGCTGACGAGCATCCAGAATACCGCTCCCGCTCCGCCTATCGCGATAGCCGAGGCGACGCCTGCGATGTTGCCGACGCCGAGCGTGCCTGCGAGCGCGACTATCATCGCGCGTACGGGCGAGATGCCGTTGGCGCTGCCGCCGCGCAGTGCGGTGACGGTTTTACACGGATGGGTTATGAAAAAGGCACCGAGGCGAAAAAGGAAATACACGCCGCAGAAAAATACGGCGATACACAGTCCGGGACCGAACAGGTACGTGTTTGCGAGCTCGAGCAGTTGGGTTAGCATAGCGTCCTCCGTCAAAAATCGTGCTGATTATAATGTATGAAGTGTTGGGACGGTAAAGAACGCCCGAAAATGCACAAAATCGCGTATTTTGGCATAAATATATAT
The DNA here is from genome assembly GCA_045587285.1 of Candidatus Flemingiibacterium sp. Taxonomy (GTDB): domain Bacteria; phylum Bacillota; class Clostridia; order Oscillospirales; family CAG-272; genus Flemingiibacterium. Next base: position 526 of record JAZNBZ010000236.1, on the reverse strand, counting down.
TGTGGAAATAAGTTGTTACTAAAATGTAAACTGTGGGGAAAAGGCTTGACTTTGATTATGGGAGGGTGTAAAATATACTCGTACGTTAGCACTCGAAGCCTTTGAGTGCTAAAAACAAGATAATAAGCACGTCGAAAGACGGCTCAAATATTAGGAGGATTTTATTATGACTATCAAACCGCTTGGCGACAGAGTTGTCGTTAAAATGGTAGAAGCTGAGGAGACCACAAAGAGTGGTATCATTCTCGCAGGCGCGGCAAAGGAAAAGCCCCAGGTTGCAGAGGTCGTTGCAGTAGGCCCCGGCGGAATGGTTGACGGTAAGGAAGTTGTTATGACCGTTGAGGTTGGCCAGAAGGTCATCACCGGCAAGTATGCAGGCACTGAAGTTAAGTGCGACGGCACCGAGTACATCATCGTTCGTCAGAGCGATATTCTCGCTGTTGTAGAATAAGTTAATTCGGAGGTAACTTAGCGTGAAGGTTTATTTAGCGTAAGTGAAGAATACCTGTTCACGCACCGAAATTCA
>JAZNBZ010000235.1:0-3271 GCA_045587285.1 Candidatus Flemingiibacterium sp. | reverse complement strand
AACCCTCTCCCACTCGGCTCAAATATATGTAAAAGGGAGCCTTATCCCCTCGCCCCAGCTCGGAACGTCGTATTTCCGTAAGCCTCGTACCACAGAGTGTTTATTTAACGGCGCCGCCGCGCTACTAAAATGCGCGGCGGTGCATACTGTCCGCGCGGCACATCGCGCGCACGCGGCTTTGGCTATCTTTGCGCGCAGCGAAGCGTCCGCGCCTCCCCACCGCACGCTAACCTCGCCGTCCAGCGAAGCGAGGACGGCAACCGCTCCTGACGTGATATTGCCATCGTCCGACTACCGCTAAACAGTTGCCGGGATGCAGGGTTCCCGGCTGGGTGTGGCGCGGTGCACGAAAATCGGAGCAAAAAAAGAAGCGCCCTCGACCGAGAGCGCTAAACAATGTTTTTTACTCGCAAACCAAATATGAGCGAAGCGTTGTATAAAGTTTTTTGCCAGGCTTTTTTTCAAAAAAGCCGCGTATCCCCACAAAAAAGGAGACCACTATGTACCCCTACGCCATAATCTTCGAGGGCGACAGCTCGCCGCTCGCCGCCGAGCTGTGCGACGCCCTCGCCGCACTCGGACTCACGCTCGACAGAACGGACACGCTCACGCCCGAGCTGATCGCGGCACTCAACGTCTACCGCGCCGCAAACGGTCTTATCGAGCAAAGCTTCGCAGATCCCGTCACGCTCCGCAACCTCGGCATCGACGCGCGCGGTGACGAGCTTGTAACCCTCGCACGCGCCGCCGAAGCACTCGCCGTGACCGAGCTTGGCTACTACGACGTCTGTCAGGAAATTGTAAACGAAAGCCGCGCGCTCGGCATCACCGTGAGCGAGGCGGCTGCCCGTCGCGGCGTGCTCGGAAAAGCGCGCGGCAATATAAGCGAAAGTGCGATGAGGGCGGCGATTTTAGCCTTCATCGGTTAGTGAAAATTCAACCTTTCGCGTGATAATATCGCAGTCCTCCACGCGCACTCTCACTCGGTTGCCAAGGCAGAACGTCTTTCCGCCCTCACCGATGAGCCTGCGCGTTTTTTCGTCAAACTCGTACCAGCCGCGAAGCGTGTCAATGCGAACGAGTCCCTCGCAGGTGTTTTCAAGCTCCACGAAAAAGCCAAAGCCCGTCACGGAGCTGATGATTCCCTCAAACTTCTCTCCAACCTTGTCCGACATATAAAGCACCTTGTAAAGGTCCTCTATGTCGCGCTCGGCAGAAAGCGCACGAAGCTCGTTTTCTGTGGACGCTTCCGCCGCATCGGCGGCAAACGCCTCGTAGCCTTCGAGATTTTCGGCGTTTATCTCGCCGTGAAGTGCCGCCTTGATGATGCGGTGCACCGCAAGGTCAGGATAGCGGCGAATGGGCGATGTAAAGTGGCAGTAAAGCTCACAGCCAAGCCCGAAATGCCCCTCGGCTACGGGCGAATACTTCGCCTTCATAAGCGAGCGGAGCATTATCGGCGTGACAACCGTCGAAAGCCCCTTCTCTGCCGCCTCGAGCGCTACGTCGCGATAGGACGACGGCAGTATTTTACGCCTACGAAGCGGACGCACGTCAAGCCCGACGTTGTGCACGAACTCCGCAAACGCCTGCACCTTTTCGGAGGACGGCTCCTCGTGTATGCGGAACACGCACGGAAGCGACATCGAGGTAAGCCAGCTTGCCGCCGCCTCGTTCGCCGCGAGCATAAACTGCTCTATCATTCGCTCCGTTACACCGCGCTCACGCGGCACGATGTTAGTAGGCATTCCATCCTCACCGAGAAGTATCACCGACTCGGTCGTTTCAAGCTCGAGCGAGCCGCGCTCACGCGACTTTTCGAGCAGCTTTTCGTAAAGCTCGACCATAGTAGGAAGCGTGTCCTCGAGCAAAAACTCGTACTTATCATAAAATTCAGACGTCTTTCCAAGCACGAGCGCGTCGTTTATTTCGTGGTAAACGCCGCGCATTTTCGAGGAGATGACCGCCTCGAAAATCTCCGATTCAAGCACGTTCGCGTCCTTGTCAAAGCGGATGTTCACGGACAGCGTGTACTTGTCGCTGTCGCGGTTTAACGAGCACACGCCGTTCGACAATTCCTCGGGCAGCATCGGTACGACCTTGTCCGTGAAATACACGCTCGTGCCGCGCCTGAACGCCTCGTTGTCAAGCGCACTCCCGGGCTTTACGTAGTGTGTAACGTCCGCGATGTGCACGCCGAGGATATACCCGTCGCCGTCACGCTCAAGCGAGATGGCATCGTCAAAATCCTTCGCGTCCGCGCCGTCTATCGTGAATATAATCTTGTCGCGCAGGTCTACCCTGCCCGTCACGTCACAGCCGCCGACGATAGCGCGTGCTTCGGCAAGCGTCGCGTCGTCAAAGCGCGTTTTGATACCGCTTGCATAAAGTATCGCCTGATAGTTCGCCGCGCGCGAATCGGTCGGACCGAACACGCGAAGCACCTTGCCCATAGCGTGCGAGTCGCCCGACGCGTCGGGGTAGCGCGTTATACGCGCGAGCACCTTGTCGCCGTCAGCCGCACCGTTCGCCTGCGCGGGCGGGATAACGAGGCGGAAGGATAGCTTCGCGTCGTCGGGATAAACGTAAATTTTCGTCTGCGGCGGCTTTACGGGCGCTTTTTTGCCCTTCTTGCCCTTGCCGACCTTCGCCTTTGGCGCACTCTGGCGCACTATTTTGAGCGTGCCGACAACCTCCGTCAGAGCGCGCTCGACTACGCGCAGTACAACGCCCTCGCGGTGCTCGCCGTAACGCTTGTCCGCGTCGCGCTTTAGGGACACCATAACGCGGTCGCCGTTCATCGCGCCGTTTGAGTCGTCGCGCGAGATGAAGATATCGCCGTCGTCCTGAATTAAAAAGCCGAAGCCGCGCGTGGTGGCACGGTATACGCCGACTATATAGCCCGACGAGGCAACGCTTACCAGCTTGCCGCGCTTGGTTTCGCATATCTCACCCTCGCGCATCAGCGTGTCCACAGCCTCGGCGAAGGCGTCGTACTCGCCCGCCTCGAGCGCCAAAAACGCCGTCAGCTCGCGCATATCCATCGGCGTGTAAATTTCGCCCGTCACCGTGTCGCGCACGAGTGCGAGTATATCATCGTAAGTTCTCATTATATCACGTCCTTTCGTGAGAAAAACAGAAAGCCGCGTGCCTTTACGGTTAGCATTTGCGCGTTTATGTAAAACAATACGCGCAAAACCGTTGGGCAAGCGGCTTTGTAAGTTCTGCGAAAATTATTCAGCGTCGGTGTCTGCGTCAGTGTCCGCGTCAG
>JAZNBZ010000234.1:0-14545 GCA_045587285.1 Candidatus Flemingiibacterium sp. | reverse complement strand
AACGCGATATGCGCGCTGCTTGCAGGCGATATTGACGGGTTTGCGCGTGTTTGCGGTGTAAATCCGGAGGTTTACGAGTCTATGAAAACGGTGAAGATAGCATCGTATAAGATGTACTGCGAGGATATTGCAGATCCGTATATTCCCAATAGATTTAACAAGCACCCCGTGCTTGAAATTGAAGTTACACAGAGCGAAAATGAATTCCTTAGCGTAGGAACTCACCGGCTTGTTTTCGACGAGGGACTTTATCTGACGTTGTGCAAGCGCGAGGATTTTGGAAAAATTGATACCGAAACGACGGCGGCGTACAGCTATGTTTGCCACGTTGGCTCGGATAGGGATTTTTATTCCATTCTCGGTGAGGGACGCAGTCAGTTTGGACTTAGTGATTTTATTGTCGCACGCCTCAATGCAATCGCCGGGGACTACGAACCCCGCACCGCAGAAGAGATTCGCGCTTATGCAGAAAAATATCTCGGCGTGGACGGCGATACACTGGCACTCGATTGGTCGCTTGAAAAGGTTGACGGCGGATACATACGCATAGGTCGCGGAAGTGCGTCTGACGTGAAAACGTATCTTGGCGAAGAGATACGCGACGGTGTTACAGTTGTTACGGTGCAATTCTTTGCGGATTATTCAAAAACCGTACCGTCACGCAAGGTTGAGTTCCACCTCGGAATGCTCGATGGGGAATATTACCCGATCAAAACCGTAATTTTAGAGGACAGCGAATTTAGAACTGTTTATTTTTCAACCTGAAATGACTGTACTGTGAAATGAAAGTATAATATTACGAAACGTAGCCGACTCGCTCTGCCCAATTGGGCAGGGCGACTTTTTATTGCACAGAAATACGCATTTGTTATCGTGTTTTTTGGAGAAATCCCCCTTGACAAACCGTGCCACTCGGTGTATAATATAATTTAGGTATGTAATATAACGCATATCGCGTAAAAATATAACTCTGAGGAGGAACAAACAATGGTTGAATCTCGCAAAAAAGAGCTTTCGCGTATAGCTTATCAGATTCGCCGCGGTGCTCTTGACGCTGTTTATTCGGCGGCGAGCGGACATCCGGGTGGATCGCTTTCTATCGCGGAAATTCTTACTTATCTCTACTTTGAGGAAATGAACGTCGATCCCAAGGATCCGAAGAAGGCTGACCGCGACCGCTTCGTGCTCTCGAAGGGACACGCTTCGCCCGGCATATACTCCACTCTCGCTCATCGTGGATTTTTCCCTGTTGAGGATCTCAAGACCTTCCGTCAGCACGACAGCGTGCTTCAGGGACACCCCGATATGAAGCATATCCCCGGCGTTGATATGACCACCGGCTCGCTCGGCCTTGGTATCTCTGCCGCTTGCGGTATGGCTCTCGGCGCAAAGCTTAACGGCGTTAACAACCGCGTATGGACTGTACTCGGCGACGGTGAGTGTGAGGAAGGACAGGTTTGGGAGGCAGCTATGTTTGCCGCTCACTATAAGCTCGACAACCTCTGCGCGTTCGTTGACTGGAACGGTCTTCAGATCGACGGTCCTATCGACGAGGTTATCAGCCCCGCTCCGTTTGAATCCAAGTTCGAGGCGTTCGGCTGGAACGTGATTTCCATCGACGCTCACGATCTCGACCAGATCGAGGCGGCTGTAAATGCTGCGAAGGCGTGCAAGGGCAAGCCCACCGCAGTTATCGCAAAGTCTACCAAGGGTAAGGGCGTTTCCTATATGGAAAACAACGTGTCGTGGCACGGCGCAGCACCGAAGGCAGAACAGTACGAGCAGGGCGCAGCCGAGCTTGATGCTGTTATTGCATCGCTTAACTAATGGAGGTAGATGAAAATGGCAGATAAAATAGCTACTCGTGAAGCATACGGCGCGGCTCTTGCAGAGTTCGGCGCAAAATACGAAAACCTCGTAGTTCTCGACGCAGACCTTGCGGCGGCTACCAAGACGGGCGTTTTCAAGAAGGCGTTCCCCGACAGATTTTTTGACTGCGGTATCGCAGAGGGCAATATGATGGTCGTTGCGGCAGGTCTTTCTACCGCAGGCTTCATTCCGTTTGCGAGCACGTTTGCAATGTTCGCGGCAGGCAGAGCGTTCGAGCAGGTTCGCAACGCTACCGGCTATCCGCACCTTAACGTAAAGATCGGCGCAACTCACGGCGGTATCTCCGTTGGTGAGGACGGCGCTACCCACCAGTGCCTCGAGGACTTCGGCACTATGCGTACCATCCCCGGTATGGTAGTTATGCAGCCCGCGGACGCTGTTGAGGCGCGCGCTATGGTTGAGGCGGCTATCAAGTATGAGGGCCCCTGCTATATGCGCTTCGGACGCTATGCTGTTCCCACCCTCTTTGGCGACGACTACAAGTTCGAGCTTGGCCGTGGCGTCGTAATGGCAGACGGCAAGGACGTAACTCTCGTTGCAACCGGTCTTATGGTTGAGCAGGCTCTTATCGCTCGCGACCTTCTCGCAGCAGAGGGCATCAGCGCTCGCGTTGTAAACATTCACACCATCAAGCCTCTCGACGCTGACCTTATCAACAAGTGTGCAGCAGACACCGGCGCTATCGTTACCGCAGAGGAGCACAACATCATCGGCGGGCTTGGCTCGGCAGTTTGCGAGTGCGTTGCGGCTGTTAAGCCCGTTCCCGTACTCCGCGTTGGCGTTGAGGACCAGTTCGGTCGCTCCGGCAAGGTTCCTCCGCTGCTTGAAATGTACGGTCTTACCGCGGCAAACATCGCGGCAAAGGCAAAGGACGCTATCAAGTTAAAGTAAGTCTACTTAAAAATGCGCCGCTCAAAACGAGCGGCGCATAAATTTTGCAATTCGCGGAACAAAATCCGACCTTTTTCGTCTAAAGAGTATCAAGACCTTGGAGGCGCATATGAAAAAGCTTATATCCGTTATATTTGTACTATCGTTCGTGCTCGCGTCGTGCGGACTGTTTGTGCCAGACACGGACGTTTTTGCGTCCGTCGATACGACCGCTCCCGATGTCACGGAGGGCGCACCGAGCGATACTTTAGAGGTCTCACCGACCGTGAGTGACACCGCCGACACAGACGTTGCCGCCGCGACAGAGTCAGACGATGGCGCGACTACCGAGCCGATTGAAGTTGAAACAACGGACACCGAGCCTGCCGAACCCGAGCAGCCCGTGAGTGAACCGCCGCGCGGAGTCGTATATATGACCTTCGACGACGGTCCGTGCAAGAACACCGAGCGCGTTTTGGAGATACTCGAAAAATACGGCATCAAGGCGACCTTCTTTCTCGTGGGTAAGAATATGAGGAACTATCCCGATGCGGCGCGCGCTATCAGCGATGCGGGACACGCTATCGGATGCCACAGCGTGACGCACGAGTACGCCGCGATATACGAAAGCGCCGACGCTATTCGCGCGGATCTTGCGGAGTGGGAGACTAAATGCGCCGACGTGCTCGGATTTGTGCCGAGCGAGCGCCTTTACCGATTCCCGGGCGGCAGTACCTGCTCGGCGATAAAGAAAGGCGCGTTCGACGCGCTTCACACGGCGGTGCGTGATGAGGGCTACCGCGCGTTCGATTGGACGTTTGGCAACAACGACCGCTGGGACGGCGGCAGACGCGAAGGGCAGAGCGTGGAGGATTATTTAAAGGAGTCGGTCGTGGTTTCGATGAAGCTTGGCGGATTGCCGCATATTTTGCTCCTGCACGAAACCGCAGGCGCTACGGTCGATACGCTCGAGTGGACTATTGAGTATCTCCTCGGCGAGGGCTACGTATTCGATACGCTCGATAATTACGAGAGCGAGTACCTTTTCAGGCGCTAAAGCGAAACTTTCTGTAAACATACCGTCGGTGCTCTTGCACCGACGGTTTTTTTGTGGTAGAATTGTGTTAAGAAATTATTTTGATTTTGGGTGGAACGCGGGCTGTCGAAGGCGCCTGCCCCTACGAAAAGCATCTTCAATCGGTAGGGGACGGCGCCACGACGTCCCGAAAATGAATCTGTTTTTTTAGCTTTGGAGGAAAATATGGGAAACGAAAAGCTACAGTCAGATGGTATGAGCTTTAAAGACCTTGAAAAAAAGCTCGATAACTTCTGGTATCACTATAAAATACAAACGATAATCGCGCTCGTGCTTATCATAACGCTCGTTATATGCACAACACAGCTTATCCGCCGCGATGAGTACGACTACTGCATACTTTACGCAGGCTCTGCCGTTTTCGCCGTGCAGGACGTCACGTATATGAAGGACGCCTTCGAGGAGGTCGGCGCGGACTTTGACGGTAACGGCGAGGTGGTCGTCGCCTTCGACGACATCGTAATTCTGTCGCCCGAGGAGCAGGCGGCGGCAAACGCGGACGGCGCGGTATACAACCCTGATTTCGTACAGCAGTCGATGACGGAGTATTATCAGCAGATAATCGGCGGTGATGCGGTAGTTTGCCTGCTTTCTCCGTATATGTACGAGATAGTACACGAGGCGGACGGATTTTTACCGCTTGCCGAGGTGCTTGAGGTTGTACCCGAGGCGGCGTACGACGACTGTGCGCTCGTGCTTGCCAAGACCGATTTCGGTCAGTATTTCAACGGCATAAACGACCTTCCCGAGGATACGCTTATTTGCGTGCGCCGTCTTTCGACGATGGCGAAATTCAAGGGCGAGGCGAAAACAAGAAGGGCGCACGAGGCGAATTTAGAGCTGTTCCGTCAGGTGGTGGCGTTTGAAGCGCCCGAGGATTTTGTGGCACCCGATAAAGAGGCGGATACAACGCCTGTTGTTACCGTAACCGCTATAATTGACCGCACCAAGGCGGAGCCGCTTGTAACTGCTGACGCTCTTGAGGGCTTTTATGCGGACAGCGAGTATACGTATTATTTTCCGAGTATCAAAAGCCAGTATATCGACGTTTTCTACAGCGACGGTACGAGCGAAAATATTAAAGATGCTATCAGCGCAGGCCGTGTGACGGTAGCCGACCTTGATGCGTTTGACATAGGTTATTACAAAATGCCAATAGGCGAAAACGAATAATAACAAAAAGACTGTCCGCGCGGACAGTCTTTTTTATGTCTTACATTCCAAACTTGACCATATTGCGGTCCTCGGTGAAGTTTTCCGCGTTGTAGAGAATTACGATATCGTCAACGAGCGTGCCCTCTGCCTCAAGCTGTGCGACGTAGCTCATAACGCCGATATTGAGGTGGCGAAGATCCATAAGCACGATGCGCTCATAGTGCGCTGTGAGCATCGGAACCATACAGTGCGAGTAGGAGTCCTTAACGAGAAGAAGCGTTTTGCCGTTCTTAACGCTCGTTTCAACGTCAACGAGCGGCTGATTGCCGTCAAGGAAGGCCGAGTACTTGTCGCGTCCCGAAAGGTAGCTTTCCTCGTAAAGCGTGTCGGTTACCTTCTGTCCGCCGTTGTAGCGAACGGTAACGGTAACGCCGTCGGGCTCGAGAGTGAATATCTCGTCGGGCGTCGTGTCCATATTGACCTTGTTTGCGAGCGTGCCTTGGAAATCGCTTGCGAGCACGCGCTTGTTAAAGTCTGTGAGCGCGTACGGCTCGATGCCAAGGGAAGTGCAAAGCTCGGTATATGCGTAGTACGCGCCGAGCGTTGTCCAGTGGTGGTCGGCGTGATAGTAGATCTGCTCGTCCTTGTGCATAGTGAGCACGTCGCGGCAGTCAACGAAATTGCCGAGTGCTTCTACGCGGTCAAGCAGAGCCGACTGATCCCATACGGGCGCGTATGCAGGGAGCTTGTCCGCGAGGATCAGGGACGCGGTAGGTGCTACGAGCACGTGAGTGTTGTAGTCCTTTGTTTTCTCAAGGAAGCTTTTGAGAAATTCGATATTTTTCTCGAGCTGCTCCGTCGGCACCTCGTGCTTTTCTATAAGATAGCCGTCGCTGCCGAAGTAAACGCCGTTGGATTCCTTCTTGCCGAGTACGCGCTCGGCATAGGTCTTGAGAGTTATCCAAGCGTCGCGTGCAACGAACTGGTCGGTGATGAATTCCTCGTATTTGAGCGTGAATTTATCATCGTCCTTTTCGGCAAACAGCGCCTCGAGGCTGAATTCGGGTATCTGCGCGAGATTGCGGTTTTCGGTCGCGGAAAACTCGCGCACGGGGTTTACCATACTTGCGACTGTCAGCGCCGCGATAACGAGGCAGAACACCGCGGAGGTCACGATATTACTTGTTTTCATTTTCATTATACGTACCTCCCTTTAGAATCTGAAGTATAAGAACGGGTTGTAGGACGCGTCTACGAGATAAGCCGTTGACAGCACGAGTATAGCCACGAACACAACGTTCTTGATAACCGTACCGCTGACGTTCTCGCCGAGCTTATTAAGAAGCCTGCCTGCGAGCATCTTGGGTGCGGGAGTTGCCGCAAATGCGAGTATCACAAAGAGCACCGCGTTTGTAAGCAGCAGATACATCGACGTGTTATCGGCAAGACTGCCGCTCGCGCCGAACATTGCCGCGAGGTACTTGCCAAGCACGCCCATATCCTCGATGGCGAAGATAGCCCAGCTTATTACGACGAAGAACAGCGTGTATATATGCGACACAAACGCAGGAAGCTTTTTAAGAAGCTTCAGAAGGAAGAATTTTTCGATTATAAGAAGCGCACCGAAGTAAACGCCCCAAAGAATGAAATTCCAGTTCGCGCCGTGCCAAAATCCCGTCAAAAGCCACACGATACAGATGTTTATGATGTGTCTTGCAGGGCCCTTGCGGTTACCGCCGAGCGGTATATAAACGTAGTCGCGGAACCAAGAACCAAGCGAAATGTGCCAACGGCGCCAGAATTCCGTGATGCTCTTTGACATATAGGGATAGTTGAAGTTTTCGAGAAATTTAAATCCAAACATTCTTCCAAGACCTATCGCCATATCGGAGTAGCCCGAGAAGTCGAAGTAGATCTGGAAGGAGTACGCCAAAATTCCTATCCACGCGGAAAGCACGGGAAGGGTATCGAGGTTAGACGCGAGCACGGTGTCCCAAATGATACCTGCGTTGTTAGCGAGAAGCACTTTTTTACCAAGGCCCGTCATAAAGCGGGTAACGCCCTCGGAGAAGTCGTCGAAGTTCTCGCGGCGGTTATCAAGCTGGTCAGCTATAGTCTTGAACTGTACTATCGGACCTGCGATAAGCTGCGGGAAGAGCGCAACGTATGCGCCGAAGCTTATTATGTTTCTCTGCACCTTCGCATCACCGCGGTAAACGTCTACGGTGTAGGACATCGTCTGGAAGGTATAGAACGAGATACCGATAGGGAGGGGAAGATTTAAGAGCGGTATACCCGTGCCGAAAATATTATTGATGTTCAGAATAAAGAAGTCGGAATACTTAAAGAATCCGAGAAGCGCGAGATTTATTATCATCGACGACGCAACGACACATCTGGCTGCACGCATTTTGCCCTGATTTTTAAAGCGGTTGACGAGCACACCGTGGGTATAGTCAACAACCGTCGAGAAGATCATCAGCGTGACGTATACGGGCTCACCCCACGCGTAGAAGATAAGGCTCGAAATAAAAAGGAGCGCGTTTCTGAACTTCCTTGGCAGGATGAAATAGAGTATCATCACGATGGGCAGAAATCTGAATAAGAACAGCAGACTGCTGAATACCATTGTAAGTAACCCTTTCGTTTACATAGTTATGGCGGCTCAACGTACGTGGAGCCGCCATTCAAATTTAGCCGTTAATTATTCGCCAAAAGCCGCTTTGATAGCGTCGATTGCCTTCTGGTTGTTTGCCTCAGCCTCATTGTACTGAATGGTTGCAATCTCCTCAGCAGTACCCTCAGCGTAGAGAGCCTCGTCGGAGAGCATACCGAGCATAATGAAGAATACGTAGCCGTTCTTCTCGAAAACCTTAGCAGCGCGAACCTTCTCGAGATCCTTGGGATACTGGAAGGAATCGTTTACGAGGTACTCGTAGTAGCTCTCAAGAGCGGTGAGAACGTTCTCGGTGTTACCCTCGGTAGGCTTTACGATAATGTAGGTGTCTACGTTGGTGATCATCATAGGCATACCTGCTGCAAACTCTTCAACCCAAGCAGCCTCTACGCCAAAGGTGGACTCGAGAATGTCGGAGGGGATATCCATAAGGGGAAGACCCATCTCGCTCTCGGGGCTGTAAAGATCGCCGTATGCGCCGAGGACAGCGTCCTTAAGCTCTGCAACGGTAACGGTTACAGCGGGAGTGTCGTTGTTGTCGCCGGTGTCTGCGGGAGTCTTGGGACCGCAGGAAGCGAATACGGTGCAAGCGAGAAGGCCTGCGAGAAGAAGTGCAATAATTTTCTTAGACATTGTGTTTTACCTAACCTTTCAAATTTACAAGTTTATTTTTTGCAGTACGGGTGATTTTATTCCCGACTTGCATATATAGACGCGCGACCTTTGAAAAAGTTCCACGCGAAGCTATATCGAAAAAGAATACCGTATGTCGTTTTACGGCATAGTGGTTATAACGAGGTAACGCGGTTTCGTTTAGCCTCTGCACTGGCGCACGATGCGCTTCATATCGGGCAGCTTTCTTTCCATATCTTTTAATAACGCGATCTGCGCGCGCGTGCGTATGATATTGTGCTCGGGATAGTTGCGCTTGAAATAAACGTCGCCGTTTAAGTAGTCGCCGAGGAAGCGCAGGCACAATTCGTACGTCATAAGCAGTGCACCGTCGGCGAGCAGGTCGTATTCGGTATCGGTGAGTGCGCCGCCAACGCCCTTTATAAATCCGCGCGTGAACTGCTCGAACAGGTTAAGGTCAAGCGAGATATTCGATACGTCGGGATCGTCCTCTGCCGTGGTGCAGGCACCGAAGCGGATGGCGTCGCCGAAATCGTAAAGCACCGAGCCGGGCATTACGGTATCGAGGTCGATAACGCAGAGTCCTTTATTGGTTTCTTTGTCGATGAGCACGTTGTTGAGCTTCGTGTCGTTGTGCGTTACGCGGATAGGCATCGTGCCCGCCTTGATAGCGTCGAGCGCGATATGTGCAAGCGGCTCGCGCGACTCGAGGAAGGCTATTTCCTCGCTCGACTTCGCAAGGCGCTTAGGTATCTTGCAGTTTTCAACAGCCGCCGTAAAGTCCTCGTAGCGGACGGGCGTGTTGTGGAAATTAGGTATGGTTTCGTGGAGCGTTTCGGCGGGGTAGTCGGAAAGAAGGGATTGGAAGCTGCCGAACGCCTCGCCCGCGCTGTAGAAAAGCTCGGGGCGGGTTATGTACTGATACGACATCGCATCGATCCATTTCGACATACGCCAATAGCGGTTGTCGGAATCGACGTAGAGCAGGGTGTCGTCGTCGCTTTTTGCGAACGTCATCGTTTCTCGCGCGGGATCGCCGCCTGCCGCTTCTACCTTTTTCTTTAAGAAGGTGCAGATGTTCTCGATGTTTTGCATAAGCTTGTACGGCTTTTTGAAAACGTTGACGTTTACGTTCTGGAGAATGTATTTGCCGCCGTCCTCGAGAATTATCTCGAAGGTGCGGTTGATGTTGCCGCAGGTGATGGGTTTTATGGACACGGGCTTACTTTCGAGAATAAAATGCGTTGCCGCATCAAGTTCCTTCGTGTACATTATTCGTGTTTCCTTTCGGTAATATTTTTATTATGGAAGGCTGCGGGTTTAGCTGTTTTGTGAAAAATATTTACACACTCCAACCATTATAGCATAAAGTAAACCGAAAAGCAAGTGATTTGAAAAAAGTCTAAAAAATTTTCAAAAACCTATTTACAAATAGAAAATGTTGTGCTATAATAAATCCGTATGATTACCGAAGGCGAAGTTTTCGGATCTCACCGACCGCTTGCATCGTTTCTCGGAATATACAATATCATATTTTTAGAAAGGTGAAAAAACAATGATTACCAAAGAAGTTAAGCAGCAGATCATCGCAGAGTACAAGCTCTCCGAGGCAGATACCGGTTCGCCCGAGGTGCAGATCGCAATCCTCACCAACCGTATCAACTCCCTCAACGCTCATCTCAAGAACAATCCTAAGGACCATCACAGCCACAGAGGTCTTCTCAAGATGGTTGGTCAGAGAAGAAACCTTCTCGGCTACCTTCAGAAGAAGGACATCGCGCGTTACAGAGCTATCATCGAAAAGCTCGGTCTGCGTAAATAAGACTTCACTCCGTTTTTGCGGCGGCTTTGCCGCCGCAAAGCGGAAATGACCCTTCTCGCCGTGCTTTGCACAGCGGGTTGGGTAAAAATTTTATATGGGGATATTTCACGGCTCTGCATTTAGCGATGTGCCCGATGTATGACAAAAGCTGCAACTGTTTTTTGTAGGGACCGGCCTCTGGACGGTCCGCAAAAACGCATATATGCCGCAAACGGACCGTCGGGGACGCCGGTCCCTACGATAGGGTGCTTGCTTCGGACTTATCGCTAAGTGCACAACCTATGAATATCTCCAAACATCATTAAAACAAAGGAGAAAGCAAAAATGTTTGAGAATTACAAAGTGTTTAACTATGAATTTGCAGGCAGACCGCTCGTCGTTGAAACCGGCAAGCTCGCAGGCCTTGCAAACGGCTCTTGCCTCGTTCGCTACGGCGACACCGTGCTTCTTTGCTGTGCAACCGCATCCGCAAAGCCCCGTGACGGTATCGACTTCCTTCCTCTCTCGGTTGACTTCGAGGAGAAGATGTACGCTGTCGGCAAGATCCCCGGCGGTTATTTAAAGCGTGAAGGCAAGCCCTCCGAAAAGGCTATCCTTACCTCGCGCGTTATCGACCGTCCCGTTCGTCCTCTCTTCCCGAAGGACCTTCGTAACGACGTAAACCTCTCGCTCACCGTAATGAGCGTTGACCCTGACTGCTCGCCCGAGATCACCGCTATGATCGGTGCATCCATCGCCCTTTCCATCTCGGATATTCCGTGGAACGGTCCTATCGGTGGCGCGTTCATCGGTATGGTTGACGGCAAGCCCGTTATCAACCCCACGCTTGAACAGAGAAAGGTGTCCGACCTCCAGCTTACCGTTGCGGCTTCTGCCAACAAGGTAGTTATGATCGAGGCAGGTGCTAACGAGGTTTCCGACTCCGATATGTACGACGCTATTATGCTCGCACACGAGGAGATCAAGAAGCTCATCAAGTTCATCGATTCTATCGTTGCAGAGATCGGCAAGCCCAAGTTCACCTACGAGTCCGGCGAGCTTGACCACGATATGTTCGACAAGATCTTCGCGTTCTGCGAGAAGGACGTTATGTTCGCTCTCGACACCGACGATAAGAACGTACGCGACGCACGTATGAATCCTATTCAGGACGCTATTATGGAAAAGTTCGGCGAGGAATATCCCGAGCTTGACGTTCAGTACGCAGAGCTTATCTACAAGATTCAGAAGAAGATCGTTCGCCGTTGGCTCCTTGAGGAGCACAAGCGCGTTGACGGTCGCCGTATGGATCAGATCCGTCCCCTCGCTTCCGAGGTAGGAATTCTTCCCAGAACCCACGGCTCGGGACTTTTCACCCGCGGTCAGACTCAGGTTCTTACCGTTGCAACTCTCGGCACTCTTTCCGAATGTCAGATGCTCGACGGTATCGACGAGGAAACCGAAAAGAGATATATGCATCACTACAATATGCCCGGCTACTCCACCGGTGAAGCCAAGGCTTCCCGCGGCGCAGGCAGACGTGAGATCGGTCACGGCGCGCTCGCAGAGCGCTCGCTCGTTCCCGTTCTCCCGAGCGTTGAGGAGTTCCCCTATTCCATCCGCCTCGTTTCCGAGGTAGTATCCTCCAACGGCTCCACCTCGCAGGGCTCCGTATGCGGCTCCACGCTCGCACTTATGGACGCAGGCGTGCCGATAAAGGCTCCCGTTGCAGGTATCTCCTGCGGTCTTATCACCGCTGAGGACGGCACCTGGACCACTATGATCGACATTCAGGGCCTCGAGGACTTCTACGGCGATATGGACTTCAAGGTAGCAGGTACGAAGAAGGGTATCACCTCCATTCAGATGGACCTCAAGATCGACGGTCTTACCCCCGAGATCATCGCTGAAGCATTCGCAGTTACCCACAAGGGACGCGACTACATCATCGACGAGGTAATTCTCAAGGCTATCGAAGCACCTCGTGCAGAGGTTTCGAAGTACGCACCCAAGATGACCTCCTTTATGATCGATCCCGACAAGATTCGCGAGGTTATCGGTAAGGGCGGCTCCGTAATTCAGAAGATCTGTGCAGACAGCGGCGCAAAGGTTGATATAAACGACGACGGTATGATCACCATCGCGGCTATCAACGGCGAGAGCGCGGCTATCGCGAAGGCTATGATCGACGCTATCGTATTCGAGCCCGAGGTTGGCGCAGTTTACGAGGGTACCGTTACCGGCATCAAGGAGTTCGGTGCGTTCGTTGAGTACGCTCCCGGCAAGGAAGGCCTCGTGCACATCTCCAAGATCTGCAAGGAGCGCATTGACAAGGTTGAGGACGTTCTCAAGCTTGGCGATAAGGTAAAGGTTAAGTATCTTGGCCTTGATAAGAAGGGCAGAATGGATTTCTCCATTAAGGATGCAGAATAACTAAAACATTCATTGGGGAACGCCGTTTAGGTGTTCCCCAATTTTCTCGGATAAAATATTTATTTCGGAGATTAGTATGAACAACGGTTATAATAACCGTCCGCCCGAGGGCGGACAGAATAATGCGCCGCGCGGGAACGGACAGCCGTATAAACGGGGCAGCGCGCCCTATCAAAACGGTCAGCCCGCACGCACTCAGGCGCCAAACGGACAGATGCGTGGGACGGGGCAGATGCCGCGCACCGCACAGCAGCCGTACCGCGCCGTACCGCAGCAAAACGGACAGTATCAGTACCGTCAGCAGCAGATGCATCAGACGGGCACGCAGTATCCGCCCGTAAGACACAAGTCGAGAAAGCAGACGCAGCGCGCGGCGGGCTTCGTCGTGCTCGTTGCGGCGATACTCGTTATGCTGCTTATTTCGGTGATAATCTTCGCCGCGAGATGCGCAAACGGAAGCATCGGCTTTGGTGCGGGTACGACCACTGACGCTCCCGGTACGACGCCGATAGTTGAAGCTGGCGACAGCGGTGAGAGCGCGGGTGCTTCGGATACGACCGAGCCTATCGTAACGACGCCGCCCGAGCCGGTCCTCGATCCCAAGTACGAATACTCGGTTAAGACCGAGGCGGATATGCATCGCGGCTACCTCTTACTTATAAACGGCGACAACGAGTACACGTTCGACGGCGGATTTACGCTTCAGAATTTCTACGGCAACAAGAGCGATTCCTATAAGCTGAGCGGCGTTGACCACAAGCTTGACGTCTTGGCGATGAGCTGGTGCGACAAAATGATGGACGCTATGAAGGCGCATATGGGAACGGGCGACGTGCTCGTCAACTCCTCCTTCCGCACGAAAGAGGATCAGCAGAGCATATACGACTATTATCTCTCTACCAAGGGCGCGGAGTATGTCGAAAAGTACGTTGGACTGCCCGGCTACAGCGAGCACCACACGGGACTCGCGATAGATTTCACCATCTTCACAGATAGCGGCGAGTCGTACACCTTTGACGATAAGCCCGAGTACCCCGAGTGGCTTCACGCGAACAGCTACAAGTACGGCTTTATTCAGCGTTATCCCGCGGACAAGACCGAAATAACGGGCATCGCCTACGAAAGCTGGCACTACCGCTACGTCGGCAAGCCGCACGCTTACTATATGGTCAAGGAAAACCTCTGCTACGAGGAGTATATTGACCTTCTTCGCACCTTTGAGTTCGGCGACAAGCACCTCGCCATAACCGACGACGAGGGTAACTCGTGGGAGATCTACTTTGTGCCCGCAGACGAGTCGGGTACGACGAAGGTACCTGTACCCAAGTACGTTGAGTACGAGGTGTCCGGCAACAACGTAGACGGCTTTATCGTGACGTGCCATATGTGATGTGGATTCAGATGGAATTAAAATGAATAAGAATATTTTATATTCACTCGGCGCGGTGATTGTCTGGTCAACGCTTGCACCCGTTGCAAAAATCCTCTTAAACGGCATCCCGAATTTTGAGGTGCTCTCGATATGTGCCTTTATTGCGTCCGCTTTCCTTTTGGCGTTTAATATTACTAACGGCTCAATCAAAAAGATGGGGCAGTACAAGGCTGTTGACTATTTAAAGATGAGCGGACTCGGCTTTATCGGAATGTTCCTTTCAAACGCGCTTTATTATTACGGCATCGCTACGATGACCTCGCAGGAGGCGTGCATACTCAATTATCTCTGGCCGATAATGATACTTATTTTTTCCTGCATCGTGCTTCGCGAAAAACTGACCGTTATGAAGGTTATCGCAATCGTTTGCTCGTTCCTTGGAATTGTTATACTTTCGCTTGGAACGGGTGGTGCAAGGGATTCGCAGTTTTTGATCGGTGCTGTGGCTGTCATTATCAACGCGGTATGCTACGGGCTTTTCTCGGCACTTAACAAAAAGGCCGACTATAATCAGAACATTGCTATGATGGTGATTTGGTTTACCACTGGCATATGTGG
>JAZNBZ010000233.1:0-3913 GCA_045587285.1 Candidatus Flemingiibacterium sp. | reverse complement strand
ATTTCCTCGTTTGAGGGATGGTCGTATTCTATTGCAATGTCGAACGTTGTGTCGCCGGAATCAGTTGTATCCGTGATTTTGCCCGTGTCGATAGGCGAAACCCCGTCGGGGCGTATTAGCTGCGACAGTATTATCGCCGCGCCGAATATCAGTACGATAGCCGCGGCGCTGACAAGCGTTCTGCCGATGCCGAACGGGCGTATTGCCGGAGTTACTTTTTGTTCACTTTCTTTTATATAATACTCGTCTATGTTTCCGATTGCTTCAAATAAATCCTCTTTTTTCACAGCGTATATCCCTCCCTTTCAAGGTGGCGCTTTAGCTTTTTGCGTGTCCGCGAAAGTACGGTCAGCACGTTTGCGTTTGATATAGCGTATCTCTGCGCGATGTCACGCGTTGCTTCAACGAAAAAGTATCTTCGCACGAAAACACCGCGCTCACGCTCGTCAAGCGTCGCCAAAAATTCGTTTATTATCCGCGTTAGCTCGACGCTTTCGACGTGACGCTCGATATGGTTTTCGCCGATAACGCCCTCAAGCTCGTCAAGTGCCGTGTGAAGTGTGCCGCCGCGCTTGAGTGCACCGCTTTCGCGAGCCTTGTTGTACGCCAAATTTCGCGTTATTCGCGCGAAAAACAGCCGCAGTACGCTCGGTCTTTGCGGCGGAATACTGTTCCACGCACGCATCCACGTGTCGTTGACGCATTCCTTTGCGTCCTCGGCTGACGACAGTATGTTATCCGCCACGGTAAGACAGTACGCGCCGTATGCCGCATCGCTTTCCGCTATCGCGCGCTCATCTCTCGAAAAATACAGCTCTATTATAGCCTCGTCTCTCAATGTGTCCACCTCCTGTGTCTGAAAGGTCCTTTCATAAGTATAAGACACCAAAAAATCTTAAATCCGACATATTAGACGAAGAAAAATCAAAAAAGTTGCCGCAAGGGTGTGTAAACTTAGCGGAGAATTATAGTCAGTTGGTTAATAATTGCTCCGCTGTAAACAAATTAGTAACCCCGACAGGTTTAATGGTCTGTCGGGGTGCGTTCATATTTCGTACCGCAAAATTTTCCATTCATTCCAAAAGGCAACATAACCGTTTCGGTCAAATTCATCTTCGGGTATTATTTTATCTTCAGCGCTTTTATAAAAGGATTCTATCAAATCTGCAAATGCAAAAACAGTTTTCCTGTATTCGTCAATTGGAATTACAGTTCGTTTTCCTGCTTCTGTAATTAAAATAACATCATCATTTTCGTGGAGAACCGACCAATCAACTCCGTTGGGGCATCCACATATATCGACCTTGGAAAGAGTTTCGTTGGCTATCATAAAAAAACCGCAACAAGGAAGCATTTGATTGCTTTCATAGATTTTGTGGTTTTCTTTAATGGATTTCAGCAAGTATAATGCAGTTGAACTTACAGTGGCATTATCATATTTCAAAACCTCATCTCCTATAACGGCAATTGCATTACCATGCAGACATAAATCTTCTGCTTGCTTTACTCCTTCCATCCAATGAAGATCGGAAACCTCTATAGAAAACATATATAACCTCCTTTTATCGCCAGTTTCGCCTTTGTATTACAAAAGCATAGGCCAAAGCTCATACCCCTATTCTTCTGCATATAATTCGTCGTAATACCATCGAACAGGGTTTTCGTAGATATATTTTGATCTGGTTTCAAAATCCTGTTTGTTTCGGATTATATGTTCTACGAAAGATTTCTGCCAAATAGGACGTCCAATCTTTTTGGTGACAGCTCCCTTAAATTGCTTTACCATCCTATCTACCGTAGGGGCGACCTGTGGTCGCCCGTATTCATCGGCAGAAATGAAAACCATAATATGCAAATGATTAGGCATAATAACGTATGAACACAATGCTACCGCGTCGTATGTTTTATGCCATTTTTCCAATTCCACCATTACGACATTTCCAATATCAGACAACGGGAGATTTTGCGGGCGAACACAGTTCGCCCCTACGGAGTGCCATTCAAACGCTTGCGGATTCAGAGTATCACTCCAAAAGTAATTCTTTCTGTTTTCAGTACAGATCGTTATAAAATATGCACCGGGAGAACTGTAGTCAAAGTTTTTTAAACGGATATCTTTTCTTTTTGGTAATTCTTTTTCTTTATCCATTTCTATCACCCTACCCATTATAACACAAATCGGCAGAGAAAACAAGTTCTCTGCCGATATTGTGCTTGCCAATTCTCCGCTAAGATTGCAGAGAGAAATGTAAACAATTATTTTTAATTTGTGCTAATATTGATTTAGCTCGCAGATTATGGTAAAATAATATCACAATAGAGCGAGGTGAGGATATGTACTACCGTCAGGGGCTTCTCGATAAGCTTGATAGGAAACTTGGCAAATATGCAATTCACAACCTTATGCTGATACTCGTCGGCGCAATGGGTATCGTGTGGGTTATGGATATGATGCTCATAGCGGCGAGAGGGGTGAGCCTCTACAGCACTCTTTCGTTTGACCGTGCGGCGATACTTTCGGGGCAGGTATGGCGTGTTTTTACCTTTCTTTTCCTGCCGCCCTCGTCGGGAAGCGTTACCGTCATAATCTCGCTGTACTTTTATTATTTTATCGGAAGCGTGCTCGAGGAGCGCTGGGGTGCGTTCGGCTTTAACGCGTATTATCTGCTTGGCGTGCTCGGAGCGATAGCGTCGGGCTTTATCACGGGATATGCGACGAATACCTATCTCAATCTGACGCTTTTCATCGCGTATGCGATACTTTTCCCACGACACGAGCTACGGCTGTTTTTCCTTATTCCGATAGAGGCGCGCTGGCTTGGTATAGCTGACGGCATTTTGCTTGTGTATATGTTTGTTATGAGCTCGTGGTCTATGCGTATCGCGCTTTTGTTCGCGGTGGCGAATCTGCTCATTTTCTTTACGCCGCATCTCATCGACTTTTTCAAAAGCTTGTATAGGCGGCATAAGTGGAACCAAAATTTCAAAAAATAAACGGCACGGGAGAACAAATATTTTGTTCTCCCGACTTTACATTTAAAATGTTTTGTGATATACTGTATGTAATAGGGTAAAACCGCACGAACAAATTTTCATCGGGAGGCAATTATGGACAGATTCAAGCTTCATTCTCCATATAAACCGACGGGCGACCAGCCTGCCGCTATCGAGCGCCTCTCGGCAGGCGTTACGGCGGGTATGAAAAATCAAACCCTGCTCGGCGTTACCGGTTCGGGTAAGACCTTTACGATGGCGAACATCATCGCCGAGGTCAACCGCCCGACGCTCGTGCTTGCGCATAATAAAACGCTCGCCGCACAGCTTTGCTCGGAGTTTCGCGAATTCTTCCCCGAGAATGCGGTTGAGTTTTTCGTGTCATACTACGACTACTATCAGCCCGAGGCGTATATCCCCGGTAAGGATATGTATATAGAAAAGGACAGTTCTGTAAACGACGAGATAGATATGCTCCGCCACAGCGCAACGAGCGCGCTTTTTGAGAGGCGCGACGTTATAATCGTGTCGAGCGTGTCGTGCATCTACTCGCTCGGTGATCCCGCAGAGTATCAGTCTATGTTTATCGCGGTGCGTCCGGGTATGGTGATGGAGCGCGACGAGTTTACAAGACGGCTTATTTCGATGTCGTACGACCGTAACGATATGAATTTCGTGCGCGACAAGTTCCGCGTGCGCGGCGACGTTGTGGAGATCTTTCCCGCCTCATCGACCGACGAGGCAGTTCGCGTGGAGTTCTTCGGTGACGAGATCGACCGCGTCAGCACAGTGAAGGTTTTGACGGGCGAAATAAAAGAAAATCTCTCCTACGCCGCCATATTTCCCGCCACGCACTATGCGGTCTCCGACAGCAAAAGGGAAGAGGCTCTCCTTGATATTGAGGCAGAAATGCGCGAGC
>JAZNBZ010000232.1:0-7395 GCA_045587285.1 Candidatus Flemingiibacterium sp. | reverse complement strand
GTTCCCCTCATAGCCTCACTTACGCCTCATACACGCACTTTCCGCGCAGGTACGTCGCGTCAACACGCGCGCCGAAGGTCATACCGACGAAGGGCGTGTTCGTGGACTTGCCGCGAAGCGACTCCTTCGTGACGGTGTTCTCACAGCCGAGCGTCACGAGTGCGAAATCCGCCTCGCTGCCGACCTCGATGCTGCCGAGTCCCATTTTGTCAAGCCCCGTGATACGCGCAGGATTTACGCTCATCAGCTCGATAAGACGAGCGAGCGAGACGTGTCCCCTCTGCACGAGATTGGTGTAGGATACGATAAACGACGTCTGTACGCCGATTATGCCGTTGAGTGCCTTCGCGATATCCGCGCCCTTTTCCTCTGCCGAGTGCGGCGCGTGGTCGGTGGAGATAGCGTCAACCGTGCCGTCGATTATCGCCTCGATAACCGCGCGAACGTCGTCGTCCGAGCGAAGCGGCGGATTCATCTTGGCGTTTGAGCCGTAATATATAACGTCCGCGTCGGACAGCGAGAAATAGTGCGGACAGGTCTCGCAGGTCACCTTGACGCCGCGTGCCTTCGCACGGCGGATAAGCTCGAGCGAGCCGCGCGTGGAAACGTGGCACACGTGAAGACGCGCACCCGTCGCCTCCGCTATCATAATATCGCGCTCGGTCGCAACGTCCTCGGCGAGGTTCGGTATACCGCCGAGTCCGAGAAGCCGCGATACCTTGCCCTCGTTGATAGCGCCGCCCTTTGCAAGTGACATATCCTCGCAGTGCGACATAATGAGCAGATCGTTCTCTGCCGTTATCTTCATCGCCTCGTAAAGAAGCTTCGAGGTCATAACGGGCTTGCCGTCGTCCGAGAAGGCGTACGCGCCCGATTTTGCAAGCAGCAGTATGTCGGTAAGCTCGCCGCTCTCCATATTTTTCGTTATAGAAGCGAGTGGGAATACGCGGCAGTGTGCCCCCTTCGCCTTCTCGTGAATGTACGCAAGCGTTTCGGGATTGTCGGGTACGGGCTTCGTGTTGGGCATCGCGAACACGGACGTAACGCCACCCGCCGCCGCAGCCTTTGAGCCGGAGATTATATCCTCCTTATACTCAAAGCCGGGATCGCGCAAATGCACGTGCAGGTCGATCATACCGGGAATAATGTACTTGCCCGTACCGTCCACCACACGATCTGCGCTTACGTCCGCGCACTCACGCGGAAGTATATCGGCTATCTTGCCGTCCTTGACGGCAACGGTACACACCTCGGTGGCACCGTTCGGTAATCTTACGCGGCGAACGTCGCGCACTAATATGTCGTAATGGTTGCTCATTTATTCTTCCTCGTCTGATATTTCTTCCTTTGCTGCCTCGCGCCTTGCCTTTGCCCACGCACCCTTGGGGTTTTCGTACGCGTAAACGTAGCCCTCGCCGCGTACGGCGCGGATAAGTCTGAGTCCGAGCGGCTCGTCTAGCTTCGAGCGAAGGAAGCGCACGTAAACGTCCACGACGTTAGTGTCGCGCGCGTTTTGGTCCTTCCATAGATTGTGTAAAAGCTCCGTACGGCTGACCGTTTCACCCGGCCTTGCGTGCAGGTATTCAAGCAGCGCGAACTCACGCGGCGTGAGCTTAACGACCACGTCGCCGAAGCTTACCGTCATATCCTCACTCGAGATAACGAGCGAGTTTTCCTCGTAGTCGTTCTCGTCAACGCCGTCCTTGACGTCGTTTATAAAGCGGCGAAGCTCGGCGAGCGAATACGGTCTGCTGAGAAGCAGCACCTTCACCTGCTCGGGCATCGCAACGCTGAGGAGTCCGCAGTCGATAAAGACCGCCGCCTTGAGCCTTCTCTGCGAGGGCGGCTCGCAAAGCCCCTCCGCCGCGAGCACCTGATAGTCGCGCGAGCCCTCGGGTGCTTCAACGAGTCCGAGATGCTCAAGCTCGAGCTTTAATTCTCGCTCGTAAAGCGGATGCTCGGCAACGACTCTGAATTTCAGTTTTTCCAAGTGTAACACTTCCTTTTGTCATTAGCCCTCAAGCTTTTCGCTTGCGACCTCACGCTCAAGGAACGCGGGTACCTCGTCCCCCTCGTATCCGAGGGAGTACGCAAGCGCGAGCTTCATATAGGCAGTTTCATTAGTAAGCGAGAATATCGGCTTTGCGCCGTTCTTTAATATATCGGCAGTCGAGGCGTACGTTCCGAGCGTGGTTCGCATAGCCTCGGGCAGCGGCGAGAGAAAAAGGTCAATGCCGCGCCTTTTGCACTCGTTGGCAAGATAGATCACCGAGCGCTTGGAAAACGCCTCGGTCGTGTCCGCGCGCTCCGCACACGCGCTCGAGGAATGCGAGCTTCCGTGAAGCACCACGCGGATAGTCGGCGGAAGAAGATAGTTCGAATAGTCGATGCCGACGTACGGCTCTATCATCATAATGCACTCGTAAAGCTTTGGCAGGACCTCAATTATCGGATACTCCGCCTGCACCTCGTACGGCTTTGCCTCTTTGTACGGGCACATATCCGCCGAATAAAAGTTGGCGGTAAAGTTGTCGCACTGTCTGAGATGCGCGCCGTGATGAAGGTAGGTCACACCGTCGGAGTTGCGGTAAGGAACGTACACGCCTGCACCAAATCCGTCAAGCGCAAGCTCGATGGCGGCTTTGAAGTTATCGTGACCGTTGGCGCGCTCGTCCGTGAGCGTGTGGTCGCTCGACACGAGGAATATAGGACTCTTTGACCAGCCTGCAAGTGCGAGCGAGAGTAGGCTCGACGTGTACGCAAGCGTGTCCGTGCCGTGCGCGACGATTATCGCGCCGTAGGCGTTCGGGTCGATCGATTTGAACGTATCGAGTAACACGTTCAGGCGCGGAAAGGTCATATTTTCCGAAAGTATATTGAGCGGATGGAGATAGTCGAACTCGACGTCGTAGTCACCGCGCGAGAGAAGCGTGCTCGTCAGAAAGGAAACGGTGTTTTTGCCGTTGGCGGTGAGGTGACCGTTTTTGTTTGCGGTGGTGCTTATCGTACCGCCCGTCATCATTATGAGTATTTTCATTTCTCCTGTGCCTCAAGGCGAGCCTTTATCATCTTCATATCCGTGAGCATTTCCTCCTTACGGCGCGGATCGCGAAGAAGCGCCGCAGGGTGGTACACAGCCGCGATAGGTCTGCCCTCGTAGGTAAACCACGTGCCGTGCTCCTTGGTGATGCGGAAATCGGGCTTTATAAGGCGCATCGCGGAGATGCGTCCGAGGCAGACGATAAGGTCGGGATCAATGAGCCATATCTGCTCCTTCAGATAGTCGATGCACGCGTCCTCCTCTGCGGGGAGCGGATCGCGGTTCTTGGGCGGACGGCACTTTAATATGTTCGCGATATAAACGTCCTCGCGGGGAATGTCAACAGCCTCCAAAAAGCGGTCGAGCAGCTTACCTGCCGCGCCGACAAACGGTACGCCGGACAGATCCTCCTTTTCGCCGGGCGCTTCGCCGACGAACATAAGTCTGGCGTTTTTGCTGCCCGTACCGAAAACGCAGTTGGTACGCGTGTCACCGAGCGGGCATTTATGGCAGGAGGCGCAGGCGCTCTCGAGTTCTTCCCAAGTCATAGCGGTTTATATCCTTTCCGTGTATAGCTACAGTTATATTTATTATAACATATATTTTTAGTAATGAAAAGAGGTTTTATGAAATTTCCCGAGAAATTTTTAATTTTTTAACGTCTATTCCCGTGGGGGCCTCCCCGACGTCCCGCCTACGAATGCGTACCGCTCGCTTTGACCTCGCGCGCTTGCGCGCTCGGGGAGACGAAAAGGGGGAGGAGGAACTATCTCAGTCGCCGACAGCTCCTCCTCCCCCTTTTAATCCCCCTTCACCTCTTGGCTCAAATATATGTAAAAGGTAGCCTTATCCCCTCGCCCCAGCTCGGAACGTCGTCTTGCCGTAAGCTTCGTACCACAGAGTGCTCGTTTAACGGCGCCAATTTCCTAACGGAAATGGAAATTGGCGCATTTCGGGGGTGGCGCGGACGCTTCGCTGCGCGCTTGCGGTGCGGCGGAATCGTGCCGCACCGCCCTTAGCCATCGAATCGCGCACCGTCGCGCACGCAAAGAAGCCCTTTTCACACGCCGCCTTCTTTTAGGCGGCGTAAGCCGAGTAGAGAAGAGGGTTTAAAAGGGAGAGGAGGAGGGCGTGGCGCCTGAGCGCCTTCCTCCTCTCCCTTTTCGTCTCCCCGAGTCGCCAAAGGCGGCGAGGATAACGCGAGCGGTAACCGCTCGTTGGCGGACGACCAATGGTCGCCCCTACGGTAAGGCGGAAACCGCTCGTCTGCCCGAGCGCGCAAGGCCAAAGCGAGCGGTTTCCAATAATTTAGGGGTTTCCTTTTTGGAGCTTTGCGCTTATAATATTAGTACACACCAACAAGCGAAAGGACACACCTATGGAACATATACTCATAAGTCCCGGCAAGCTGAAGCTTATGCTCACCAAAAGCGACCTCGATAAATACAACCTCGACACCGCCGCACTTGAGGGCGAGCATACGTACACGCGTCGGGCGTTCCGCGCACTGCTCTCCGACGTAAAACGCGTCGCGGGCTTCGACGCCGCAAGCGATAAGGTCTTTATCCAGCTATACCCGTCGCGCGACGGCGGTGCGGAAATATACATAACCCGACTGCTCGCACGCGATGATGCACGCGAGAAGAACGCAAGGCAAAAAGCTGTCTACCGCTTCCCTTCCTTGTCCGCGCTCCTTGCCGCTTGCTCGCACGCGGCCGCAGCCGCGCAGGCACTCGAAAGCTCCGCTTGGTGCGGCGACGACGGCGCGTGCTATCTTATCATCACGAACTCCGCCTACCCGTCGCACGAACGCCTGAACGTTGCCATACGCGCCTTCGGGCGTAAGCTAACCGCACCCGCCGCAAGCGCGTACGTTGCCGAGCACGCCGACTGCATCGTTGAAAATAACGCTCTGTTAACCCTCGCCGACCTCGCGTAAGCATAATATTTTCCCGCATTACACAAATTGGTAATACGCTATTCACAATTGTGCGCTATACTATATACGCAATCACGCGACCGCGTGGCGAATTCACTCGACCACCGACGTGAAATATGCAGGAGGTAGAACAATGAACAATTTCACAAAAAGCGGCAACACGTTTTACACGAGCGTAAAAAAGCCGTCGTTTGACGGCAAAAAGGTAAAGCGTATCGTCATCATCGCGCTCGCCGCGGCACTCGTGCTCGCGGTAGCTTCGACTTGCTGGTACACGGTCGATGAGAAGCAACAGGCGGTGGTAACGACGTTCGGCAAGGTCACCGACGTGACCGGCGCAGGTATGCACTTTAAATTACCGCTCGGACTTCAAAAGGTGCATAAGGTTGACGTAAACGTTTACCAGAAGATCGAGCTTGGTTATCGAAGCTCCCCCACGGGCTCGTCTACGTACGACACCATAGAAAAGGAAGCAAAAATGATCACGGGCGACTACAACATCGTAAACGTCGATTTCTTTATCGAATACAAGATATCCGATCCCGTGAAGTACCTTTACAGCTCGCAAAGCCCGGAGGTTATACTCAAAAACCTCATACAGTCGCAGATACGCGCCGTAGTGGGCTCGGCGACCGTCGATCAGGTGCTCACCGACGGTAAGACCGACATACAGATCCGAGTAAAAGAGCTCGTCACCGAGATACTCGAGGACTACGACATCGGTCTTACTCTTTCCGATATAAAAATTCAGGACGCAGAGCCGCCTACAACGTCTGTAATTGAAGCCTTCAAGGCGGTTGAGACCGCAAAGCAGGGTGCTGAAACCGCGATAAATCAGGCGAAGGCGTACAGCAACAGTAAGCTTCCCGAGGCGCAGGCACAGGCCGACAAGCTTATCCAGAACGCAGAATATTTAAAGCAGAACCGTATCAACGAGGCGGTAAAGCAGGTTGCGCTCTTTGAGGCTATGTACGAGGAATACTCGAAGGACCCCGAGATAACGCGTATCCGTATGTACTACGAAATGATCGAGCAGACGCTTCCCGGCGTAACGCTTTACGTGGACGTTTCAAACGGCTCGACCGAAAAGCTCCTGCCGCTTGACGATTTCGTGGACAACAACTGATGAAGGGAGATGCGAAAATGAAAAAAGGTTTAATAATTACTGCTGTTTTGCTCGTGCTGATCGCGTTCGTGGGATTTAACTCCGTTTACACCGTAGCCGAGAACGAATACGCTTGTCTTATGCGCTTCTCCGAAATAGTCAACGTAACGGACAGCGCGGGGCTTCACTTTAAGATCCCCTTTATCGACAACGTGACTACCTTCCCCGACACCACCCTTATCTACGACATTCCTCCGTCCGAGGTGCTCACCTCCGACAAGAAGAATATGACCGTGGACAGCTACATAATCTGGGAGATAGAGGATCCCGTGACCTTCTACCGCACGCTCGGCACTACCGCCGAGGCAGAGGCGCGTCTTAACGCGGTGACCTACAACTCGCTCAAAAATCTTATGGGTACGCTTATGCAGGACGACATCATCAACACCGAGGACGCGTCGGGCAGAAACGATATCTACGCAGGCATCACCACCGAGGTGGCAGCGCTTTCTAAGACCTACGGCATAAACGTGCTCGACGTACGTATCAAGCGCTTTGACCTCGCGCAGAGCAACGAGGAAGCCGTTTACGCGAGAATGATATCCGACCGTAATCAGATGGCGGAAAAGTACACTGCTGACGGCAACTAGCAGGCTTCCATAATCCGCAACGAGGTTGACAAGGAGGTCAACATCATCATCTCGAACGCCGAGGCAGAGGCGGCACGCCTCGAGGCAGAGGGCGAGCAGGAGTATATGCGACTCCTCGCCGAGGCGTACAACACCGAGGACAAAAAGGATTTCTACGAGTTCACGCGCGCTCTCGACGCGCTCAAGGCTTCCCTCACGGGCGACGACAAGGTCGTTATCATCGACAAAAATTCCGCGCTCGGCAAGATTTTAATGAATCCGTAAGGAAGGGGATACGGTCGCTTTTCGAGAAAAGCTCCGCAAAAGCTTTAATTTGGCTTCGCCATTACATCTTGTCAGCGAATGCAAAGTCGAAGTTTAGCGCTCTCGATACGCACTCGAAGATTGCACTTCGATTTTCGTGCACCGCGCCATATCCAGCCGAGGACCTCGCCGACACCCGTGTCGGCACCCCGGCAAATGTTTAGCGGTAATCGAACGATGGAAATATCCCGTCAGGAGTGGCTCACCGGGCGCGGACGCTTCGCTGCGCGCCAAGTTAGCCGGAGCAGCGTGGGGGCGCGACGCTACGCTCGCGCCATATGAGCATTACGTGGAGCGGGCGGCGTGCGCCGCATCTAACCTTTGCTCGCATAGCGCGAGCCTGTAGGGACCGGCGTCC
>JAZNBZ010000231.1:0-15340 GCA_045587285.1 Candidatus Flemingiibacterium sp. | reverse complement strand
AAAGAAGAATTACTTCTTAATAACCTTAATGTTAGTTACGTCGAAATCCTTGATAAAGTTAACGTCAGCACCACCTGCAAAGTGGATAACAAGCTCTGTAGTTTCAGTTACAACGAACGTTGCGTCAAACGACGTCCACTCGCTGTTGATCCAATCAAGCTTGAGTGCCGCACCGTTTACGAACGTACGAACCATAGCCACGTCATTCTTTGCCGCGGTACGAACATCGCATTCAAGGATGTATGTGCCGGGCTCGAGGGTAACACCCGTGTTATAGGTGAAGCCACTGCCCTCGTCGGTCTTTGCCGCAACGTTTCTCATTGCGAGGTAGAGGTTGCCGCCCTGGCTCTTTACAGCAAGAGTCTGCTCATACTTTTCAAGACCGAGATCCCACTTGTCGCTTCCAACGTCATTGTAAACGTCGGGCGCGAGCGATCCTTCAACCGCTGCGAGAACTACCTCCTCCTCGGGCTCCTCAGGCTCAACGACCTCTGGCTCCTCGGGCGTTACAGTTCCCTCCTCCCAAGGAAGAATATGCTCGTTTTCTGGGGTTTCGTTAACGTCTATAAGCACAAGATTTGCAAGCTGATACGGCTGGGTGTAGCCCTCCCAAGGACCGCCGTATACCTTAAGGGTGAACGCGGTCGAATCGTTAATATCAAACGTAACGTCGATCTTGGTCCATTCTGTAGTGTAAGAAACGTCTGCAACGTTAGTGCTGCCGATAGCGATACGGCTGCGAGAGGTCTGTCCATTCGCGGTGGTACGGATAAGACCTGTGAGGTTATACCTGCCCGGCTCGAGCTCGTAGTCATACGAGTAAACGAAGGTATCCATATTCTTCTGAATATTGCTCATAGCGAGATAAGAAATATCCTCGCTCACAACGCTTCTGAGCATTCTTCCCTCGGGATAGGTCCAGTTTTCGCTGCCTACGTCCTCGTAGATTCTTTCAAGGAAGTTAGTTCTCTTGAAGTTCTTGTACGGGCCTGTCTTCTTGAGAAGGAACGCCATCATAATACCAACGTTGGGCGCTACGAATTCGGGACCCTTCTCTGCTATTTTGAGATCGGTCAGGTATATTGCGGAGCCACCTTCGACGATGAGGCTTACCTCGGAAAGCTTAGTCGCTTCGGTAACCCCAAGCGTCATTTTAACCGTAGTAGGACTTGTGCCGACTCCGTACGCAGTGCCGGTAGCATTGTCGCCGTTTGCAGCCTTCGCCTTAAGCTTTACAGTCTGCGCGCCATCTGCCGCATATACCGTTGCAGTCACGGTATACTCGCCGGGAGTAAGAGCGATATCCTTATTGGTTGCATCGTAGGTAAAGGTAGAGCCGTTAGTTGCATCGGGGGTGAGCATAAGCTCGGAGAAATTGGTGTAGTGCTTTTCATCAGATGCTCTGTTGATAAACGTCCACTCATCGGGAGCAAGCGTTTCATCGTACTCACCGCGAGCGAAAACTACCTCACCGCTTACCTTATCAACGATCTTTATGCCGCGGAAATTGAGATAAATTCTTTCCTTGTCGGAGCAAACTCCGGGAGGAACCATAAACTTAAGCTGAACTGTTGCATCCTCCGTAGCAGCAATGGTAAAGTCCTTAACAAGAGGAGCATCTGCCCAATCGGTAGGCATAACCGGGTACCAATCAAGATAATTCTTGGTACCGCCGACAATCATACCAACCTTGGTCTTGGAGGCGTCGATAGGATTGTTCTCACTCTGTATAGCGTTAACGGTAATTTCATATTTCGTACCGGGAGTGCAGATACTGTTGTCAGGATCAGCCGGATCGTAAAGAACGGTGGTAAGGAAGTAGTTACCGCCGCCCTTTGCGGAGCACTCTACGTAGTTTCTGCTGCCGTCAACCTCTACAGCACCTGTGTCAGAGGACCAGAACGCGATGCTGTCGCCCTTTGCAATTGCCGTACCGCGCTTGATGCTTGCGTTAGTGGTGGAGGTGGTAAGTTCAACGCACTTGAACTTAATGGAACCAAGCATAAGCTTGGCAGCCTCAGAGCTCGCGTCTTTGCTAAAATCAAAGTTGATCGCGGAAAGCGTCGTTTCCTCGGCAAGGGTAAGAGTGTAAGTAACCTCGCTTGCCGTCGCGCCTACCGTAGCGGTGGTATCCGAGGTAGCGCCAACTGTCATAGCAACGTCGCCAACCTTGACGCCGAGCGAAGCCTCGCCTGCATCGGTACTGAACGTACCCGAAAGCTGATATACGCCGGGGAGAAGCTTAACGTCATCTACGTCATACGATGCAGTTGTAGCAGAAGCAAGATCTGCAGCAAGTCCGGAATTATCGGTAACTCCGATAAAGTCGCCCGTTTTTCTTACAGGGAAGCTCCAATTATCGGTTGCCTCACCGTATCCCAGAACGATGTTGCCGTTAGAATCGGTGATAGTGATGTTGCGGAAATCGAACTGAACTCTGTCATCCGATCCGAGGTGATATATCGACATCGTTATATCATTTGTCGGAGATGCGGGAATTGTGAGCGACTTGGATAAGGGATACCAATCGTTGCTCTCAAGCTTTTTATAGATTTCCCAACCGCTTGTTGCATTGGCAACGGCAACGCTGATTGCAGGGCGGCTGCTCGGGGTAGTGCCTGCGGCAACTCTTACGTCAACGGATACCGTGTACTTCTGTCCGGGCTGGCAAATATCCGTATCACCTGAAGCTTTGGTATACAGCGTAATCTTGCTGAAGCCCATAGTTCTCTGCAGGCTGAACGTAGCGTACTTATCCTTAACGTACGACACGCCCGTCCAAGCGTCATCACTGTCAGTCGGAATGGTTATGCTGTCGCGCGAATCCATAGCTTCAAGCTCTGCCGCCGCAACCGAAACGGTCATTACGGGAAGGCTCGAAAGCGCAAGAACTATTGCTAACAGCATCGAAAGAATTCTTGTCTTTTTCATTGTGCTTCTCTCTTTCAAAAATAATTTACGGCATACGCCGGATACATAATGATTATATCATATTTTTTCATTTTCTGTCAATAGCTTTGCGCTCAAAACAGGCATTTCTGTTAGCTTTCTCCCTAAATAACAAAAAATCGCTTCTTTTTTGTATATTTCTCACAGTTATTATTATTTTTAAACATTTTCATAGTGTTTGTTTTAACATATTTTTCCGCAAAAAACACCGTGCAGCGTATGCCGCACGGTGTTTCTGTGTTAAAACTTAACATTATTCTGTTTCGGTGGTATTCTCTGCTTCCGCCTTAGCCTCAGAATCTTTAACCTTCTGCTCTTCGCCAAGGTCAATGAGCGCAAGCTCTCTTATATCGTAGCTCTTATTGAAGACGTCAGCGGCGTCGCCGTTGAACTTGAGCTCAAGCTCGGTCGCCTCGTTAACGGTTATTGTAAACTCGAATTTCAGCCAGCTGTTGTCGAGCTTAAGCGTGCCGACTCTCGTGCCGTCAAACCAGATGCGGTTCTGCGTGGTTTCGCCCTTGACAGACGTGCGCATCTTACCGGTAAGCTTGTACGTGCCGGGCTCGAGCGTTATACCCGGTGCGTATACGAACGCGTCGGAGCTCTTGGTGATATTCGCCATAGCAAGATACGGCTTGCCGTCGTCGCCTATAGTGAGCGTTGCGCCCTCGGGAACGCTCCATGCACCAAGACCTTCCTCGGTGGTAGCATCAGCGATGATATTGGTGTATACGAAGCCTCTCTTCTTAAGCAGGAGAGCCATCATAATACCCACGTTCGGCGCGGTGAATTTCTCCTTCTTAACGGCAATCATAATATTGCCAATACATACTGCCTCTCCGTCGCCGACGGATACCGTAACGCTCGAAAGCTTGGTGCGTCTTTCAAGCACAAGCTCAACCTCTACGGGCGACTTTGACGAGCCAACGGTAACCGTCTCGCCGATCGCTGTAGTACCGTCCTCTGCCGCCACGATAAGCTGAATAGTCTGGTCGCCTTCGGTTGCGCCGAACGTACCGCTTACAACGTACGTGCCGGGATCGAGCCAAATGCCTTTAGCGGCTGCGTTGTAGGTGAAGCTTGTGCCGCCCACGGCAGGCACGAGCAAGAACTCGGTGAGATTGCAGTAAGACTTCATATTGTTACCGTCTCTTATCGGGAACGTCCACAGAAGCGGAGAAATAGCCTTATTGTACTCGCCGTACGCAAGAGGAACGTTCTTCGGATTTTCCGCCTCATAGACAGCTATGCCGCGGAAATCCCAGTCAACCCATTCCTGCGCGGTGCAGTTGGGGAATATTCCCAACGTAACTTGGCTGTTAACCGTAGTCGGGAGCGAGAAGGTATGCTCAAGCACAGTCCAGCCGTCACCTGCAGGAATCGTGTTGTAGAAGGATTTGTATTTAGTTCCGTCTACGTAAAGAACCGTTTCAATCGCTTTATCGGTATTAACGTTTGCCTCGTTCTGACGAAGCTTTATCGTGATCTTGTAGAGTGTATCCAGCTTGAGAAGCGAGCCCTCGGGGTCTGCGGCACTGTAAAGGGTAATACGCTTGAAGCCTGCGCCCGCGCCCTGAAGGCGGCAGTGAACGTAATTCTTGCTATCGTCCACAACTATGCTTGCGTTCTCGTCGTCCGCGCTCCAGAATGCAACGCTGTCAGCGCGCATAACCGTAACGCCGCGAAGAATATTGGCGTTCGCACCCGCGGCATCGACAAGATCAACACAGCAAAGCTCAATATCCTTAAATCTTATTTCACTCGCCGCAGAGGAAGGATCCTTGCTCCACGTAAGCGTGAGCGAGGAAAGCTCGGTTTCTTCAGAAACCGTCAGCGTAAAGCTGCGTACGACTTCCTCATCTGAAATTTCCTCCGAGGTCGCCTCGGTAACACCCACGGTCATAGCCGTATCGTTTGCCTTCACGCTGACCGAAGCAGTATCCGCATCGGTGAAGAATGTGCCCGTAAGGTGATATACACCGGGAAGGAGCTTAACGTCCTCAATGTCGTAGGTAGCGCTCGCAGAATCAACGCTCGCAACCATCCACTCCTTATATACGTACGAGTATACGCCCTTATCGCTGAATGGATGCGTTCCCCACTTTGCGTCATACGCCGCGCTCGCAACCCACTCGTTCACGGCAGTCCACGTACCCGTAGCACTGTCGTATTTTTCGATAGCGAAGCGCGAGATGTCCGCTATCGTCGAGGTCGCGGATTTGTAACCGTACAGGTGAAGCTCCGCCTTCGAGGACGTGGTCGGCGCGGTAAACGGAATGTAGTAATCCGCAAAGCTGTCGGTCAAGGTCACCTTGCCGCTGAGTGGAACGCCGCTTAAAAAGTATTCAGCCTTAAAATAGTTCGGAGCAGCCACCTCGCCCGTTATCCAGTCCTTGCCTGCGTTTCTGGTCGTGTCAGAGCCGTCGCGAAGTCCGAGCACTATAGCGTTCTCCGTCGAATCGGCGTTCTTTCTCGCATTAACGGCAATTCTGTACTGACCGTCCTTAACGAGCGAAATGTTCTCCAAAATATGTGAAGCCCAGACGGAAAGGTTCCACAGGTGAACAGTTCTCGTTTTAAACGTAGCATACGACTCCGCCAGAGCCGTCA
The DNA here is from genome assembly GCA_045587285.1 of Candidatus Flemingiibacterium sp. Classification (GTDB taxonomy): domain Bacteria; phylum Bacillota; class Clostridia; order Oscillospirales; family CAG-272; genus Flemingiibacterium. The sequence continues at coordinate 9,781 of JAZNBZ010000231.1, read as the reverse complement.
CGCTACCGCTCCAATCGTCGGCGGTCTTGGTTTCGATGCTAACGGTATCGCTCTTTGACATCGCCGATGTCTCTGCCGCAAGCGCGACCGCCGTGAGCGGAAGGCTCGTAAGCGCAAGGACGGCCGCCATAAGTATCGAAAGGATTTTGTTTTTTTGCATTATGCTTCTCTCCCTCAAAAGATTTTGCGGCACACGCCGCCTCTATAGCATAATTGTACCATCCGCCACTTTTGGTGTCAACATTTTTGCAAACGAATAATTTTCGCTTGAACTTTTTTCGTTTTTTTCGCACAAACACCGCCCGATTTTTTGTGCATTACGCAAATAAAAAGCATCGCGCGGCGTATGCCGCGCGGTGCGCTCTTGAGCTAAATCAAATTAGCCAATGTTGTATACGATGATGTTGGATACGTCGTAATCCTGAATGAAGCTTCCGTCAGGACCGCCGAAGAACTTAACGGTGAACTCGGTGGGAGCACCAACGGTGAACTGACCGGACATCGTAGCCCAGCTATCGGTGTACCATACGTTACCAACTATAGTCTCGTTGTTGATGATAGCGCGGAGCATAGTCTTGTCGTTCTTTACTGCGGCACGAACGTCTGCGGTAAAGTAGTAGGTACCGGGCTCAAGAGTTACACCGGACTTATAAGTGAAGCCCTGATGGTTAACGGTGATATCTCTCATAGCGAGGTAGAGGTTGCCGCCCTGGCTCTTAACGGTAAGAGACTGATCAGCGATAGCCCACTTATCAGTTCCAACGTCGTTGAATACGTCGGGAGCAAGCGAGCCTTCAACTGCCGCGAGAACTACCTCCTCGTTGCCGTTGTCAACGTATTCCTTCTCAACCTCAGGCTTGGGCTCTTCCTTTTCCTCTACTTCGGGTTCGTCAGACGGAACGTAGTTAGGATCCTCGTTGAGGTAAATGAGCTTGAAGCCTGATACGTCGTAAGGCTGCTTGAAGCTCTGGTCGGGACCGCCGAAGAATCTGACGGAGAATTCGGTAGCGTCGGTTACGGTGAAGGTGCCGCCAACGGTGAGCCAAGCGTTATCAATCCATACGTTGCCGAACGTCTTGTCGCCGACTACCGCACGAACCATAGTCTTAACGCCCTTGTTAGCCGAGCGGATGCTTACGGTGAACTTGTAGTCGCCGGGCTGGAGAGTTACGCCGGGAGTGTAAACGAATGCGTTGAGGTTGTGTTCCATACCCTTCATCGAGATGTAAGACGAGCCTTCCTCGGGCTGGGTAGCGGTAAGAGTACAGTGGTCGGGATACGTCCAATAAGAAGTTCCAACGTCCGAAACAGCCTTGTCGAGAAGGTTGGTGTACTCAAATCTCGGGCCCTTCTTAAGAAGGAGTGCCATCATAATACCAACATTGGGAGCGGTGAACTTAACGGGCTTTTCAGCGATCTTGATGTCGCCAACGTAAACCTTGCCGTCTAAGGTTACGGAGATAGCGGAAAGCTTGGTGGTGCTTTCGATCTCGATCTCAACGGTTACGGGAGACTTGGTTGCACCAACGGTGACTTCCTCGCCGGTTGCGGTAGTGCCGTCTGCCGCAGTAACGCCAAGCTGAACGTTAGCCGAACCGCTTGCTGCTGCGAAGTTACCGGTTACAACGTAAGCGCCGGGGGTGAGAGTGATGTCCTTGTTAGCTGCGTCGTATGCGAAAGCAGAGCCGTCAGCGTCGGGAGTGAGCGAAAGCTCGGTCTCGCCTACAGCCTTCTGAGTGTCGTATTTAGACTTAGGCATTACCCACTCGCTGGGAGCGAGCTTTTCGTTATACACACCGTATGCAACAACGTCGTTGCCGTCAGCGTCGGTGATCTTAATGCCACGGAAATCCCAATCGGTGTAACGCTTGTCAGCGGTAGCGCCGTTGAATGTGCCGGAGAAGTTAACGATGATCTTGAGCACCTTGGAATTTGCACAGTCAGCAGGAACTGTGAACGAATCGGTAAGCTCAGAAAATTCAGTAGGAATCGTTCCAAACGTCTTAGTATGGATCGGGTTGGCAGCCGCAGAGGAGCTACCGTTATCACTTATGTTAACGGAAAGTCCGGAAGAATGATCCTCTGTGTCGGGATTTTCTCTCATAAGTATGGTGTAGGTGTACATCTTACCGTCTTCGCAGGGGGAATCTGCGCTGTCAGGAATGTAAACCGGAATGGTAGCCATCGAGTAACCGCCGCCGCGAACAGTCATCGCAACGTAGTTCTTGCTGTTGTCGATTGCAACGCTTGCGCCTGCGTCCTCGGTGGACCAGAAAGCAACGCTATCTGCCGCAGCAACGACGGTACCGCGCTTGATGCTTGCGTTGTTGCCTGCGTTGCCGGTAAGCTCTACGCACTTAAAGGAAAGGTCGGAGAGCTTGAGCTTGGTTGCAGTGCCGTTAACGGTCCAAGCAAGACCGAGAGTTTCGAGAGTGGTCTCTTCCTCGACGTTGAGCGTATAATAAACGGTAGTTGCATTGGTGTCAACGGTAACCTCGGTAGTGGTGGTAGCACCAACGTTCATAAGGGTATCGTTTACCTTTGCGGAAAGTGCGATGCTGTCAGCGTCGGTGCTGAACGTACCGGTGAACTGATATACACCGGGAAGGAGAGTTGCGTCAGCAACGTCGTAGGTTGCAGAGGTAGCTGCAGTTACATCAGCGTAGAGCCACGTTTCACGAACATAGGAGGTCTTTCCGTTAGTGTTGAAACCGTTAATGCCGTCGCTGGGCACCCACTCCTTTACGGTGGTCCAAGTGTTGTCAGCAATCTTCTTTTCAACCGCAATACGAGTGAAATCAACAGTAGGAAGACTCTGGTAACGCTTTAACTTGTAGACCACAAACGCTTGATCCGAAGTAGTAGTAGAAACGAACTCAATAGAGCGTTCAGCATATGTACTGCCTGCACTAAGCTGAGCACTCTTAATGTTAGGGTTAGCTGCCTGTTGTTCAGTATACTGAGCGACTTGGTTGTCACCGGAAACCCAATTAGCACCATCGAAAACAGGCAACACGAAAACTCCGCCGGCAGCGCCCACGCTTTTTCTCACCGTGCAGATTACTCTGTAAGTTTTGCCTGCCTCAACAGAAACGCCGGTAAGAACCGAGTATCCGGCAGTAGCAGTCTCAGTCGCCGTCCAAGTGTATCCACTTCTGGCGGTAGCAGTAACATACTCATCAAAATGATAAGCAACACCAGTCCATCCATCAGAACTGCCATTCGGAATAACGATCTTGTCGCCCTTTTCCATTGCCGCATCATCAGCCGCAACAGCGGTTGCCATCAGCGGAAGGCTTGTGAAAACAAGCGCAACAGCCAAAAGCATCGAAAGAAGTCTTGTCTTTTTCATAAAATGTTTCTCACTTTCTTGTATTTACGGTCGATTTATGACCGCATTATTACGAGATTATTATACCATATTTAAACAAACCCGTCAACCGAAATTCGCAACTTTTTCGCAATTCCGTGAAGTTTGGTGTTTTGCCCAAAAAAGGGCACATAAATTTCGCAAAAAGCACAATACGCCCTCGATTTTTTTGCATTTTTTGGACATAGATTTCAGTATTCGGACATATAGAAAAAACGCACCACATATCTAACGATGTGATATTTAGGCGAAGTTAACACATGAGCCTTCTCCTGTAGGAGAAGGGGGACCGCGATAGCGGTGGATGTGGAGTTCGCGCCCTTGGTAATGACACCTCATCCGTCACGGCTCGCGCCGTGCCACCTTCTCCCACTGGAGAAGGCAAAAAAATGCACCCGCTCGTTTTGAGCAGGTGCAATATTATCAATCCAACGCCTCAAATTCAATAAGCGCGTTTTCAAACGACTTCATGCAAGCCTCGAACGCATCGGTCTTCGTGAGGTCAACGCCTGCAAGCTTAAGAAGCTCTACAGGGCTGTCGCTTCCGCCCGACGAAAGGAACTTAAAGTAGTCATCAACCGCACTCTGTCCCTCAGAGAGGATACGCTCGGCGATAGATACCGCCGAGATGATACCCGTCGCGTACTTGTAAACGTAAAAGCCGCGATAGAGGTGCGGTATGCGCGCCCACTCGTACGCAATCTCGGGATCAGACACGACGTGAGGTCCGTAATACTTCTTGTTGAGGTCGAGATATACCTCGCAAAGCGCGTCCTTTGTGAGCGGCTTGCCCTTCTCTGCCATATCGTGGGAAATGTACTCAAACTCCGCGAACTGCGTCTGACGGAAAAGCGTGCCCTTGAGGGTGTCCATATAGTAGGAGAGGAGATATTTTTTGAGCTTCACGTCGTCGGTGGTTGCAAGCAGATGCTTTATGAGAAGAATCTCATTTACTGTGCTCGCTACCTCTGCGACGAAGATCTTGTAGCCCGACTTTTCCTGCGGCTGTGTGCGCTGTGAGAAGTAGGAGTGCATAGCGTGGCCAAGCTCGTGCGCGATGGTGAACACATTGCTCGTGGTCGGCTGATAGTTGAGAAGCACGTACGGGTGCTTGAGTCCGTGTACGCTGATGCTGTACGCGCCGCTGCGCTTGCCTGCGGTTTCGCAGACGTCGATCCAACGCTTGTCGTGCGCCTCAGAAAGAAGCTTCGCGTACTCCTTACCGAGCGGCTTTAAGCCCTCCGTAACGATCTTGTACGCTTCCTCGTAATCGACCTTTATCTCCGCGTTCTCAACGAGCGAGGTGTAAACGTCGTACATATGAAGCTCCTTGTAGCCAAGGATGCGCTTGCGGTTCTTGTAGTAGCGGTGCATCAAGTGAAGGTTCGCGTGTACGCTACCCAGCAGGTTCTCGTAAACTATCTTGTCCACGTCCTCAGCGTGCATAGCCTTTGCAAGACAGGAGTCGTGCTTGCGTGCGCGGGCGATGAAAACGTCCTTGTCAACGTTGCCGACGTATGCGGCGGTTATCGTGTTGATAAGCCCGATGTACGCCTTGTAGTACGCCTTGAACGCCGCCTTGCGCACGCGTCTGTTCGGCGAGGAGAGCATAAGCCCGTACGAGCCGTGGGTAAGCGTGACCTTCTTGCCGTCCACGTTTATCGTCGGGTAGGGGAAATCGGCGTTGTCGATCATCGAGAACACCTGACGCGGCACGTCGAAAACGCGGCTTTCCTGCGAGAGTATCTGCTCGGTTTCGAGCGAGAGCACGTGCGGCTTCTGCTTTATTATCTTGCGGATAGTGTAGTCGTAATCGGAGAATTTCGGATCTGCCGCAAACGCTTCGAGCGTTTCGGTCGGAAGCGCGGTCAGCTCGGGCGTGATGAACGCCACGTTGCCCGACAGCTTCATCTCGATCATATTCACGCGCGAGAGAAGCGCGGTGTATTCGGAATTTCGGGTGTCTTCGTCGTGGCGCATAAATGCGTACACAGCAAGCTTATTGAGATCAAGCTCTAACTCGCCGAGTCTTGTGAAGCATTCGAGCAGCATATCGGCATCGCCGAGCTTGCCCTCGTACTTTTTGAAGTCGAGCTTTTTTTCAAGCTTTGCGTAAGTTTTTTCCCAAGCCTCGGGAGTTTCAAAAATATCCTCGACGCGCCATTTAAGATGCTCGGCGACGTCTTTTCTTTCAAGTGCCATAGTGTAAACCTCCGTGTTTTATCGTTAAAGACATTATAGCACAGCGCGCCAAAACTTTCAAGTGCTTTTGTGAATAAATTGTAAAACCTATCCCCCTTGCTTGACACTATTATAATGCTATGGTACAATATTTGTAAATATTTTATTAAATGCTAACAGCTTTGGGGGATACGATGGCAAGGCGCAAAAAGGAGCTATTCACAGGCTCGCAAATAGTAATAAAAACGCTCGTTGAGCAAGGCGTCACCGATGTTTTCGGCTATCCCGGAGGCGCGGTGCTCGCCATCTACGACGAGCTTTATAAGTCGAGCGACAAAATAAACCATATACTCACCGCGCACGAGCAGGGGGCATCCCACGCCGCCGACGGCTATGCGCGTGTAACGGGCAAGATAGGCGTCGTTATCGCGACGTCAGGTCCAGGTGCGACCAACCTCGTGACGGGTATTGCCACGGCTATGCTCGACTCCGTACCGATGGTTGCCATAACGGGCAACGTACCGACGTACGAGATCGGCAAGGACAGCTTTCAGGAGATAAACATCACGGGCGTTACCATGCCCATAACTAAGCATAACTATTTCGTCACGGACGTTCGCGAGCTTGCACACACTATCCGCGAGGCGTTCCAGATCGCGAAATCGGGCAGACCGGGACCCGTGCTCGTCGATATTCCCGCGGACGTTCAGGCGGCAGAGTGCGAATTCGCCGCAGCAGACACGGTCGAGGCACTTCCCTTGCCGCTTGCCGAGGACTGCGATATCGAGAAGGCTATCGCGCTTATCAACAAAGCAAAACGTCCGTATATCTACGTCGGCGGCGGCGCACTCGGCGCAGGTATATCCGACACCGTAAAGGCTCTCGCAGAGAAGCTCGACGCATACGTCGGCTCGTCGCTTATGGGACTTTCGGCACTTCCGAGCAGCTACGAGCGTTTTCTCGGTATGCAGGGCATGCACGGCAGATACGCTTCGTCTATGGCGATGAAGGAAGCCGACCTTATAATCGGCCTTGGCGTACGCTTCTCCGACCGTGCAACGGGCGACAAATCAAGGTATGCAGAGGGCGCTAAGATAATACAGATCGACGCGGATATTTCCGAGATAAACAAGAACGTAATCGTTGACGTCGGAATCGTCGGCGACTTAAAAAACGCCGCAGAGCGTATCCTCGCAGGCTGTGCCAAGGCGAGCCACACGCTGTGGGGCGAGCGCATCGAAAAGCACCGCGAGGGCGGCAGAAAAATTGCCAAAGCGGTAGATACCGCACCCGACGGCACGCTTACGCCAAGGCGTATATTCGACGTTATAAACGCGGTAAAATCCCCCGACACCGTCATCGCAACCGACGTCGGTCAGCATCAGATGTGGACGGCGCAGTACGCGCGCTTCGAGCGCGAAAGAAGCCTTCTCACGAGCGGCGGTCTTGGCACAATGGGCTACGGGCTCGGCGCGGCGATCGGCGCGAGTGTCGCAGGAGGTAAACGTACGCTGCTCATAACGGGCGACGGCAGCTTCGCTATGAATCTTAACGAGCTTGCCACCGCTGTTACCTACAATTTGCCGATAACCATCGTTCTCTTTAACAACGGCGCGCTCGGAATGGTGCGTCAATGGCAGACGCTTTTTAACGAAAAGCGTTACTCATCGACCGTGCTTGAGCGTAAGACGGATTTCGTAAGGCTCGCCGAGGCGTTCGGTGCGAAGGCGTGCCGCGTGTCGAGCGTGGACGAGTTTAAGAGCGCGCTTGAGGCTTCGCTTTCGTGTGGCGGACCGTACCTTATCGACGCCGCTATCGGCATTGACGAGTTCGTTCTGCCGATGCTTCCGCCCGGCGGCTCAATCGACGACATAATCGTAGAAAAGGAAATGCAGAAATGAAAAGATTTGTAATAGCAGTCTACGTTGAAAACAAATACGGTGTTCTGGCGCGCGTTTCGGGTATGTTTATGCGCAAGGGCTTCAACATCGACTCCCTCACCGTTGGCGAGACCGACGATCCTAATTTTTCGCGTATCACCATCACCGTACGCGGCGACGACTTCCTTCGCGAGCAGCTTATAAATCAGCTTCGCAAGCTCGTTAACGTAAAGAAGGTCCTCCTTCTTCCCGATGAGAATACCGTCGAGCGCGAGCTTATGCTTATCAAGGTCAGAAACACACCTGAGAACCGCAGCGAGGTCATCGCCGCATCGGAGATATACCGCGCGAAGATAATCGACTACACGACGGATATGTTCTGCGTTGAGGTGACGGGCGAGCCGAGCAAGATAAACGCGTTTATCGAGGTAATGAAGCCGCTCGGAATCACCGAGATATGCCGTACGGGCGTGGTTGCGCTCGAGCGCGGCGCCAATATTATTTGAGTTTGGAGTAACGACGTGAATAACACGAACAAATACACGCAGCAGTTCTTCCCCGCCCCAACGGGTGCCCCAAGATGGATATTCAAAACGCATATCGAAAAAGCGCCGAAGTGGTGCTCGGTAGACCTGCGTGACGGCAATCAGGCGCTTATGATACCGATGAGCCTTGACGAAAAGCTCGAGTTCTTTAAGCTTTTAGTAGACGTAGGATTTAAGGAGATCGAGGTCGGCTTTCCTGCGGCGAGCGAAACCGAGTACAAGTTCCTTCGCACGCTTGTGAAGAAGAAGCTCATTCCCGACGACGTAACCGTTCAGGTGCTCACGCCCTGCCGCGAGCACATTATAAAAAAGACCTTCGCCGCACTTCGCGGATGCAGGAATGCGATAATACATCTTTACAACTCCACCTCGCTCGCACAACGCGAGCAGGTATTCAAGGCAACGAAGGAAGATACTCTAAAGCTTGCAACAGACGGCGCAAGGCTCGTGTACGAGCTTGCCGAGGAGGCAGGCGCAAATTACCGTTTTGAGTATTCGCCCGAGTCGTTTACGGGCACGGAGCCCGAGTTTGCGCTCGAGGTCTGCAACGCGGTGCTCGACGTGTGGAAGCCCACACCCGAGCGAAAGGCGATAATCAACCTTCCCGCGACCGTCGAGCTTTCCGCACCGCACGTTTTTGCAAATCAGGTCGAATTTATGTGCGACAATATTAAGTACCGTGAGTGTGTTGAGGTATCCCTTCATCCGCACAACGACCGCGGCTGCGCTATCGCCGACGCGGAGCTCGGTCTGCTCGCAGGTGCTGACCGCATTGAGGGCACGCTTTTCGGAAACGGCGAGCGTACGGGCAACGCCGATATAATCACCCTCGCGCTCAATATGTACGCGCAGGGTATCGAATCCGGGCTTGATTTTTCCAATCTTCCAAGGCTCACCGAAACCTACGAGCGCATCACGCGTATGCAGGTGTCCGAGCGTCAGCCGTATTCGGGTAAGCTCGTTTTCGCCGCATTCTCCGGCTCGCATCAAGACGCTATCGCAAAGGGTATGAAGTGGCGCAAGAAGCACGGCTCCGAGGCTTGGTCCGTTCCCTATCTGCCGATAGATCCCGAGGATATCGGACGTTCGTATGAAACGGACGTTATCCGAATAAATTCGCAATCGGGCAAGGGCGGCATCGGCTATCTGCTCGAGCATAATTTCGGTTACTCACTTCCAAAGCCTATGCGCGAGGACGTCGGATATACGGTAAAGAGCGTATCCGACAGTGCACACGGCGAGCTCTCTCCCGAGCAGGTGTTCAGCGTGTTCACGGCTGAATACGTCAACGTGTCCGCGCCGATAGAGCTCGTTGACTACCACTTCACACGCGGTGATAAGATAACCGTAACGGCAAGCGTCAAATTAAACGGCGAGGCGCGTGAGCTTATCGCCGAAGGTAACGGCCGCCTCGACGCGGTGGCGAACGCACTGCGCGGCGGTCTTGGACTTGCCTTCTCCGACCTTACGTACGAGGAGCACGCGCTGACGAAGGGCTCGTCCGCAAAGGCGGTCACGTACCTCAGTATAGCGTGCAACGACGGCAGACGCGTATGGGGCGTCGGCATACACGACGATATCATCGCCTCGTCGATAAACGCTCTCGTTGCGGCAGTAAACAGAAGCTTTGAATAAAACTAAAACTGCGCGGAAAAAGGGTGATGTTCTTATCGGAGAAAACAAAAGGGGGGTATGGTCATAGCCCGAAGTATTTGTAATACAAATGCGAAACTTGCGATAAAAACAGAAGAGAGAACGAAATGGAAATCCATTCTGTTCTCTCTTTTTCTGCTTCCTGATGAAAT
>JAZNBZ010000230.1:0-5023 GCA_045587285.1 Candidatus Flemingiibacterium sp. | reverse complement strand
TCAATCTGCCGTGTCCGACATCGCCACGGCATCCGAGAATGCCGAGAGCCGACAGAGCCGCGCAATTCGCACCGTTTGCAGCCTTAACAGGATATGACTCGCCAATAGACGTAACGGCAAGACTCACCGACGAAAAGATAGACATCAGCGAGGATATGCGCGAGAAGCTCGACAGAAAGCAATCCTTCCTTGCGGAGATCATTGACGAACAGCCGGAGATAACCGTAACCTATTTTGTACCCGATAACCGTAAGGCAGGCGGCGAATATAAGACGGTAACAGGCAGAGCAACACTCCCAAGTTTACATCCCCAAAATAATTATAGCACACTTTGAAAATGCCGAGATTATTCATAGAGAGAGCGAAAATCCCGCCAAAAAAGTTTATAGTTTCTATTTCTACTAAAATATAAAGCCGATGTGTCGTTAAGTGATACATCGGCTATTTTCATATATACATAAGCGTGAATCAAAAGGCTTTGGTTAGTTGTCTTTTTTATCTCCGTGGAGAATCCAATCAACATCGTAACCAAATTCCATAGCAATACTTTTTGCAAGTAGCGGAGATATAGTTTTATTTTGCTTTGTACCAGCACGACTATTGCCCGTGAGAATATAGATGTAATTTTCGGAAACACCAACTCTCTGTGCAAACTCAACTTTTGTAAGTTTTTGTTCTTCGATGATTTTATTCAATCTGTCGGCAAGTGTCATAATATTAACCTCCGTTTTCTTGTTTTAGCAGGGTTGCATAGCGGAGCATTTGCTTTCTGGAAGAAACATTGAGTTTTCCTAAAATATTGTGATTATGGTATTTAAGCGTGCTTTCCTGTATGCCCAATTTTTCCATAATCTCTTTTGCGGTTTTTCCTGACATATACAACTCAAAAATGATCTTTTCAGTTTTTGTGAGAGATTTAATACCATCCTTGAAAGCTTCGTAATCATCGGGATCAACTTCACTCTTGCGAGAATATGCAAGGCGGTCAATCTCGGCTTTTTGGCTTTCAAGAGCATCTGCATTTTCATCACGCTCACGGCGCAGGAGTTCTTTTTCTTTATCATTCAATCGATCTTGCTCGGCAAGGAAAACAAAAAGGTCGTCGATCTCCACGAAAGTGGAGGTTGCTTCTCGGTGTTCTTGCTTTCGAATCTGATCAAGCCCTTTCAAAAGTGGCGAAAGAAACCGTCTGCTGAAAAAGACACAAAATGTTATGGTAGCGAAAACCAAAAGGAATAGTAGCAACACAAGTGAAATTATATTATTTGCCACCATTCTATCATACTCCGTTTTAGGTATCATAACGGTAAGCGCATATTCGCTATGAGAACAGAGTGTTATATCCCTCGTCATTCCAACGTATGAGGACGAGCCATTCAAACTTACAAGCCCGTTTCCAATATTGTCGGTCGTAAAATCGCCTTTTGGGGCAAAATAATAACCACCGAGAACACCTGCGGAAAAACCTGTTGATGTGTCGAGCTTTCCGTCCTGCTTTTTGGTAAGCATACAAGTCAAATGCGTAAATTGTGTGGGTTGGGAAAAATGTGTTTTGAAATAATTATCGCATATTTCAAAACCGCAAAGACCATACACCGTTCCTTCTGAGCTTATTAGAGGAACAATAACGTGCATTCCACGCTCTGATGTTCCTGTCAAAGTCACCACATCGGAAATAAAGCAGGATTTTTCAAGCGGGAGTGCTGCTTCTGACATATACTTGTCGTAACTCGGTATTAAAGCGGTTTTGAACTCCAGTCTCCATTTTCTGTGAGGCATTATATTGTTTGATTTTCCAAGTTCGGCAATGCCTCGGAATAAAAGTACAGTTTCGTCCGTTTCATCAAGCGTTCCGCGTTGAAAATACAAACCCGTTCTTGATGTAGCTGCTCCCTCTAAGGATGAATTTACAGTCGCATCAAGAATAATGAAAGCACCTGAACAATCGGTTTTTAAAAGTTCATCGTACAAGGTATCAAAAATAGCACCTTGAACACCGCTTATGTGTTCGGGCGAATCGTTCAAATCAACAAAGGAAATATCGTTGAGTTTCAAATACCGTTCTATCTGTTGTGTGGTATCGCGTGAAAGTGCGATACCCATCATTGCCAAGTCCTCATATTGCTCATCAATCTGCCGTTCATACACATCAAGTTGAAACGATAGATTATCCGAAACCTTTTTTCCTGTTGTTGAGAAGTGACCGAGAAAAAACAAGCCTACCGCAAGAAATAGCAGAAGAATCAAGGCAAGCGCAAGCATATACAAGAATAGCCTACGCCGCATCGGAGTTTTTTTGTTTTTGATTTTAGACAGAATGCTCATAACATTTACCTTATTCAATAGCCTCAAAAGTAGTCCATATTTCCGTTGCAATACTTTCGGCGTTTGCTCCGTTTGCGTATTTTGTTAGAAGATCATTCTGTAATGCGCGAAGCGAAGCGTACAGAGCGTTTACCTTTGTGTAATAGTTAGCAAAAGAAGGCTCGGAAACAAGCGTACAGGTTTGTTTTGTTTCGCCAAGCGCGGCATATAGATTTTCGTAGGACGGTTTGGTAAATTCGTGATTTTGAATTTTATCAAAAGCACCGTCGTGAACGGGCATATAACCCGTAGAAATGACAAAATCAAAATTACGTTGAGCCTCGGTAAACCACCGAACAAATACGGTAGCTGCCTCTGCCTTTTGTTCTGTGGTTTTATAAGCACAAAGACCCACACCTGCCTGAGTTGCATAGTTCGAGCCAACCCCTGCTTGCGGGAGGGGACAAACCTGCAAATTCATTGGCTCGCTGGTGTTGTCGGGATAGGTTATTGTATCGTTATAATAAAGAACCGAAGCAGATGATCCGATACCGGCTATGGTCTCGCCTGTCATAACCTGTGTATTTGAATAAAGATCGGCTATTACGATATGTCCCTTAGCGATCGACTCCGCAAACTCCATATACGAAGCCTTCATAAGCTCGTTATTGAAATCATACCAACCATTCTCGGTGTAAAAACTTTCAGAGGTCGCGCCTTTTGACATTGCATTAAGCTCCACACAACGGAGCAGATAGTCAATAGCACAGAACGGCTTTCCGTCTGACCAAACGTAGTATTTTTCAGCAACATTAAAAAAGCCGTCCCAAGAGGAAAGATCGTCATAGGACACACCCGTGTCGGCACAGAAGCGTTCAAAGACACCGCCTGCAATGTACAAAAGATGTGTAGACTTAGATACCGGAAAGACGCAAAGCTCATCACCAACATATCCGTCAGCGATAAAGTCATCCACATATACCGAAAGTTCCTCAGATGTAAACATATCTTTCCAATCTATTAAATTTTCAGTGCCAAGTAAGGCAGCGTTATTGTTATGACAGAAGAACAAATCAGGCATATCGGGCGCGCCCAGTTTGTCTGCTTGCGCCTCAACGAGCTTGTCTCCGATTTGCGAGGCATTGGACATCATTGTTACGTTAATAATAATGCCTTTTTCTTTTCCAACGGTTCGGTTAAATTCTTCTATGTATTTGTTCATAGGCGAATCAGCTTGCTCACCGTAAACGTGCCACATCGTCAACGTAACAGGTTTATCAGGATCAAGCAGGGTGTTGTCGTTTTTGCAGGCGACTAAACCGCAAAGAGAAAGCGCGAGCATAAGCAAAAACGAAAGGATTTTTTTCATAGTAATACCTCCTTGACGGTTTAACCGTCTTTCCCAACCCATTTCCCCACCTTTTTATTTGAATAAAGTAAAAATCAGGAAAAAATCTGAATTTTTTTCGATTTTCCCCACCTTTTCGGGGATTGAGTGGGGGACAAAAAATTGAGAATAAATTATAATATGTGTGCAGAATGCGAGATGGGCATAGCATTCTGCCGCTTTTGAAAAAGCGAATGGGTAGCCCTTGCTTCTTTCGGGAGGAGGTTCCCGAGCAAAGCGTATGTGCTATTGTTAGCGCAATAGCACATACCGCCCACCCATAACATTATAACACAAATGCTTGATTAAGTCAAGGTTGAATATCCTTGTTTAATAAAATTTAAACTGAAATTTTTGGAGGAAAAATTCGAAAGGAGGAGTCTATGAGCAAACAGCCTAATTCAACGGCAAAATACAAAGTCATAGCCGATTCCGGGGGCAGGCATTATCAATTTTTTTGTGAAGCCTCCGGGGTGTTAGTACATACCACAAATCCAATTCGTGCGGTTTCGGCAGAAGAATTGAAGCTCGCTTGGGAAACCGAAGGCAGAGCGCATTTCAACCAATGCCAAAAATGCGGAAGGTGGGTAAGTACGGTTATGTATAATGCCGATGTTTTTGAATGCGTGGATTGCACTCCTTGGGAAAACGCTCCCCACTTTTGTAAGCAATGCGGTGTTGAAATTTCTTCTCGTGACACCTATTGTTCAAAATGCGGAACGAAGCTACAATACGGAGGTGATAGCGATTGACCATAGAGTATTTGGAAAGCATCAAGCTGTTGGGAATGAAGCATTACGGCTTCGGTCCCGAAGAAATGAAGAAAATCAAAGTATGCAAGTCCTGTGGAGCAAAATCAGGTGCAACGGAAACGGTCTGCTCAACCTGTGGTGAATTGCTATCAAATAAAACTTTGTATGATGAATATAAAGGAAGGCATGTATACTGTAAAAACTGCGATACCGTTTTGGCAAAAGAATCTCGGTTTTGTCCTCAATGCGGACATCGCATAGAAAAAGTGGAAGTTGAATGAAAAAGGAGAAAAAGACAATGAAAACAAAATTTAAGTCCAAGCTCTTGTCGATTCGCTCGTACTCGTAATGGTGCTTGCACTCGTCTTAACGGTTCGCATATCGTAGAGTTTCCGGAAGCGCACGTTTTTACGGTGGCGGCGATACTTGAATGTTGTATGCAACTTGGGCTTATCCCTACCAACAACGGCTACGGTAAGCTGTTCAACAATCTGTCAATATCCGCGCAGATCACCGATCAAAACGGCACTCCCGTGTACGCTTCCGCCACCTCTACGCCTTTGACGGCGGAAGAATTTGC
>JAZNBZ010000229.1:0-7054 GCA_045587285.1 Candidatus Flemingiibacterium sp. | reverse complement strand
CGCGCACGTTCAAAAGACCGAGCACTATACCGAGCACTACAGCTATCATAGGCGGAGTAAGAAGGCCTTTTCTGAGATTCTTTAAAACGCCGTCGCCCTTGTCCTTGGGGATGAGAACGTAAAGTCCCCAACCGTAGCACAGAATATTCAAAAAGAACTTAAAGATGGTATATTGAAAATACTGTGTACTGTCAATTCCGCCTTGCTCGCTGAAAATGCCGATTATCAAAAAATCACCGACGTAGCCGTAGTTTGCGAATGCGAGCGCATATTTATATATGTTTTGCTGATAGGTAAGCTCCGGGGAGTCTTTGTGATTGCGTATAAACAGCTTTGAGAGCGGATATGCAATGCCAATTGCTACGAGCACTAAAATAAGACCAAACAGGGGGAGCTCGATATTTTGAGTGAGAGCTTCGATGGAACAGTTGGTTATCTGGGATTTAAGCGCGAGCGCAGGCGCGATAACGTAGGTTAGCATCTTGGCTATTACGGTACCTGCGTTTTCGGGTAACAGCTTCTTTTTGCGCAGAATGAAACCTACCGCCATGAGAACAAACATCGTGACCATCTGCTGGAGCGTGAGATAAAAAACTTGCATAAAAACTCCTCTTGCCATATTTGGCGTAAAAAATCCGCGGAGATCATCTCCGCGGACCTTGTTTTGTGGTGGAAGCTACAGGGATCGAACCTGTGACCCTCTGCTTGTAAGGCAGATGCTCTCCCAGCTGAGCTAAGCTTCCGTTTCGGCATAGCCGAAAAAATGGAGCGGATTACGGGGCTCGAACCCGCCACCTCGACCTTGGCAAGGTCGCGCTCTACCAAATGAGCTAAATCCGCGTGTTTTCACGCCGTCGCGTTTCAACAGATGATATTATATCACAACGGCTTTCATTTGTCAAGGGTTTTTTGAAAAAATATTATTTAATATTACAATAAACTGTAGGGGCGCATCACGATGCGCCCGTCCTGATAGGTCTTTGCCTCTTGAACGGGCGATTCGTGAATCGCCCCTACGCATTTATTCTATTATTTAAAGTACTTGGTGATACCCAGCGTTGCGAAATAGTCGTCGGGAGTTTCCGCGCGGCGGATAAGCTCGACCGTGCCGTCCTCCTTGTAGAGAAGCTCAGCACTGCGAAGCTTGCCGTTGTAGTTATAACCCATAGCGAAGCCGTGCGCTCCTGCATCGTGGATGGCGAGAATGTCGCCGACGTCGATCTTAGGAAGCATACGGTCGATTGCGAACTTGTCGTTGTTCTCGCAAAGACCGCCCGTTACGTCGTACTTGTGGTCACAGGGCTCGTTTTCCTTGCCCATAACCGTGATGTGGTGGTACGAGCCGTACATCGCAGGTCGCATAAGGTTTGCCGCACACGCGTCACAGCCGATGTATTCCTTATATATATGCTTTTCGTGAATAGCCTTGGTGATGAGCATACCGTTGGGAGCGAGCATATATCTGCCAAGCTCGGTAAACAGCGCTACGTTGCCAAGTCCTGCGGGGGTGAGTATCTCCTCGTAAACGCGGCGTACGCCCTCGCCGATGATAGCGATATCAGCCGGCTTTGCATCGGGGAGATAGGGCACGCCAACGCCGCCCGAAAGGTTAATGAAGGAAATGTCAACTCCGGACGCTTCCTTTATCTCGACAGCGAGCTTGAAGAGCACGCCTGCGAGAGTGGGGTAGTACTCGTTGTTGGTGTTGTTGCTCGAAAGGAATGCGTGAATACCGAAGCGCTTTGCGCCCTTTGCTTTGAGTATCTTGTACGCCTCGATGATCTGTTCCTTGGTCATACCGTACTTTGCTTCGCTCGGCGAGCCCATTATCTGCGTGCTGATACGGAAATCTCCGCCGGGATTGAAGCGGCAGCAGATGGTTTCGGGAATGTAACCGATGGTCTTTTCCAAAAAGTCGATGTGCGTAAAGTCGTCAAGGTTGATTATTGCGCCAAGCTCCGCCGCCTTCTTAAAGTCCTCGGCGGGCGTTGCGTTGGACGAGAACATAATGTCGTCGCCCGAGAAGCCGACCTTTTCGCTCATAATGAGCTCAGTAAGCGACGAGCAGTCAACTCCGCAGCTTTCCTCTTTGAGAATGTCGAGCAGTACGGGGTTGGGGGTTGCCTTTACGGCAAAATATTCCTTGAAGCCCTTGTTCCACGAAAATGCGGCGTTAAGCGCGCGAGCACGCTCGCGGATACCCTTTTCATCGTAGATATGGAAGGGCGTGGGGTAAGCTTCGATGATCTTTTCAAGCTTTTCTTTTGTAATAAACGGTGTTTTCAACGTCTTTTCACTCCTGTATCAAATTAATCTACAAATTATTATAGCACGCGTCGTGGCTGATGTCAATAAAAATGTGTTAATATTCGGGCGCAAGACGATAAAATTTTTAGTAGCCAAGGAGGTTGGGGGTGCGGGGGGAGTGCAGACATTCTGCACTTTTTATAAAAAACTCTTGACAAATAAAAAACTCTGTGATATAATAAATACTCGGTATGGGATAATTATGCCTTGGCGTAAATATTCCATCTCCTTACCGGACGCAAATTTTTCGAGGCGTTCGGTCTAAAGTCCATGAGGAGGTGTAACACAATGGATAAGATTTCATCCTACGAAACTCTGTTTATCGTTGACGTACAGCAGGGTGAGGAGGGCGTTAAGGCTCTGGTTGACAAGTTCACCGGTCTTATTGCCGCTAACGGTACCATCGAGTCCGTTGATGAGTGGGGTAAGCGTAAGCTTGCATACCCGATCAACGATCTTGCTGAGGGCTACTACGTTCTTGTAAACTTCAAGAGCGCTCCTGATTTCCCCGCAGAGCTCGAGCGTGTATTCGGCATCACCGACGGTATTTTGCGTTCTATCGTCATCAAGCATGACGAAAAGAAGCTTGCGAAGGCTGTCGCTGCTCCCGCCGAGGAAGCTCCCGCTGCAGACGCTGAATAATTCGGAAAACAGAATGGAGGACAGACAATGGCAAACTTTAACTTCAATAAGGTTATCCTCGGCGGTCGCTTAACCGCAACTCCCGAGCTCAGACAGACTCCCAGTGGCGTTATGGTAACGACCTTTACAGTAGCTGTAAACCGTCGTTTCGCTTCCAGAACGGAGGACGGACAGAACGCACAGCCCCAGGCGGATTTCATTCGCGTAACGGCATGGCGTCAGCAGGCTGAATTTGCTTGCAAGTACTTCCAGAAGGGTTCGTCTATTTGCGTTGTCGGCTCAATTCAGACTCGTTCCTGGAACGATCAGCAGGGCAACAAGCAGTATTCCACTGACGTTGTAGCTGACGAGATCAACTTCGTTGATGCCAAGGGCGAGGGACCCGCTTATCAGCAAAATGGAGGCGCGTATATGCCCAGCGGCTATGCAGAGCCTCAGTACGCAACACCCGCCGGACAGGCTCCGGCATCGCAGAGCGGCGCCGCACCCCAATTCGAAACGCTTGAGGGTGACGACGAGCTGCCGTTCTAAAATAAACAAAGGAGGTTTCATAAAATGGATAGAGAGAGAACCGAAAGAGACGCTTCTAAGCCTTACCGTGCAGGTATGCGCAGAAAGAAGAAGGTCTGCCAGTTCTGCGCAGATAAGATCGACGAGATCGATTACAAGGACGTTGCAAGACTTCGCAAGTATATCAGCGAGCGTGCAAAGATTCTTCCCAGAAGAATTTCTGGTACCTGCGCAAAGCATCAGCGTCAGCTGACCATCGCTATTAAGCGTTCGCGCCACGTAGCACTTCTTCCTTACATCAGCGACTAATTGACTGACTAAAGGAAGACAACGATAAGTCATATAGTTGTCCGAATATCGGAGATGCGGCTTTGACGTGTCTCCGATTCGTTGCATTTATGGCCATTTGTTATTTCACAAAAAAATCACAAGCAGCTACGGCTGAAGCGTGTGAAAATTTGATTGTCAAAACAGAGGCAATCGTACTTTTGAGGGGTTAAAAGTAAATATGGAAAAATTGGTTGTAGCATTAACCTTTTGCGGTGCTGTTATTGCACTCTTGTATGCGTTTTTTACCGCGCGCAGAGTGATGAAGTTCCCGGAGGGAACTGACCGTATGAAAAAAATATCCGCGTCTATTCGCGCGGGTGCTAACGCTTATCTGAAACGCCAATACCGTATCGTTGCCGTATTTTTTGCGGCTATGTTCGTTTTGCTCGGCGTTATGGCGGCGTTCGGGCTTATCACCCCGTACGTTCCGTTCGCATTTCTGACGGGCGGCGTGTTTTCCGCGCTTTCCGGCTTTATCGGAATGAAGATAGCCACGTTTTCCAACGCGCGTACCGCGAACGCTTGCATCGAGGGGCTTAATCGCGGACTTCGAGTTGCGTTTTCGGCGGGAAGCGTAATGGGCTTTACCGTTGTAGGTCTCGGACTTCTCGATATTTCCATTTGGTTCTTCCTGCTTAAATTCGTGTTCGGACTTGCCGCAGAGGAGATTACGGGCGCGATGCTTACGTTTGGTATGGGCGCGTCCTCTATGGCGCTTTTTGCACGTGTTGGCGGCGGTATATTTACCAAGGCGGCTGACGTGGGCGCGGACCTCGTGGGCAAGGTCGAGGCAGGCATACCCGAGGACGATCCGCGAAATCCTGCGGTTATCGCGGATAACGTCGGCGATAACGTCGGCGACGTTGCAGGTATGGGCGCGGACCTTTACGAGTCGTACGTCGGTTCGATAATCTCTGCGTGCGCGCTTGGCGTTGCGGCGTTTGGAGGCTTCGAGGCGATGGCGCTTCCGCTGTTCCTTTCGGTGCTTGGCGTTATATGCTCTATAGTCGGCACGGCTTTCGTAAAGACCAAGGAGGGCGCAACCCAAAAGCAGCTTCTTGGCGCGCTGTCCCGCGGAACGAATTTTTCGGCGATAGTAATCGCGCTCGGTTCATTTCCTATAGTATGGTTCGTGCTTGGAAAGGAATATTGGGCGATGTATTTTGCCATTTTGGCAGGACTTGTCGCAGGCGTGCTTATCGGTCAGGCGACCGAATACTTTACCTCTGACAGCTATAAGCCTACAAAAAATCTCGCGGCGACGAGCGAAACCGGTACTGCGACTATAATCATCGGCGGTCTTTCCGTAGGTATGATCTCGACGCTTCTTCCCATAATAATCGTTGCGGTGTGCATACTCGTTGCGTATTTCGTATCGGGCGGCGCTTACAGCGCGGACAAGGGACTTTACGGCATCGCACTTGCGGCTGTCGGTATGCTCTCCACGCTCGGCATCACGCTTGCAACCGACGCGTACGGCCCTATAGCCGACAACGCAGGCGGTATAGCGCAGATGGCAGGCCTTGATGAAAAGGTAAGAGAACGAACTGATGCGCTCGACTCACTCGGCAACACTACCGCGGCAACGGGCAAGGGCTTTGCTATAGGCTCTGCGGCGCTGACCGCACTCGCACTTATGGCGTCGTATATTGATAAGGTGCATACGATTGAGGGCGGCGCAGAAAAGATAGCCAACCTTAATATCACGAGCCCCACCGTCCTTGTCGGACTTTTCATCGGCGCGTGCTTGCCCTTCGTATTCGCGGCGCTGACTATGAATTCCGTCGGCAGAGCGGCACAGAGCGTCGTTAAAGAGGTGCGCCGTCAATTCAGAGAGATAATCGGACTTATGGACGGCAATGCTGATCCCGACTACGCCAAGTGCGTGGACCTTTGCACGAAGGCGAGCCTTCGCGAGATGGTATTCCCGACTGTTGTTGCTGTAATCGTACCTATAATCGTCGGTATGGTGCTTGGCTGTACGGGTGTTGTGGGAATGCTCGCAGGCGCGACTATTTCGGGTTTTTTGCTCGCTGTATTTATGTCCAACTCCGGCGGCGCGTGGGATAACGCGAAGAAGGACATAGAAAGCGGTACTTACGGCGGAAAAGGCTCGGATAACCATAAAGCGGCTGTCGTTGGCGACACCGTGGGCGATCCTTTTAAGGACACCGCAGGCCCGTCTATCAACATTCTTATCAAGCTGCTTTCGATGATCTCTATCGTCTTTGCGGCGGTTGTCGTCGGATTTTCCATTCTTTGATTCATAGAAAAACCGCAGTACGTCAGTGCTGCGGTTTTTTACAAAAACACTTCCGCAAACAAATACATACAAAACACTAACAGCGACAAATTCCCGCCGCACACGAGCAAGATATAAACCGCCACAAGCCATAGCGCGGCGAGCGTTACGGCGGAAACAGTGTTTACAATGCCGTGTGCGTGATACGGCGCGAAGCGCTCGAGAAGTGCGGCGAGGATACAGCCGCCGTCGAGCGAGCGTATAGGGAGCAGATTTACAAACGCAAGCGCGAGCGAGCACGCGACGAAAAAATCCGCGTACTCGCCGCCAATACCAACTATCCAAACTATCGCCGCCGAGATTATATTCGCCGCACCGCCTGCCGCGAACACTGCGGCGCACGCAAGCTCACCGCCCGAACACACGGGAGCTCGTATCTCCGCGCCGAACATAGTTATCTCAACCTCGCGCACGTCAATTTTGAGGGCTCGCATAACGGCAAGATGTCCGAGCTCGTGGCAAAGCGCCGCCGCTATCGGAATGAGCGAGAGAGCGCTGCGATCAAGCAGAATAAGCAGCGTGAAGAATAGCAGGGTGGGAGGACGTATGCGTATTTTCGCCCTCACTCGGTGGGCGGCGTCACTATCGGCGGCAGAGTCGCGCCGACGGGGGTATCCGAGGGCTCGGCGTTTACGAGAATGCTGTTATTTTGCAGATTTTCCGCCGCCGCATCGTGTATCAGCGAAACGGGAACCGCGTCGTTTTCGACAAGGTCGGTGAGTGACACGCTGATGCCTGCGCCGTCTGACGTTAAGATATTGTAGGCGAGCACCGCGCCCGACGTTAAAAAGAGTGCGGCGGCGAGCAAAAACGTGTCAAGCTTGTGGCGCTTTGACATTGGGAATACCTCCTTTTTGTTGGTGCTTTATGTATATTCCGAGAGCCTTCGCACTATGACGGGAATGCTTATACAAAATAAAACCGCACGCGGGCGTGGCGCCCCGCGGGGTTTCGGTTGTCTTC
>JAZNBZ010000228.1:0-1726 GCA_045587285.1 Candidatus Flemingiibacterium sp. | reverse complement strand
CGCAAATATTTATATATAAGAGGTAGCAAAAATGAGCATCATTCTCGAAAACAGCAAATTTCGCCTTACACTCGGCGAGAACGCCGTCGCAGAAAGCCTTATCCTGAAGGCAAACGGCGAGGAGTGCATAATGAAGGGCTGCGAGCTTCCCTTCTTCGCGCTGACCGAGGAGCGTCCCGTCAACAACGAAATCAAGTTGGCTCACCCAAACAAGCAGATGACGTTCGGCGCTAACCGCGTTCGTATGGAAGACGGCAAGCTCATTATGGGCTTTGAGCTCATCAAATTCGAGGCGGTCGTTGACGTAAAGATCGCTGAGCGCTATATGGCGTTCACGCTGAACAAATTCAACGTAACGAAGGAAGACCTCGCCGTTCCCACGATGGTGGAGCCGCCTGTTTTGGCGTTCCGTCTCGTTCAGCTTCCCTTGAAGCCGCGCGCTCATTTCGGCGAGCTTCTTAACGTAGTTTGGGACGAAAAGGCAGCGATAAACGTCCTCGCCTGCGATCCGTATCCCCGTATCGATTTCGTAGAGCACAGAGATCACAAGGTGCTTTACGGCGAGTCGCTTCGTGAATACTATCTCAAGGGCGCAACCGTCGGACTTATCGTTTCCGACAAGGACGAGCTGCTCGATGCTATCAACGACATAGAATACGACTACGATCTTCCGAAGGGCGTTGAAAGCCGCCGCTCCGGCAAGCTCAACCGCTCGTACTATCAGACCGGTGCCATCATCCCGAGCACGGTGGACGAGCACATCGAGTTTGTCAAGAAGGCGGGCATCAAGAACGTTTCGCTCTACTACCCCGCAATCGCCAAGGATCCCCCAAAGCGTCCTTACGGCGGATGCAGCAACTATAATCTGCGCGAGGAGTACGAAAACGGTCTCGACAGCCTTCGCGAGATGATCCAGAAGATGAAGGACGCGGGACTCACCGTCGGCTATCACTTCCTCCACACTCACGTCGGTCTTTACACCGATTACGTAACCCCCGTTGCCGACTACAGACTTAATACAACCAGGAAATTCCGTCTGTCGAAGCCCCTCTCGCTCGAGGACACCGAGATCTACGTTGAGGAGGATCCGACCGGACCTATCGTTCACCCCGACTGCCGCGTGCTTATGTTTATGGGTGAGCTTATCTCCTACGAGGGCTTCACCACCGAGCGTCCCTACAAGTTCTACGGCTGTAAGCGCGGTGCTTACAACACCACCGTACGCACACATGAGCTTGGCGAATGGGGCGGAATTCTCGACATCTCCGAGTTCTGCGGTAATAGCGTATACGTCGATCAGGCAACCTCTCTCCAGGACGAGATCGCAGACAACATTGCAAAAATTTGGGACTGCGGCTTCGAGTTCGTTTACTACGATGGCTCGGAGGGCACGCAGGCTCCGTTCGAGGTCACCGTTCCGCTCGCACAGTACCGCGTATTCAAGAAGTTAAGCCCTGCTCCGCTCCACTGTGAGGGCGCGGCAAAATCGCATTTCTCGTGGCATATGGTTACGGGCGGTAACGCGTTCGACTCCTTCGGTCCCGACGTATTCAAGGAAATGATAATCGAGCATCCGCTCGCCGAGGCGCCCCGAATGGCTGACGACTTCACCCGTCTTAACTTCGGATGGTGGCGTATCGGTATGGATATGCGCGCAGACTGCCTTGAGTTCGGCACGTCGAGAGGCGCGGCTTGGGATTGCCCCGGCGCAATTTCAATTAAGAAC
>JAZNBZ010000227.1:0-13055 GCA_045587285.1 Candidatus Flemingiibacterium sp. | reverse complement strand
GTTAAAAAGGTTGTGCTTCCGCTTTCAATGCATATTGGCGCACCTGCTGTGCCTGTGGTACAAAAGGGCGACAGCGTTTGCGTTGGTACACTTGTGGCAGAAGCAGGTGGATATGTTTCTTCTCCTGTTTACGCGAGTGTATCGGGCGTGGTTTTAGAAGTTGGTGAAATTTTATTGGCAAGTGGCCAAAAAGGCGGGGCAATAGTAATTGAATCCGACGGCAAAAACACCCTTTGTGAAGATATTAAGCCACCAAAAGTTGACAGCCGTGAAAGTTTAATTGAAGCAGTACGCCAAAGCGGTCGCGAAGCGGTGTCGTAAGCTGACCTGCACGGGTCGTCGCGCCGATAAGCGTGAAGCGTGGGAGCGGCAGATGTATGCTCTGCGCCGACGGACCTTTACCGATGATAATGTCAACGGCGTAGTCCTCCATCGCAGGATAGAGTATCTCCTCAACCTGACGCGGCAGGCGGTGAATCTCGTCGATAAAGAGAACGTCCTTTTCGTTAAGATTGGTGAGCAGCGCAACGAGGTCGCCCTGCTTTTCTATCGCAGGTCCGCTCGTTACGCGGATGTTTACGCCAAGCTCGTTTGCGATTATGTTCGAAAGCGTGGTCTTACCAAGGCCGGGAGGACCGTAAAGAAGCACGTGGTCGAGAGTGTCATCACGCATTCTGGCGGCGTCTATGCTTATCTTAAGATTTTCCTTCGCCTTTGACTGACCTACGTACTCCTCGAGCGTCGTCGGACGCAGGCTTTTGTCGTTGTCTGCGTCCTCAGGTATATGTGCCGTATCCATTAAGCGGTTTTCAAACTCGTTTTCCTCGTCAAAATAGTTCACGCGCTTCCCTCCTTATTTCTTATTTCATCAAACGCTTGAGTGCCGCCGTGATAAGTGCCTCAAGCGGCATATTCGTCGTGTCAATGCCCGAAAGAGCCTCGGTTGCTTCACTCTTTGAGTAACCAAGCACCAAAAGCGCGTTCACAGCATCGGAAAGCTTGCCGGTCGTATTTACAGCGGCAGGGATTGCACTCACGGCATCTGCGCCGAACTCCTTGGCAACCTTGTCCTTTAATTCGAGGACTATCCTAGCCGCAGTCTTTGCGCCGATACCGTTTGCCCTTCCGAGCGCTTTGGTGTCGGACGAGCATACAGCCGCCGCGAACTGTTCGGGAGTGAGCGTTGAAAGTATGGAGATCGCCGCCTTGGGACCAACGCCCGAAACGGTTATGAGCTGACAAAACGCGGAATGCTCCGAGGCAGTATAAAAGCCGAAAAGCTCCATCGCATCCTCGCGCACGGCGAGATACGTATAGAGCTTGACCTTCTGACCGAGCTTCTGCCCGATAGCGGCAAGAGTCGTGCCCGAAACCGTGAGCTTATATCCGACGCCTCCGCAGTCTATAACTGCCGTGTGCGCCTCGGTGTGACAGAGTTCTCCGTTTACGTGATAGTACATAGCTGTTACCTCGTTCTGTTGGTGTAGTAATTCTGATTATAGTAGCCGCGCATCTTGGAGTTGCCCGTGTTCGCGTGGCAAATGGCAATCGCGAGTGCGTCGCAGGTGTCGTCGAGCTTCGGGGCATTTTCAAGCTTCAAAAGAAGCGCGACCATACTCATAACCTGCTTTTTTACGGCGCGTCCGTATCCGACGACCGACTGCTTGACCTGAAGCGGCGTGTACTCGCTTATGTTAAGTCCGTTCTGCTTTGCACAAAGAAGCATCACGCCTCTTGCCTCGGCAACGGGCACCATCGTTTTCTGATTGGTGTTGAAAAACAGCTCCTCGATAGCCATTTCGTCGGGGTGATACATTTTAATGAGCAGGTCGAGCTCGTTATATATCATCTCAAGGCGTGCTTCAACGTCGGTATGGGCGGGCGTCTGTATCGAGCCGTGCGCGAGCGTCGTAAAGCGTCCGTTTTTGTATTCAATTATGCCGTATCCCACGATTGCGATACCGGGGTCAATACCGAGAATTATCATTGAAATTCCTCGCGTGAATAATATAATAAAATATTATAACATAAATATTCGCATTTGTCAATCCTTGCAGTCGTACCACGTCTTGCCGACTGCGGTGGATACCGTAAGGGGTACCGACAGCGACACGCAGTTCTCCATCTCGCGAACGAGAAGCTCACGTGCCGCCTCTGCGTCGGCTTCACTCGCTTCGATAATAAGCTCGTCGTGCACCTGCAAAATTAGCCTTGCGTCAAGACCGCTCTTTGAAAGCGCCTCATCAACGCGCACCATCGCTATCTTGATAATATCCGCCGCGCTTCCCTGAATGGGGCTGTTCATCGCCACGCGCTCGCCAAACTGCTTTAGCATATGCTTGCTCGAGGAAAGCTCGGGAATGTCGCGTCGGCGCCCGAACATCGTCGTAACAAAGCCGTCGGCAGTCGCCTGCTTGACTATATTTTCAAGATACTCTGCGACCTTCGGGTAGCTTGCGAGATACGACTCGATATACTCCGCCGCTTGCTTTTTTGTAACTCCGATGTCCTGTGCAAGCGAGAAATCGGATATGCCGTAAACGATGCCGAAGTTGACAGCCTTCGCGCGCTTACGCATCTCGCCCGTAACTGCCTCGATCGGCACACCGAACGCCTGCGAAGCGGTGACTGTATGAATGTCGATATCGTTTTTGAACGCATTTATCATAGTTTCGTCGCCCGAGATGTGCGCGAGCAGACGAAGCTCAATTTGCGAATAGTCCGCGTCGATAAGCACGCGCCCGTCGCCGTTCGCGATAAAGAAGCGGCGAAGCTCACGTCCAAGCTCGGTGCGAACGGGGATGTTCTGCAAATTGGGCTCGGTCGAGGAAAGGCGTCCCGTCGCGGTGACAGTCTGATTGAAGGTGGAATGAATAAAGCCGTTTTCATCGGCGGCTTTTGTCAGCCCCTCGCCGTAGGTCGAACGGAGCTTTTCAAGCTGACGGTACTCTAAAATATCGGCGACTATTTCGTGATACGGCGCGAGCTTTTCCAAAATGTCCGCGCTCGTGGAATAGCTGCCGTTTTTGTTCTTCTTGCCGTGCGGAAGTCCGAGGCGTTCAAATAGCACCTCTGAAAGCTGAAGCGGCGATTTTATATTGAATTCTCCGCCTGCGAGGAAATATATTCGCTCGGCGAGCTGTTCTGCGGCGTTTCCGAGCACAGCGGCGAAATCATTTACACCCTGCACGTCTATTTTGAATCCTGCCGATTCCATTCTCGCGAGCACAGCCGCGAGCGGCATTTCGATATCGTAAAGGAGCGACGTCTGCTCCCGCTCGGTTATAATTTTCATAAGCTCGTCCGCCACAGCGATAACGTCCGCCGCATCAAATCCTATGGACGAATCGCCGATATAGCGAAGCTTAAGACGCTCGGGCTCGAGGTGATTATCCGTCGGATCGACGACGTACGCGCCGAGCATTACGTCGAAATCGAACGGCAGCTCGTCCGCGAGATCGTAGCGCGCGTACGCAGCCTTGGAGTCGTATGTGTACAGCTTGACGCCGCGTGCTTTGAGAGCGAGAAGCGTGTCGCGCACGCCCTCGTCGGGACAGGTGTAAACGTGCGCCGCGTCGGTCGCGAACGACACCGTTTCCCCGAGCATTACGGCGATACGCTCCGCGCCATTTTGGGTTGCGCGCTCTGCCGCCTCTTTTGCACTCGCACATTCGGTAATACACTTGGAATTATGGGAACATTCGCAGTTTTCTTCGCTCGTCAACGTATCAAGCCCGAAGCGCTTTATAAGCGCGGAAAACTCGAGCTTTTCAAAGAGCGCACGAAGGCTCGGACGAGCCTCGCTTGCACGCTCTGCCGTACCGTCGATCTCGTCAAGCGTGAACCCTATCGGTGCGTCGCGCACGATAGTCGCGAGCCACTTCGAGGTGTACGCAAGCTCCTTGCCGTCGATAAGCTTTTGACGCTGCCCCGCCTTTATCGAGGGCGCGTCGATATTTTCATAAACTCCGTCGAGAGTGCCGAACTCCGCGATGAGTTTAAATGCGGACTTTTCGCCGATTCCGGGCACGCCTGGGATGTTGTCGGACGAGTCGCCCATAAGCGCCTTTACGTCAACGAAGCGATCAGGCGTGATGCCGTACGTTTCGGTGAATTTAGCCGTGTCAAACGGCACGGTGTCGCTGTTGGTCGCGAGAAGCACGGTCACGTTTTCGCCGATAAGCTGAAGCGAGTCGCGGTCGCCCGTCAGAACGTATGCGTGCGCGCCCTCGTCGGACGCCATTTTTGCAACCGTTCCGAGAATATCGTCCGCCTCAAAGCCCTCGAGCGTGAGCACGCGCGCGCCAAGCTGCTCTGCCGCCTCTTTGGCGTACGGTAGCTGCACGGCAAGCTCCTCGGGCATACCCTTTCGGGTAGCCTTATAGCCGTCGTATTCCTTGTGTCTGAACGTGGGCGCGCGAAGGTCGAACGCCACCGCAAAGCCGTCAGGCTCTACTGCGTCTAAATTACGCTTTAATATGTTCACGAAGCCGTATACGGCGTTGGTGTGCAGTCCGTCCTTGTTGGTGAGCGGACGTATGCCGTAAAACGCTCGGTTGAGTATACTGTTTCCGTCCACAATGAGAAACTTTTTCATATGCGCTTCCTCGCTTCCATAAGATGTATATTCACGTTTTATTATAACACAAAACAAATGTTTTGTCACCACCTTTTTGAAATATTTTGCCGCGCCGCCAATATTAACAATTCATTCACATTTAAGTCATACTATATACGCTATTACGAACGAAGAAATGTGGTATAATATTAAAGTTATATTATAGTATTTTCACGAAAGGAGAGCTCGTATGCCGCAGACGCCCGTAAAACAGACCGCCGCGCCTCCCGCGCCGAAAAAAGATAAAGCCAACGCTAACGATGCCCCGAAGCTCGACGAATACTATTCGTCTGTCAGCCTCGGCTACCGCATCGCAAAATATATAAGCATCGTCCTTCTCGTCGTTTTCGTTATCTTCTCTTTCACCTTTCTTCGAAACGACATCACGCTCGAGAATTTGCGCTATCTGCTCAAATTCATCAGCTTCACCAACACCGAAACGTCTATAACCGCGCCCAAGATAAATTACGCCTCGGGAGATCCCAACCGTCTTGAGCTCTTCCTCGGCGACCTTTGTACGCTCTCGCCGTCGGGCTACGCGCTTTACGACTCGCAGGGCAACCAGATAATGTCCGAGCAGATAAGCTACGCCTCGCCCGTGCTCAAAACGAGCGACGGCTTTGCGCTGTGCTACGATCTAGGCGGCTCCGAATATACGATACTCAACACCTTCACCCTGCTTTTCGAGGGCTCGTCGGAGTTCCCCGTAACCGACGCAACTATAGCAAACGACGGCAGCTTTGCCATCGCGTCCTCGTCGCGCGAATACCGCACGGCAATCACGGTCTACAACTCCGATTTTGAGGCGGTTTCGAGAGTTTATAAGAACGATCACCTTATGTCGCTCGAATATGCGCCCGACGCATCAAAGATCGCCGTTATGACCGCAGGCGCGGACGGCGGCAGCTTTTACACCAAGATCGAGCTTATCGTTCCCGGTGAGAGCGCGCCGCTCCACACCGCAATGATCGACGGGCTCGGCTATTCGCTGTACTATCTCGCCGACTCCATAGCGGCCGTAACCGATGAAGCCGTTTATTTCTTCGACGCGGAGCTTAATTTAAAATCAAGCGTCGAGCACACCGCACAGCTTGCGCTGACCGATACCTCGGCAAAGTATCTTATCGCCGTATATTCCGACGGCGTAATCGGCAAAAGCTACGTTATGCGCGTTTTCGACGCAAACGGACGCACGGTTTACGAGGGCGAATTTGACGGCAAGCTCGTCGGGGTTGACTCCGACACAAGTGGCGACTACGTGTTCATTCTTACGGGAAACACACTCTCGCGCGTTAATCTTATCAACAGAAAGCTCGGCACTCTCGCCGTTGAGAGCGAAGCTATAGACCTGCTCGTATCCGACGAGCAGACGGTACTCGTCGCGCTGAAGAACTACGCGCTGACGTATTCTCTCACAGGCTTTGAGGAGCACTATTTCGACAGAGCGTCGAACGATTCAGAGTAAGTAAAAAACAAGGAGATCAAAATGAGCTTTGTCATCGACCTCATTATAATAGCCGTAGCAGTTACTGCGGTGTGGCACGGTATTGCCAAGGGCTTCGTCAAGTCCGGTATGCGCTTTGCCTCGATAATTATTGCGCTCGTTTGCGCGTTCAGCTTTACCGCGCCCGTTTCCGTATGGCTCGAGGAAACGTTTGTAAAGGAGCGCGTATCGAGCCTTACCGAGGATACGCTCGATTCTATAGTCAACGCGGGCACTGAGCGCCTCAACATTGACGAGGTGCTGTCCGACCGTCCCGAGGCGCTTTCAAACCTCGCCGAGCGCTTCAAGTTCGATATTTCCGATATCGAGGAATATTACGACGAATTTCTCGCTAATCTGACACAGTCGGACGCGCTTGACGCGCTCTCCGAAAAGATAGCCGCTCCCACCTCGAGTGCCATAAGCACCGTCTGCGCCGCGATAATCGTTTTTCTTGCGGCTCTGATAGCGTGTGCCATAGCAACGTGGCTTTTGGAGCTTTTGTGCAAGCTGCCCGTTTTAAAGCAGCTCAATAAGGCTCTCGGCGGGCTGTTCGGAGTCGGAAGCGCACTCTTATGCTCGTGGGCTATAGCCAATATCTCCGTCGGGCTTATAAACGCGCTCGAAACGATACGCCCCGATATATTCAACGAATCCGTAATAACAGGCTCGTTCATTTTAAAATTTTTCGTAGATAACAGCCTGATATTATTCTGAAAATAAGTATCAACCACTCGCAAGACCAGAAAGGAACCTTACAAAATGGAAATGTGTGCAAGATGCCACAAGCGTGTCGCTGTGGTATACGTCACTAAAATTGAAAACGGCGAAACTCTCACCGAGGGTATTTGCCTGAAGTGCGCTAAGGAGCTTGGTATCAAGCCCGTAAACGATATTCTCGAAAAGATGGGCGTGCCTGCCGACTCTATAGACGAGCTCGACGCGGAGCTCGAAAATATGGCGGAGCAGATGACCGAGCTTGCCGCCGCAGAGCCCGAGGAGGGCGGCGAGGGACGCGCTCCCTCCATAAATCTGTCCGAGCTTTTCGGCAGCTACGGCTTTGGTAAGCCCGCGTCAAAAAACGAGGAAAACAAATCCGACAAAAAGCAGGACGGCAAGCCCAAGGGTGCGCCGTCGAAGCTCAAATATCTCACTAACTACTGTAAAAACCTCACGGCGTCTGCCGCTGAAGGAAAGCTTGACCGCATCGTCGGACGCGAGCGCGAGCTTGACCGCGTTATACAGATCCTCTCGCGCCGTCAGAAGAACAACCCCTGCCTTATCGGTGAGCCGGGCGTCGGCAAGACTGCAATAGCAGAGGCACTCGCGCTTAAAATAGCCGAGGGCAATATTCCAACGCGCCTTCGTGACAAGCAGGTATACCTCGTAGACCTTACCGCACTCGTTGCGGGAACGCAGTTCCGCGGACAGTTCGAGTCGCGCATACAGGGCCTTATCACCGAGGTCAAGGAGCAAGGCAACGTTATCCTCGTTATCGACGAGGTACACAATATAGTCGGCGCAGGCGAAGCCGAGGGCGCGATGAACGCGGCTAATATAATGAAGCCTGTCCTCTCGCGCGGCGAAATTCAGGTCATCGGCGCGACCACTATGAACGAATACCGCAAGCATATCGAAAAGGATTCCGCGCTTGAGCGCCGATTCCAGCCCGTTATGGTAAACGAGCCGTCGGTTGAGGAATCCTACGAGATAATTCGCGGCATCAAGCATTACTACGAGGACTACCACGGCGTTACCATAAGCGACGATATCGCAAAGCGTGCCGTAACCCTCTCCGAGCGCTACATCACCGACCGCTTCCTTCCCGACAAGGCTATCGACCTTATCGACGAGGCGTCGGCTCACGTTTCGCTCGCAAACGTACTGCTCGACGATTTCAACGTATCATCAAACGACCTCTCCGAAAAGCGTTCGCAGATCGAGGCGCTCGAAACTCACAGCGACGAGCTTCCCGACGAGGAGCGCTACCGTCAGATAGCGGAGCTTAAGACCGAGGAAATGCGCCTTGCAAAGCGCGTCGAGGAGCTTCGCCCCGCGGCAGAAAAGCGCCCCGAGGTCACGAACGAGCATTTGGCTGACGTTATTGAGATATGGACCGGTATTCCGGCGACGAGCATCACCGAAAACGAATTTCTCCGCCTCGATAGGCTCGAAGCGCGTATCAAGGAGCACATCATCGGTCAGGACAACGCGGTATCCGCCGTCGTTCGCGCGATCAAGCGCGGCCGCGCAGGCGTTACGAGCAAGCGCAAGCCCGTGTCGTTCATATTCGCAGGCCCAACGGGCGTCGGCAAGACCGAGCTCGTCAAGACCATCGCGCGCGACCTCTTTAACACTCCCGACGCGCTCATTCGCGTCGATATGTCCGAATATATGGAAAAGCACGCGGTGTCGAAGATCATCGGCTCGCCTCCAGGCTACGTCGGATTTGACGAGGCGGGACAGCTTACCGAGAAGATACGCCGCCACCCCTACTCCGTCATACTGCTTGACGAGATCGAAAAGGCGCATCCCGACGTTTTAAACATCCTTCTTCAAATTCTCGACGACGGCAAGATAACCGATTCTCACGGACGCGTCGTTGACTTCTCGAACACGATACTCGTTATGACGACGAACGCAGGCTCGTCCGTCGGCTCTGCCCGCGCAGGCTTTGGCGGCACGGAGGACGCTTCCCTTGCCGAAAACAAAACGGAAAAATCCCTCTCGGAGTTCCTCCGTCCCGAGTTTATCAACCGCATCGACGAGATCATCACCTTCCGCGCACTTGAGGAGGAGGACTTCGCACGCATCGCCGCAATTATGCTCGGCGAGCTTCGCGACGCACTCGCAGAGCGCAATATGAAGTTCACTTGGACCGACGAGGCAGCCGCGCTTATCGCGAAGAACTCCTACTCCCGCAAATACGGCGCACGCAATCTCCGCCGCTATATTCAGACCGAGGTCGAGGATAAGCTCGCGGCAGAAATTATCTCGAGCTACGACAAGGCGCTCTCGATTGCCGCTCTCACTGTACGCGACGGCGCACTCGCGTTCGAGCTCGTATGAAGATAAACGAAACAGCCGAGTCGTGGTACAATCAAACCGTCGAGCAGGCTGAAAAGAGGTTCGACACCGACCGCGGGCGCGGACTTACGCGCGCGGCGTACGCAAAATCGCGTCGCGAGCACGGCAAAAATAACGTTTACACGAAGCAAAACGGCGAATTTAAATTGCTTATCCCCACCGATTACGCCGCCCTGCTGCTCGTAGTCGCGCTTATAGCCGCATCGGTGTTTGACGTTCCGCTTGCAACGAGTGCCATACTCTTTATGCTGGTAATCAACTACGCGGCGGCGATATTCACCTATTTCAAGGCACAAAAGGTGCTTGACGGTATGGTTGAATATTCCCTGCCGACGGCAAAGGTCATACGCGACGGCAAGCTTATGCTCGTTGATATGCGCGCGCTCGTGCCGGGTGACGTCGTATGCCTCGGTGCGGGTGACGTTGTGCCTGCCGATTGCCGTCTTACCTCGTCTGACGGACTTTACGTTAACGAGTCGCCGCTGACGGGTGCGAGATCGTCCGTGTTTAAGGACGCGGATTTCACGCACTTCACGGAAACGCTCTCGATAGACAACCAAAAAAATATGGCGTTCGCGACGACTATAGTCACAGCAGGCACGGCACGCGCCATCGTAGTCGCAACGGGCGACAGGACGGCGGCGAGAATGCTTGACAAGGTAAAGCCGCTCGCGACGCACGAAAACTTAAAAATTCTGCGCACGCTGAAGAAATACTGCTCCGTATGGTCGCTGTCGATGCTTGCGCTCGTGTTCCTTATAACTCTTATCAATCTGTTCGTGCCGAACGGCTCGGGCGTATTCGGCGCGTTCCTTACCGGCATATCCCTCGCGGTTGCCGCGATGAGCGAGCTTTACGTCACGTTTGGATACATAATCGTCGGATGCGGCGTGTTCGGCGCTATGAAGCGCCGCCGCGACGTAAATATCGGCGCTATAATAAAGAACGCAGAAAAGATTGCGGACCTTAAAGAGCTTACGACGCTGATCGTCCCCAAGGACGGCGTTATCACGAGCTCGCATTCCGTCGTCGATAAGATATACACCTCGCGCACGCTTTACAGCGCTACCGACGTTGACCGCGTGGAGCGCATACGCAGTGCGGTGCTCGCAGGCGTTATCTCAACGGGCATATACGGCGCCGGGCTCACCTCGCTTTCGGAAAGCTCGCGCAAAATAACCCCCGAGGAGGAAGCGATAATCGACGTCGCACAGTCGCTCGGGCTATACAACAGCAATATCGACCGCTCCCACCCGATAATCGAGCATATGCCGTCGGGCGGCGCGTCAAGGTTTGAAACTACGCTAACGGTTGACTCCGACACGCGCTATCTCGCAGTCTGCCGAGGTGACGCCGAGGCTATACTTAATGCGTGTGAATACTACGTCGAAAACGGACGCATTTTCAAAATGACGACCGAGGACAGGCTCGAGTTTCTTTCCGTTGCTACGAGCCTTACCAAAAGCTCCTACCGCGTCGTCGCGATGGGCACGGGCGTCACGGGCTACAACAATCTCCAGCGCATCGGCTCGATACAGTCCGACCTTACCTTCGAGGGCTTCCTCGCGATACGCGAGCCGCTGGGCACCGGCATTGCGCAGACTATATCGCGCCTCAAGAGCGCCGGAATACGCGTTATTATGACGACCGACAACTACGCTGAAAACGACAGGTACATCGCAATGTCCGTCGGCATCATCGAAAACGAGAGCGAAATACTCTCGGGCGCACAGGCTGACATGATGCACGAAAATCTTCTTCGCACGAACGTTCCTCTCTACGGAATGTACGTTGGCGTATCTAAGCCGCAGCTCGCAAAAATCGTCAAAATGATGCAGGACGACGGCGAGCGCGTGGGACTTTTAACGGGCGGTATAAGCGGCGCACTTCTTTTGAAGAATTCCGACGTCGGCTTTACGCAAAGCGTTACCATCTCTCCCAAGGCAAAGCGCTCCGGCATAGACATCCGCTCGCATCAGACGCCTGCCTACTCGCGTATAGTGGGGCGCGGAAGCTTCGAGTCCGAGGCGCTAAAGCTCATCTCCGACGTCGTTATTTCCGACGCGGACGACCAAGGCACAGGCGGATTTTCCGCTATGGTATCGGCGCTTGAATATTCGCGCACGATTTATAAAAACGTTCTTCGAATGGTCAGGTACTTAACGCTCTCGCAGTTAGCACGCGTATTCATAACGCTCGGCTCGCTTGTCGTGGGCGTTACGGCGCTGACACCCGTACAGATTATATTCAGCGGTCTTATCATAGACCTTGCGGCAATACTTGCATCTGCTTTTGCAAGACCGTCACACAACGTGCTTGCCGTCAAGGATACCGCAGAGCAATCGCTTGAGCGGCCGCTTATGATGAACGTTCGCATAGCGCTCTTTGCGCTGGTGCAGGCGCTTTTGATGCTTACCGTGTATCCGGCTCTGAACGGGCTTGGATTCGCGATCGGTGCCGCTGAGTTTTCATCTGCCGCGTTTATAACGTTTACCGCTTGCCAGCTTATCAATTTCGCCTCGCTTGCTTCCGAAAAGAGCATTTTCCGTCCGGGAATACGCGTGTCGGCAAGCTACACGCTGTTCGGCGCAGGCATCGTTGCTTTTATAGCCCTCGCGATGCTTATCCCGTCGCTTGGCTCCGTTTTCGGAATAGTACCGCTCTCGCTGCCCGCGATAATAGCCTCGGCTGTAGTGTCGCTTCTGACGCTCGCGCTCAACGAGGTGTATAAAATCGTTGCAGGAAGCGAAAAGCTTGACGGCATCCGAAAAAAATTCCCCTTTATCCCCTTTTCTCGCTAAAATATTGACAATCACTCTCGATTGTGATATAATTTTATATTAGTGTAAAAACATTTTTTGGAGGACACATAAAATGAAATGGACAGGACTTAACGAGCTTCGCGAGAAGTATCTTTCCTTCTTTGAGTCGAAGGACCATCTGAGACTTCCCAGCTTCTCGCTCGTTCCCAACAACGACAAATCGCTTCTGCTTATCAACTCGGGTATGGCGCCGATGAAGAAGTTCTTCACGGGCGAGGTCGAGCCTCCGCGCCGCAGAGTTACCACCTGCCAGAAGTGTATCCGCACCCCCGACCTTGAGCGTGTTGGTAAGACCGCACGTCACGGTACTTATTTCGAGATGCTCGGTAACTTCTCCTTCGGCGACTACTTCAAGGAGGAAGCTATCGCGTGGGCGTGGGAATTTCTCACCGTTACTTTAGAGATTCCGGGCGAGCTTCTCTGGCCGTCCATTTACGAAAACGACGACGAAGCTTACGATATTTGGGTAAACAAGATCGGTGTTGATCCCGCACACGTCGTGCGCCTCGGCAAGGCGGACAACTTCTGGGAGCACGGCTCCGGCCCTTGCGGTCCCTGCTCCGAGATATACTTCGACCGCGGCGAAAAGTACGGCTGTGGCTCGCCCGACTGCAAGCCCGGCTGTGACTGCGACCGCTATATGGAGATATGGAACAACGTATTCTCGCAGTTTAACAACGACGGCAACGGCAACTACACCGAGCTTATTCAGAAAAACATCGACACCGGTATGGGACTTGAGCGCCTCGCCTGCGTAATGCAGGGCGTTGACAACCTCTTTGAGGTTGACACCGTAAGAAGCGTACTCGACACCGTTTGTAAGATCGCAGGCAAGACCTACGGTAACGGCGGCGACGATGACGTTTCCATTCGTGTTGTAACCGACCATATCCGTTCCGCTACGTTTATGATCTCGGACGGCGTTATTCCCTCCAATGAAGGACGCGGATACGTGCTTCGCCGTATTCTCCGCCGTGCGGCTCGTCACGGCAAGCTGCTTGGTATCAACCGCCCCTTCCTTACCGAGCTTTGCGAGGTAGTGGTT
>JAZNBZ010000226.1:0-9199 GCA_045587285.1 Candidatus Flemingiibacterium sp. | reverse complement strand
ATACAATCCAAGGATCGGTTGCCCCAGACGCAAGCGTCGGGAAAGCGGAAAATACAATCCAAGGATCGCTTGCCCCAGACGCAAGCGTCGGGAAAGCGGAAAATACAATCCAAGGATCGCTTGGATTTGAAACAATGAATTGATAATTGTTTTTTCACAAATATGTGCTATAATATAATCACACCGGTGAAATAAATTTTGGAGGTGCTTTTATGCAACTTGATTTAGGACAAAAAATACGCGAACTACGTCGGCGCGATGGGCACACTCAAGAAGCACTTGCTGAAGCTATCGGCGTGACATCGCAAGCAGTTTCACGATGGGAAGCGAATGGCGGTTATCCCGATATGGAAATGATTCCGTCTATTGCTAATTATTTTGGAGTT
This sequence comes from Candidatus Flemingiibacterium sp., assembly GCA_045587285.1. Taxonomy (GTDB): domain Bacteria; phylum Bacillota; class Clostridia; order Oscillospirales; family CAG-272; genus Flemingiibacterium. Next base: position 8,813 of record JAZNBZ010000226.1, on the reverse strand, counting down.
ACCATTGATGAATTGTTTGGATACCATAATGACAGAGAAAGTAAAATCGATATAATTATTAATAAGATCAAGTCATTTGGTATTCAATCCCGAGGTGATGATGAATGGGTAGACGAGTGCCTTACCATTCTACGAGAAGGACTTGCGGAATTTCCGCAAAATGAACGTCTGCTCATGACTCTTGCGGATACACTTTCTGAAGCTGGATGGAGACGTCATAAGGAATGGCTATATTACGATGACGAAGGCTTTATTCAGCATAATTATGATGTTCACAAGCGCAATGAATATTGGGCAGAATCAATTAAGCTTTGCGAGTATCTTATTAACAATGCTACTGATAACTCAACGGTTACAAAGGCAATTCATATTCTTGTTTTGCTTTACAGAAATATAGGAGAGAATGACAAAGCAATTGCGTATGCTCAGAAAATGCCCGAACTTAAAAACTGCAGAGAAATATTGCTTTCTGCCGCTTCCGATGGCAAAGAAGAAGCAAAATACATTGGAGATTTTCTTTTGAAAACAGCAAGTCAGTTTGCTCAACAGCTTGTATATGGTTTGATTACCAACAAGCATCATTTCGAAAGCGATATGCCGATTGAAAAAATTGAAGGAGCCATTTCACTCTTTTATTTGATTTGCGATGATGGTAACATGGGAAGATACCATGGCGATCTTATCGAACTATATCTCTATCTTTCAAGAGTTCAATGGGAACGTGGATATCACGATGATGCTTTTGTATCGCTTGACAGTGCTTTGCATCATGCAAAAGCTTTGGAGGGAGTGTGTGACGGAAAAACTCACTGCTTTACCGCGCCGCTTGTTTCTCATGTTGAATATGAAATAAAGCCTTGTAACTCTATTGCAAAATCCCTCCCCGATGACTGGCCGTTCTGGTGTAATCCCGATTATTCTAAGGTAAAAGAGGAAATCACCGCAGATCCTCGCTGGGATGAATGGGTAGCCAAAACACAAGAATAATCCTCGCCCCGCCTCGCGCGGGGCTTTTCTTTGTTTCATGCGGCTCAATATTTGATGCTTGATGCCATATACTCTCATTTCGTTGTGTATTTGATATTATACTATAATAATTTTGGATTGTCAATAGCTTTCTATAAAATTATTGGAGAAATGACTTGACAAATACAATTTTATATGATAAAATAGACGTGTAATACAAAATCGGAGGTATATCCGCATGAGTACGATCGGTGCGCGAATCAAAGAGTATCGCTTACAAAAAGGAATGACACAGCAGGACATTGCCGACGCTCTCGGTGAGAGCTCGGGCAGAGTTATATACAACTGGGAGAAAGGAATCGGCCGCCCCGATTGCGATAAGCTCGCCCGCCTCTGCGATCTACTCGGTGTATCTGCCGATGAGCTGATCGGCTGCAAGTCCATGACGCAGCATCCCACCGCTGCAGAGTGGAGCACGATACAAAAATACCGTGCTCTTGATGAACACGGTAAAGACGTTGTTGATTATCTTATTGACAGCGAATACAAGCGTGTGACCGCTGCTTCTCGAAAGCCCAAGGCTCGTATGCTGAAGATCGACTTTTTCAATTATCCGGCATCCGCAGGAACGGGCAACTTCCTTGAAACAGAAACACCGGAACAGATATTGGTCGAGGAATCCGCTGAAGCAGAAGCTGCCGATTACGTCATTCCGATCACGGGCAACAGTATGGAACCTACCTATCACGGCGGCGATAGAGTATTCGTCGAAAAATGCGGTTCGATTGATGTAGGCGAGATTGGCATCTTTGTTGTCAACGGTGACGCTTATATCAAGGAGCTTGGTGACAAGTGCTTGATTTCGCATAATGAGAAGTATAAGCCGATTCGACTTGGTGAGAACGATAGCGTTTATTGTTGTGGTAGAGTGATTGGAATTGTGGAAGAATAGGTAATATTATTTTAGGAGGCGCTATGTCTATCATCGATGGAAAAGAAGTAGATACAAATGCATCCGCATCCGCATATGGTTGGGTGTTCCAGGTCGGTGCAGGAATTACGTTAATGCTTGATAATGTGAAAGAATTCACATCTATGAAAATGGAGGGCAAAAGCGATGACATTGAGTTTACGCTCCCTACTGGAAAAATTTATGCTCAAGCCAAATCCGTAACGCAGATTGGAAATCAAAGCACCGCCTCTACGAATTTAAATGCCGCCCTAACATTGTTAGATTCTGATAATAAAAATGGCGATGCAATAAAACTGATTTATATTACAAACATTGCAAATCCACTTTCAAGTAAAATAGCTTCGGCTTTTCAATACGAACATGTATATGATTTTTCAACACTTTCAATTGAAGACCAAGAGAAAATAAAATCCAAAGTATCTCCAGACTTCCCAACTGAAAAGCTTCAGATACATATACTGAACTTTTTCGGAGAAGGAGATAATAAATTCGCTAATGTAAAAGCAAAAATAGCAGAATTCTTACGTGATGCTATATGTGATCCTTCATACAGCAAACGGCTGTTGGATAGTTGGTTTGAGACTTTTATGGTTAACTGTTCTGACAAACCCAAAGAGCAAAAAGAATTAACTCTGAGCAAAAATGAGATCATACTTCCCGTAATTATTCTTGTCATTGATCCACCTTTAGATGAAAACGAATTCAATAAAGTGTGTGACTATGATGATTACGAGGGATTGGTTCAAGAATATCGAAATATCATTGACAGGCGTGTTTGTGATTATCCATATTCATCAAAAATAACAGGGGATTTTTTGCAGAAGCGCAATTTTGTTTCAGATCAAAACAACTATAAATATGAATATGTAAAATCTGAATGGAAGCAATATGAGCAGGACTTTGAAATGATAACCGATCTGTGTAAACGAGAGGCCGTGATAAAGTTGCTTCTATTGACTGTAATTACACGACGTATAAAAATCAAACAAATTAAGGAGGCTGCGAAACTGTGAATTTGTTGGAATTTAAGATCAGAGAATATCGTAGTCACATCTGGAAAACTGTTGACCTTAATAGCGATGTCTGTGTTTTTTACAGCAAAGAAAACTCAACCGGTAAAACCACTCTCATGCGAGCTGTTTTATACACGCTTGGGTTTTCAATTCCCAACACTGAATTGGTGAAATTTGAGAATTATGAGTTCGTCCTTGAATTAATGCATCAAGATAAAAAATATGTTTTGATGCGTAAAGACCAATTGCTAAAAATTAACGAAACAGAATTTGATCTGCCTATTGAGCAATCAGCAGCACATACGTTTTTGTTTGGAATAACTAATGCCGAAGTTTTATACAATCTGCTTGGAACGATTTATTTTGACCAAGAGAAAGGATGGACGTTGCTCAATCGAGGAACGATCATTGGTACTAATCGTTTTTCCATTGAGAGCTTTTTTAGAGGCTTAAAAAACGACGAGAGTGATGAAAGTTATGAAATCGTCGCTAAAATAGCTGCTTTAGATAAAAAAATTGCGCAGTACAACTTGATGTCTAATATCGCTGAATATCAAGCAGCTATTAATCAATCGGACGATGTGGTCATTGATTATCAGACGTTTGATCAAGAGCTGGCCGCTAAAATTGGCGAAAAGGAATTTCTTTTGAAAGAGGTAGAAGCCGAATTAGCTCGTGTCAATGATATTATCAAGTCAAATAAGAGTTTTTCCGATTACATAGAATGCAGAAAAATATTTGTAAGAAATCCTATAGATGATAGTCCGATACCAGTCAATAGTGAAACCCTGTTGGATTATCAAGATGTAACAGAAATAAATCATGCTCGTAGAAGCATGCTTGTTGCTCAACGTAATTCGATAAAGAAACAACTCGCAGAATTAACGTCTCAACAACAAAAGCAGATGACACTATTTAGTTTGCCAACGCTTGATGAAGAATTAACTAAAAGATTAGCAAATATTCAAGGGATTAGCGCTGTTGAGGTCGAATCAATATTAAAGCAATTAAAAAAAGAGAAATCTGATTTGACTAAAATATTGAAAACGAGAACAAAAAACGATAATCCTTGGATTCTTCAAGCCTATGAAATTATTTGTAAATACACTCAAGAATTGAATCTTCCGTTTGATTACAAAATAGATATTTTCACTCATAATTTAAAAGGGAAATCTGGTGCTGTGTTGCATAAGATGGTTTTCGCTTACAAATTGGCTTTTATCAAATTGCTTAGTGATAAAATTGGGTATGCATTGCCAATTTTTTGCGATTCGCCGAGTGGACGTGAAGTAGAGAAAGGTACGATTGACATTATGCTAAGAATCCTACAACGGGATTTTTTAGATCATCAATTGATTGTTGCATCAATATACAAGTATGAAGATGCTCTGCCAAATGCAAAGATTATTAAAATGAACGGGACTCTGTTCAATCAGCAAACAATGTTTGACTAATAACTGGAGAGGAGGGAACAGATGAAAGGCGTAATCTACGCACGATATTCTTCAGACAACCAACGCGAGGAATCAATCGAAGGACAGATCCGCGAAAACACAGCATTTGCCGATAAAAACGGCATCGAGATCGTGGGTACATACATAGACAGAGCATATTCGGCGAAGACGGATAACCGTCCTGATTTTCAGAAAATGATTAAAGACAGCGCCGGCAAAACCTTCGATGTGGTCATCGTATGGAAGCTTGACAGATTCGCTCGTGACCGATATGATTCTGCCTTTTATAAAAGAGCCTTGCGTAAGAACGGTGTGCGCGTTGTATCCGCAACCGAAGCGATCTCGGATGGACCGGATGGTATACTCCTTGAATCCTTGCTTGAAGGTGTTGCCGAATATTATTCCGCAGAACTTGCAGAAAAGACAATCCGCGGTATGACCGATAATGCGCTTGCCTGTAAATCAAACGGCAGCATTCCTCTGGGATACATAACCGATCAGGAAAAACATTTTCAAATTGATCCGCTGTATGCGCCGATCATAGTCGAAATCTTTAAGAAGTATCTCGATGGATATACGATGAAAGAGATTGTGGATCATCTGCAAGCGAGAGGGATTCGTAACCGCAAAGGTGCGGTGATTTCAGAAAATGTTGTGTCAAACATTCTGCGAAACAGAAGATATCTTGGCGAATACCGTTTTTGCGATACGGTAATTCCAAACGGGATTCCAGCCATCGTTCCGGAAGAACTGTTTAATGCGGTGCAGAGGCGAATGGAATCCAACAAAAAGGCTCCGGCACGGCACAAAGCGGAGGAGGAATATCTGCTTTCCACAAAATTATTCTGCGGTAAATGTCAGCGAATGATGGCAGGGGAGAGTGGAAAACGCCGTGATGATACAGTCTATCGCTATTACAAATGCTCGGGTGTAAAACGTAAGCTCGGCTGCGACAAGAAAACGGTGAGAAAATCGTGGATTGAGGATTTGGTAATTGCTGAAATTAAGAAAATCGTATACGATGACGCGCTGATTGAGCAGCTTGCCGACGATGTGATGAAACTGCAGGAAGCGGAAAACACAGTTGTTCCTGTTCTCCAAAACCAGCTTGCCGAGGTTGAAAAGGGAATCGAGAATCTTCTTAATGCGATTATGATGGGTATTTGCGGTGAGTCCACCAAGAATAAGATGGCGGAGCTTGAGGCGCGAAAAAGCGAGCTGCAAATCCAAATTGCCAAAGAGGAACTCGGAAAACCGATGGTTTCAAGAGAAATCATTGTGTTTTGGTTCCACAAATTCCGCACCTTCGATACAAACATATTCGAGCACAGAAGAAAATTCATAGATGCCTTTGTCAATGCGATTTTCCTCTACGATGACAAAATGGTGATCACATTCAATTACAAAAACGGAACAAAAACAGTTACCTTTGCCGAGCTTGAAGAGTCAGGCATAATTTCGGATATGAACTCCACGGGGGAGCCATAATAGGGCAACAATTTTGCACCCTAACACAAAAGTCCTTGATTTTCAAGGGCTTTCGTGTTTTTAGGGGGTAACAAACACCCCCCTTTCACCATTGCACCTTTTCCCCGGCCCTTTTAGACTCGAACCTGCGACTCTGGTAGAATGTATTGAAAAATTATAATTTATGTGATATAATATGTCCAAAGGAGATGATTTTGTTATGATCTGTCCGTATTGTCAAAAAGAAATGGAAGAAGGGTATGTTCCTTTTAATAGCCCTTTTGTTTTAAAATGGGTATCGTTGCTTGATAAGAAAAAGATTAGAATTTCAGATAATCTCAAGTGGTCTGAAGTGGCCAAAATCAAAAATGTACATTTTTGCGAGGATTGTAGTGTGTTTATAAAGAAAATTTAAGTTGCATTTTTATACTATGAGCCCAAAGAAAAGGCAGACCGCAAAGCCTGCCCATCTTAACGGAGAAATAACCAAAAACCGAATAGGATGAGAAGAATCCATCGTGGACGAGAGTCTGTGATGGATTTTTTCTTTGCAGTGCGAGTTAACAGTTTGTTTACTGGACTTTTTTCTCTTTCTGTGGTAGTGTGTTGTGCTAACAGGAGGTACAATACATGAACAATCCAATAAAAGAACTATGGTACGGAAACATAATACCTCAAGAGGACAGCCTAACTAACTCAAAGGAGATGAAGGAACTCCTTGGCTATATGGCAAGGCATCATGAGGACTTAGAAAAGAGCTTCACGGATGAGCAGAAAGAAATATTTGAAAAGTTCTATGATTGCTGGAGCGAGTACACAAGTCTTGCTGAAGCAGCCATCTTTGAGTATGCCTTCAAGTTAGGGATGCAAATAACAATAGCAACCTTGACGTAATAAGAAAAGAAAATCTATCACGGTTGAATTTACTGTGATGGTTTTTCTTTTGTCATAAAAACGGATTGAAAAATCGATTGTTGTTATGGTATAATTATTTTGTGAATTGTTGAATCCGGCGAGGTGATATGATGACAAAAAATGAAGATGGGTTCAAATATAATGATTGGAAATGCATACCCGATAGTACAACTATAATTAAGCCTTGTAATAAAAAAGATAATTATGCTGTAAAACTTGACACAGCAGATAATATAACGTTATCTTTATACAATTTTTCAAATGCATATTTTCAATCAGCACATATAATTGCTACAAGAATGCTAGATAAAATGCAAATTGATGAGTTAGACCAATATGTTTTTCCTTTGTTTTTTCTTTATCGTCACAGTTTAGAACTGTTACTCAAAAGCATAGGTTTTTCTTTTATTTTAGATAGATCCCAAAGACAACTTTTTCTGAATGATACATTTCATAATCTTAAAACCATATACGAATATATTTTACAATATACTACATTCCCACGAAATATTGCAGAACACCAATGGTTAATGTCATATTTTGATAATATATCACAGGCTGATAGAGCATCTGACTCTTTTAGATATCCATTTCACATAATCGTCAGTTACGATGAGCTGGGAATGCGAGTATTTGATATAAAAAAAGTGTTTGAAAAACAAACACATTTGGATCTAATTTCTGAAGTCAACAAATTTGAAGCAGCCCATGAAATATTAACTGCTTGGTATTTAGATATCAATGAGCCGACAGTGGTACATAATGCCTGTGAGTATACTGAATGTAAAAATACCTTTTTGGATGAAGGTGGCTATTATTACGGTCAATCAGTGGTTGGGTATGAGTATAGACATAACGATTTTTATGCGTATTGTTCAGGATACAAAGAGTGCGCCTCTTATTTGCTTGATTATCTGATAAAGCAATATGAAGATAAAGCCGATGTAGACTATTCTCATATGTGGTATCCTATGTGTTACCTGTATAGAAACACAATTGAACTGTTGCTCAAATCAATTTTATTTGAATATTCCGATCAATCATGGCAAACAAAATGTGCTGTAGCTTTTGATAATAAACATAGATTATGCCAATTGCTTAAGAATGCACAAGAATTCGCCTTGGAATACTATGATATAAAAGATAAAGACGACTATATTAAAAACATGATTCGCTACTGTAATTTGTTACATGATTTTGATTCTGATTCAAGTAAATTTAGATATCCAATAGATAAATTTTGCAAACCGTATTTTTCTAATGTTCGTTACTACAGTTTTGTAGATATGGGGCTATTCTTAAAGGCTCTCGCTTCTGCAATAGATGGTATTCATGGCGAAATTGATTACCGAAAAGATATAATAGATACTTTACGCGCGGAGTATTCAGGATACTAACTTAACATTTAAAAAGCTGATAGTATGGACGAAGTTTTATATTATCAGCTTTTCTTTTGGGAAGGATCATAAAACGACTTGATTTATTTGCAAAATTGTGGTATAATAAATATGCCAAACTAACTGAATATTCGTGGAGCAAGGGTGTATTCTCTTTCTATAGGGATAACTATACTCTTTTTTGCCACAATTACATATTGAATTTGATAAAATGCAAATTCCACTTATGTAATTGTGGTTACACCCTTTTCACGTAAAGTTAGTTTGGCGACTATCGGAGTTTGCGTTTTTTGTGCGTTGGCTTCGGTCGGCGCACTTTTTTATTTTTAGGAGAAAAGACAATGTCACTTATTAAATGCTCGTCGTGTAAAAAGAAAATATCAGACAAGGCTGAGTCTTGTCCGCACTGTGGATGTCCTATATCTGCAATGAGTGCAAAAACGGAAGAAGAACTGAAAGCAAAGAAACAAAGAAAAGTGAAAAGAAACAAGCTTCTTCTGATTGTTGCGGGTGCTTTGGCTATGCTAATAATCTGTATGGTCATTATAGTAACCAATCCCCGATACAAGTGGAACTCTGTGATGCTTAGTTCTGTTCTTCCTCAACCGGAATCCGCTTGGGGAGATAT
>JAZNBZ010000225.1:0-3737 GCA_045587285.1 Candidatus Flemingiibacterium sp. | reverse complement strand
TTCTGCCAGGTCTGCGGTCTGAGCGCTTATGTTATATAATTCGAGAGCAAGCATTACGCGCTTCGGTATTTTCTTTTCGATATCCGGATCACCGCATGTGATGAGCTGGCACAGCTGCATATCATACCATGCTTGATAGAAAATCTCTTTGAATGTGTCAAAATCTATATCAAGGCGTATTCTTCCATCCCTTGTGATATATTTAAAACTGTTGGTTTCGTTTGCGGTTTGGAATGTATCCGGAATTGTATGCGACTGCATTGCGTGATACATTTTGTCTTTTATTTGTTGATTTATTATATATTGCAATTTATTTTTTGAAGTATACATATTTTGTTCTCCTTTCGTTAAAAAACCGAGGCTTATTCAAGCCCCGGTATGTCTTTGAAATTACTGTATATTAGGTTTCGGAATTGTATTACAATTTCGTTGTTTACGCTGCATTGAGCTTTCATTTCATCATAGACGCTTATTGCGTGTGAAAGATTGCAAGTGCTGATGAGCAGAAGCATTTCGGCTGTTTTGAGATTGATGATGTAAATTTTAATTTTTTCCATTTTTGGATTCCACCTTTCTGCCTGTTTCGGCAGCGAAATGGGACCGCCCGGAAATTGGTTTGTCAAGTTCGCGCAGCAAATCATTTTTGATTTTACAACGCGTTCACGGATACCTTCGTGAACGGATTGTAGTGCTTGACAAGCCGATTTGCTTTGCTTGGCACAAGGGAGCCTGAGCGACCGCGGCATACCTTTAGGGTATGTTTGAGCCGTAAGGCGAAAATGCCAACCGGGCGGTATAATGGAATGACGAGAGAGCACCACTGTGTGCCCGCTGCTAAAAGCGCTTCGCATCCGCGGCGAGCGGGGCGAAGAAAAAAGCCCGGCAAGAGGATGGCAACCTGCGGGCGGAGAAAAAAGCATTGACAATTCTTTAATTGTGTGATACAATACCAAAGAAGAAGAGTTTTTTGCGAAACGGCGGATTGCAATTCGGGGTTTTTTTGAAAGGCGTGAGCCTTTCTTCCTTATCTACCCCGAATTGTATAAAATTTGTGTTTTGTTCAAGGCGTTAGCCCTTGTTCGCAGGGGAGCCTGGGAAAAGGTGAGATGATATTCGGCGCCCTGCGAATTGGATAAAACGTGAATTTTATAGGCTGGAAAGGGAGCGAGCGAGCCCACACCAGAACGCCGCACAATACGAGCGAGCGACCGTGCCCCCGCCGTAGCGGAATTACAGCTGCACATGCCGCTTTTTTCGGTGGGTGGGTAGGTTTGCACCCGTGGCGATGCTGTGTAACAAAAAACCTCTCCTTCAAGAAAATACTTAGAAAGGAGAAGTTCTTTGTTGGAGAATGCTTGTGGTTTCGAATATGTCTACTCCCCCGCAAGCAACCTGCCCCGTCACGCGTACATAGTATAGCATACATTTTCGCATTTGTCAAGAGCTGTAGTAAAAAAGCTGCTCCAGAACGCGTTCCCCCTTTGGGGGCGGAGGGGGATACCTTGCGACCGCAGTCGCCTTTCGTCCCCGCCGCGCGGTTATGCTTCAAACATCTGCTGCGCAACAGCTGCTATGCACAGCAGCAGCACGGCACCGCCACCCGAGGATTGGCGTGAATGCGGAAAGGAATTTGAAGGAGTGCCCGCGCGCCGCCGAGCACGGCACAGCACATGGACAGAGGCACCGCAACATGCGCAGAGCGAGCGCGCGGAAACGGAGACGGCGCCAACCGCAGGCGACCACCGGGAGCGAAGGTGAGTGGGGACGCGCGGGCATGAGCACAGCAACAAAAAAGCCAGGCTTCGCACGCTGTTTTCGTTTTCGGAGTTGCTTTCTTCTATACTTGATTGTATGCTACATTATTTCGTCAACGTCAAAGAAAAATTATCATGAATTCAAGTACTTATTTACACGTAAATCCCGATGAAATTCTTACAAATGCACGTGTCAGATTTCTGCCGGATGATAATGGTGTATATCAGCCCTATGAACTTTTAGCATTTCCTCGGAATACTTTTGTTCCGGATGGTTGGGAGTCATCTTTCGGTACACCGTCAAAAAAAGTTGATTGTCACGACCTTGTGTTAAATTCGATTTGTGATGCTATTGAAAATTCAGAGGTTTCCAGGCTCGAAAACCGTCGCAAGAGCTTTAATCGTGCTCGAAACAATTTGTTTAATATTGCGCTGTCTACGCTGTCATTCGATTGTTTCGTCACTCTGACTTTTGACGGCAACCTCATTGATAGATATTCATACGATGATATTATTAAAAAACTGTCTTACTGGCTTGATAACAGAGTTCGCAGAAATGGTTTGACATATGTTTTAGTCCCTGAATATCACAAAGATAAAGCTGTTCACTTTCACGGCTTGTGTAACTTCGATGCACTTAAAACAACTCCCGCACGATCGCCTTATACAGGTAAATTGATCTATGATGACAAAGGCAGAAAGGTGTACAATATATCGGACTTTAAACTTGGGTACAGCACTGCTATTCCTTTGTCCGGTGACAATGCACGAACAGCTACGGCGAAGTATTGTTACAAGTATATTACCAAGTCACAGGGAAAAATGGTCGGAGGGCGTTATTATTTGTCGGGCGGCGATCTCGGCAGACCTAAATATAAGCTTATCCAAGTTAATTATGATGCGCTTCCGTGTGATCCAATCAAGGTTGGTGGAATTGCTGAAATTAAAAAGCTGAAGCTTAATGGTGTTGATTATTCACAGTTCATGGTATGATTTGCGTGTGCATAATTTTTCAATTGAGTTTATGTTTACAGTTTTAGGATTGTTAACTATATGCGAGCTAAACACATGAATGATCGCACTTATCAGATTGTGCGCGAAAAACTTTCCGGATATTACCGGGTAATTTGGGACATTATGGCTTTTACCGGACTTCGTGTCGGTGACGTTGTAGCTTTGCGACATGGGGACATTGATACGCAAGGGTATATACATTACCGGGCACAGAAAACGGGTAAGAGCGGACGTATTAAGTTACCCGATGATATTATATTATTACCTCGAGGGACTAAAGGTGACGGTTTTATATTTCCGTCTCCTTCAGTTCCGGGCAACCACCTTTCCCGGCAAGCTGTTTGGAAGAATATAAAAAAAGCTTGTAAAGATGCAAAAATCGATCCTTCCGGTATTTCCCCACATTCTTGCCGAAAAAAATTTGCGGTTGACACATATCACCGAGAAGGACTCGGACAAACTATGGCAAAATTGCAACATTCGAGCCCATCTACTACTTTTTTGTATGTTTTCGATGACAACCCCTTGGAAGTGTTCGAAAATAAGCTTAAAAAGACCGAAAACGAGTTAAAAACCGTCAAAAAGATGCTCAAAAAGCTGCAATATGCCATTGATTTGTGCTGTGATCGACTTTTGGGTGATGATTCATACTCTGTAACCAACGAAGGAAGAAAGGCTTTAGATGTTGATCTTTCAACCTTCGATGGAAATATTATTTAACATAGAAAGGATTTTTTGCGGATTCTTCTGTGTTTCATACTTGCCGGCCGCCACTTATTGTGGCGGTTTTTCTCTGTAATCAAACATTGGATGCATTAGGCGGATCTTTTCTGCCAGGTCTGCGGTCTGAGCGCTTATGTTATATAATTCGAGAGCAAGCATTACGCGCTTCGGTATTTTCTTTTCGATATCCGGATCACCGCATGTGATGAGCTGGCACAGCTGCATATCATACCATGCTTGATAGAA
>JAZNBZ010000224.1:0-4542 GCA_045587285.1 Candidatus Flemingiibacterium sp. | reverse complement strand
CTTTATATCCTCGGCGAAATCGTCGCCCGTGACGTTGGTTTTTAATAGAAGCGCACGCGCCTCGGAAAGCGTTTTGCATTTGCCGAGCACCCACCATATAAGCTCGAACGAGGCAACGTTATGCCCGTCCTCGCGCGGCGCGTGATAGACGGCGTTTTCGGGAAATTTGAGTGCCGCCATACAAAGCCCCGACTCGTTGACGGCGTCGTAATACAAGGGCACGCCCGAACGCACCGACGCCATACCGAGTATGGCAAGGTGCTTATTAAGCGTGCCCCCGTGACGAAAATTAAGCGGAAAATTGCGAGGCGTCAGAACGACGCTCTCGCCAAACGAGCGCTCGATATCAAGCGTGCGTCCGAAAAGGCCGCGCGCGTTTACTGCTGTGCACATAATACCCTCCGATTTTTTAGCTTCGGTGATATTATGCCCACCTTTTCGTCCGTTATCTGTTTTTCATTTTTTTGCGGTATTCGGACGGCGAAGCTCCGTGCAAACGGCGGAAAACGTCGCCGAAATAGTTGCTCGTCGAAAAGCCGCACGCGTCGGATATCTCGCTTACGTTGAGCTCGCTCGACAATAGCAGCGCCTGTGCCGCGTTTATGCGCGTGCGCGTCAGATACTCGCAAAAGCCAAAGCCCGTCAGCGTCTTGAAGCGCTTAGAGAAATACGTTTTCTCCATACACGCCATCTCTGCGGCAAAATCGAGCGTTATCTCCGAGGCGTAGTTTTCGCTTATGTAGGCGGCGACGAGCTGAATTTTGTCAGCACCCTCGCCCGTTGCACAGTTCTTGGGCTTGCCGTGTCGGAGCGTTTCGATTATTACGTCGCAAAGCAGATTTTTCTCTGCCGCATAGGCAAACTCGTCGTCGCGCGTCTGCTCGGCGTACATCGTGTCAAAGCGCTCGCGAAGCCGCTTTGCGCGCTCTGCGGAAAACTGTACGCACCCGAGCTCGAGGAATTCGTCAAGCCGCGCTTTTCCGATAAGCTCGGTTATTCCGTCGAGCGCCTCGTCGGAAAAATAGGTCACGTAGCGCTCGTAGCCCATACCGGCAAGCGCACCCGTGCGGTGCAGCTCGTTCTCGGGAATTACGACGAGGTTGCCCGGCGACACGGAAAATATCTTGTGTCCCACGAAATATCGGCGCTTGCCCGAAAGCAGGAAATAAAGCTCGTGATGAGAGTGCGAATGGGTTTCGGGCATATCCGTCGCAAGCGGCGAGCGGTTCTTTTCGATTATTATGGATTTGCCCGTATATTTGTCGTTTAAGTATATCATAGGCGCTCCTTTGGGCGTAGTAGTCGTATATATAATAACACATTTCAGGCAAAATTGCAATATTTCTGTAAAAATATATCTTAAAAACGCAAAATAGCGGTAGCAATTACATAGATTTTGATGTATAATTATTGTGAAGTGGTGTGTGAGGGCACACAATTCCCTATAAGCCTCCCTCCGAGAGGGAGGTGGCACGCGAAGCGTGACGGAAGGAGCCTGCGTCGCTAGGATTTTTCTCACAATGAAACAAGCAAAAATCGTTAGTAACGCGCTCTCCCTCAGCCGCCTGCGGCGCCAGCTCCCTCCCGGAGGGAGCCTTAAGGTTAGCAAGCGCACACGGGCATCGAAGCGCATATCACGCAGATCAGGCGTTTCGCATCCCGTCATAACAACGTATTTCATATCACCGCAAAGCGGTGGGAAAGGACATATTTATGAAAGAGAAAATTATACAGTTCGGCGAGGGCGGATTTCTTCGCGGCTTTGCCGATTGGATGGTAAAAAAGGTGAACGACACCACCGATTTTTCCGGCAAGGTCGTCGTTGTTCAGCCTATCGAAAACGGTATGTGCGATATGCTCAGCGCACAGAACTGCGAATATACTCACATTTGCCGCGGTGTTGAGGGCGTTGAAATTCAGAAGAACGACGTCATCTCGCGCTGCGTAAAGCCATACGACGATTTTGACGCGTATATAGAGCTTGCAAGGAACCCCGACTTCCGCTTTATTATCTCTAACACGACCGAGGCGGGCATCGTATACTGTGTTGACGACGCCTTCGGCGACAGACCTGCAAAAACCTTCCCGGGTAAGCTCACCCAGCTTTTAAAGGCGCGATTCGAGAACGGACTTCCCGGATTCGTGTTCCTTCCCTGCGAGCTTATCGACAAGAACGGCGCAAATCTTAAAAAGTGCGTGCTTCAGTACGCAGAGCGTTGGAATCTCGGCGAGGACTTCAAGGCGTTCGTTGAACACGACAATATCTTCTGCAACACGCTCGTTGACAGAATCAACACGGGCTACCCGAGGGACGAGAAGATCGACCTCGACTGGGACGACAAGATGGTAAACACCTCCGAGTACTTCCACCTTTGGGTAATTGAAGGCTACGACGGGCTCTTCAACGAGCTTCCCTTTGACAAGTGCGGACTCAACGTCATCCTCACCGATAACCTCGAGATGTACCGCACGAGAAAGGTGCGCATCCTCAACGGCGCGCACACCTCGCTCGTACCCTTTGCGCTTCTTTCGGGCTTTGACACCGTCAAGTCCTGCATCGACGACGAGGGAATGCGCGAGCACATCAGAAAGTGCGTGTTCGACGAGATCATCCCGACGCTCGACCTTCCGCGCGACGAGCTTCTCGAGTATGCGGACAACGTGCTGACGCGCTTCGCCAACCCCTACATCAAGCACTATCTGTCCTCGATTGCTTTAAATTCCGTGAGCAAGTTCAAGGTGCGCGTGCTTCCGTCTATTCTCGAGTACATCAAGCGCTTTGGTAAGATGCCAGAAACGCTTCTGTTCTCCTTCGCGAAGCTTATCGACTTCTACAGAACCGATATGACAAACGACGACGCTGACGTTACCGCGTTTATGAAGACGGCGAGCGTTAAGGACATCCTTGCAAACACCGTGCTTTGGGGCGAGGACCTTTCCTATCTTGAAAGTGAGATTTTGAAATATGTTAATAAATAAGCTTGACAACGTCGAGGTAAACCTCAGCGACGGTCACAAATACGCCGCGCGCGACGTTAAGTGCGGCGAAAACATCATAAAGTACGGTCAGCCCATCGGTCACGCGACCGAGGACATCAAAAAGGGCGAGCACGTACATACGCACAACGTAAAAACCAACCTCTCGGGCAAGCTTGAATACAAGTACGAGCCCGTGCTCTATCCTGCCGAGGCAGTTGACGCGGTTCCCACGTTTATGGGCTACCGCAGAAAAAACGGCAAGGTCGGCATCAGAAATGATATCTGGATAGTAAACACCGTCGGATGCGTAAACAAGACGGCAGAGCTTATCGCCAAAAAAACGGGCGCGAAGTACTTCCCTCACCCGTTCGGCTGCTCGCAGCTCGGCGGTGATATGGAGATAACCCAAAAGATACTCGCAGGTCTCGTTAACCACCCGAACGCAGGCGGTGTGCTCGTGCTCGGTCTCGGCTGTGAGAACAACAATATCGACGTTTTTCGACCGTTTCTTAACAATTTGGACACAGAACGCATACGCTTCCTCGTTGCCCAAGAGCACGAGGACGAGGTCGCAGAGGGCGTCAAGGCAGTTGAGGAGCTTCAGGCTATCGCCTCGCGTGACGTACGCGAGGAAATAAGCGTATCGGAGCTCGTCGTCGGACTCAAGTGCGGCGGAAGCGACGCCTTCTCAGGCATCACCGCAAATCCGCTCGTCGGCCGCTTCTGCGACAGGCTCACCGCTATGGGCGGCGCTTGCGTGCTCACGGAGGTGCCCGAAATGTTCGGCGCGGAGCATCTTTTAATGAAGCGATGCGAGAATGAGGCGGTATTTAAGAAGGCGGTTGACCTTATCAACAATTTCAAGGACTACTACGAGCGCCACGATCAGGTTATATACGAAAATCCCTCGCCCGGAAACAAGAAGGGCGGTATCACGACGCTCGAGGAAAAGTCGCTCGGCTGTACGCAAAAGGGCGGACTTTCCACCGTAGTTGACGTACTCGGCTACGGCGACAAGGTGACAAGGAACGGGCTTTCCCTGCTCGACGGTCCCGGCAACGACATCGTTGCCGTAACCAACCTCACGGCGGCAGGCGCGCATCTCGTGCTCTTTACGACGGGACGCGGTACGCCTCTCGGAGGTCCCGTACCCACCGTCAAGATTGCGACCAACAACGCCCTCGCAACTCGCAAGGCGAATTGGATAGACTTCGACGCGAGTCCGACTCTCGAGGGTAATCCCCTCACCGACGAGCTCCTCAACTACGTCATCTCCGTCGCAAGCGGCGAGAAAACCAAGAACGAATTAAACGGCTACGAGGAAATTTCAATCTTCAAAGACGGCGTTGTGCTTTAAGGCGTAACGCGTGGAGAACGCAAGGAGAACGCGTAAAGGAAACGCGGCTTTCTTGAAAGAAAGCCTGGCAAAGAACTTTATAGGACGCTTCGCTCATATTTGGTTTGTGAATGCAACGGCAAAATTTAGCGCTCTCGGTCGGCACACTACGCTCCGAGCGACGTGCACCGCGGCACAGCCAGTCGGGGCCCTGCCGACACCCGTGT
>JAZNBZ010000223.1:0-11669 GCA_045587285.1 Candidatus Flemingiibacterium sp. | reverse complement strand
GTCGTAGGGGCCCCAGCCGTTTGCGTGAGGATCGATCTTGTTTTTGATACCGTCAAGACCTGCCATAAGAATAGCCGCGTAGCAGAAGTACGGGTTGCAGGTCGCGTCGGGATTACGAAGCTCAAATCTTCTCTTTTCGGGGCTCTTTGCGTATGCAGGAATGCGGATAACCGCGCTTCTGTTAGAGGTTGCGTAACCAACGGTAACGGGAGCCTCAAATCCGGGCACGAGTCGCTTGAAGGAGTTCGTGCTGGGATTCGTGATAGCGCAAAGAGATGCGATATGCTTTAAAAGTCCGCCCATAAAGTAGTGCGCGGTCTCGCTGAGGTTCGAGTAGCCGTTGTCGTCGGAGAATACGGGCTTACCGTCCTTCATAAGAAGCATATGAACGTGCATACCGCTTCCCGCCTCGCCGTAAATAGGCTTTGGCATAAAGGTCGCGCTCTTACCGTACTTGAGTGCGGTGTTGTGAATGATGTACTTTATCATCATAGTAGCGTCGGCCATATGTACGACCTCGCCAAGCTGCGGCTCGATCTCAAACTGACCTGATGCCGCCACCTCGGGATGATGATAGTTGATATCAATTCCCATTTCCTTCATAAGCATACACATCTCACTGCGGCACTCGTAGGAAACGTCGAACGGCTTTGCGATGTGGTAATTCTTCTGCTTCGGTACGACAACGCCCTTACCCTCAACGGCGCTGTTCCAATAGGACTGAACGGCGTCAACGGATGCGCCGATATAGTTACCCTCAACGCCCCAGGTTACGTTGTCAAAGAGATAAAACTCAAACTCGGGAAGGATATACATCGTGTCAGCGATGCCGCTCTTCTTCATTTCTTCAACTGCGGCACGGATAATATTTCTCGGATACTGTGCAAGCGGACGGTTCTCGGGCGAGTCAATGATCATCGCGTTACCCGTCATCGAAAGCGTGGGGATAGAGCAGAAGGGATCGATAAACGCCGTGTCGGGATCGGGAATAAATACCATATCGCTCTTTTCAACAACGGCATAGCCGTAATTTGAGGCATCAAAGCCGATGCCGTATTTCATCGTCTCTTCCGAGAAGTTCTCGGCAGGAATAGTTACGTGGCGGTACTGACCGTTGATGTCAACCATCTTGAAGTCTACCATCTTGATGCCGTGCTCCTTAATAAGGGCAAGCACGTCTTTAATTGTCTTTGCCATAATTATCTCCTCAATATATAATTAAATTTTGTTTTACTTTTATTACTGGAGCAGCTCGAACTTGTAGCCAACGCCCCAAACCGTTTTAAGTATCCACTTATCGGATACGCCCTCAAGCTTCTCGCGAAGACGCTTAACGTGAACGTCAACGGTACGGGAGTCGCCGAGGTAATCAAAGCCCCAAACCTTGTCAAGAAGCTGATCGCGGGTGAATACGCGATTGTAGTTGGACGCAAGGAAATAGAGCAGCTCAAGCTCCTTCGGTGGAATATCCACCGACTTGCCGTTTAATTTAAGCTCGTACTTCTGACGGGAAATTTCAATATTATCGAACTTTATAGTTTCGTCATCGTTCTGATTGTCGTGCGCGCTGTAGCGGCGAAGGACCGCCTTTACGCGAGCGGAAAGCTCCTTGGTTTCAAACGGCTTTACCATAAAGTCGTCCGCGCCAAGCTCAAGTCCGAGCACCTTGTCGAACACCTCGCCCTTTGCGGTGAGCATAATGATCGGCTTCGAGGACATCTCTCTGATCTCGCGGCATACCTGCCAGCCGTCCTTTTTGGGGAGCATAATGTCGAGAAGCACGAGATCGGGCTCGTACATCTTAAAGAAGCTTACGCCCTCTGCGCCGTCGTTGGCGGTTTTTACTTCATAGCCCTCGTTTTCAAAATACAATCTTAAAAGGTCACAGATATTAAGGTCATCGTCCACTACGAGAATTTTCGTTGCCATTTGTGTTTACTTCCTTTCGTTTATAGTGATTTTTAAGTTAAACTTTGTTATTTCTGTGACAATGTGCACAATTTGTTGTTCATAATTTCACACATTCGTCAAATTGTTAATTTCGTGAAATATATAACCATATTCATAATTGTATTATAGCAGACTTAAATGATTTTGTCAAGACGCCGATGTGAAGATACGGTGAATTTTTACTATTTGCTATAGTTCAACCCCAAAAAAGCGCCCACGCTAACGCGTGAGCGCCTTATGTCCTTTTACTTATCCTCCGCCGCGAGATATTCCTCTGCCATATGAACGGCTACCGCGCCGTCTGCCACCGCCGTCACGACCTGTCGAAGCTGCTTGGTGCGCACGTCGCCTGCGGCGTACACGCCCTCGACACCCGTCTTTGTGGTTTCGTCGGCAATAACGTAGCCGTTTGCATCAAGCTCGATGATACCCTTCAAAAAGTCCGTCGCAGGCTTTCTTCCGATGCTTACGAAAATGCCGTCGAGTTTAATCTCGCTCTCTTTACCCGTCTGCGTATTCGTCAGCTTAACGCCGTTAAGTCTTTCTCCAACGCTAAATCCCGAAACGGTGCTGTTCCACACGAATTCGATATTCTCCGTCTTCCTAAGCGGCTCGTGATATATCTTCGTCGCTCGAAGGCTATCTCTGCGGTGGATAAGATAAACCTTTTTCACAAGCCTTGACAGATACAGCGCATCAGCCGCGGCAGAGTTGCCGCCGCCGACAACGGCTACGGTTTTATCCTTATAAAATCTTCCGTCGCAGTGGGCGCAGTAGTGTACGCCTTGCCCGACAAGCTCACGCTCGCCGCTAACGCCAAGCTCACGTGGGTTTGCGCCCGTCGCGATAACAACCGTTTTCCCAAGATACTCGCCGCTCGTGGTCTGAACTCTTTTGATTTTTTCCGCAAGATCAAGCGACGTCACCTCGGCGTATTCGCTTTTCGCGCCAAATCGCTCTGCGCCTGCCTGCATCTTCATACCGAGCGTGAATCCGTCTATGCCCTCCTCAAAGCCGGGGTAGTTATCAATATCACCCGTCAGCGTCATCTGTCCGCCTGCGGACATTTTTTCTATCACGACCGTATCAAGTCCTGCTCGTGCGGCGTACAGCGCGGCAGTATAGCCCGCAGGACCGCCGCCAATGATTATCATATCATATATACGTTCCATAGTGAAGCCTCCCTTTTTCTTACTACTTATATTATACACTATCTTACACGCTTTTTCCATAGTTTTATTGCAAATATCTGAATTATGTGCTATAATTATTTAGGGCATCTGCCCGACGATTTAAATTCAAAGGATAATTACGATGAATAATACGTTCAAAAAGCTCCCCGACACGGTTATGCTCGACGAGAGTGCGCCTGCGCTCGTTATTATCGACCAAACGCTTTTGCCTGCAAAGCTTGAGCGTATAAGTCTTTATGACCAGAGCGAAATATGGGACGCAATAAAAAGGCTTAAGGTAAGAGGCGCACCCGCTATCGGTGTTGCCGCAGGAATCGCGCTCTATCTTGCCGCTCATGCGATTTCTAAGAGCGGCGTAACCGACTGCGCGGAGTTTTTAGTAAAATTGAAAGCCGCAAAGGATTATCTCGCATCCTCGCGCCCGACTGCGGTCAACCTCTTTTGGGCGCTTGAGCGTACGTACGGCGCGGCAGAAGCGCTCATCGCGGGCGGCAGCTCGGTCAGTGAGTGCGTAAGCGGACTCGCGAACGAGTGCAAGGCGATACGCGACGAGGATATAGCGTCCTCTAAAGCTATCGGCGAAAACGGTCTTACGCTTCTCACCGACGGCTGCGGTATACTTACCCACTGTAACGCAGGTCAGCTTGCGACGGTACGCTACGGCACCGCACTCGCGCCAATACACGTCGGACGCGAAAAGGGTATGAATTTTAAAGTCTACTGCGACGAAACGAGACCGCTTCTTCAAGGCGCACGCCTCTCGTCCTACGAGCTCGTCTGCGACGGCGTTGACACGACGGTAATATGCGACAATATGGCATCGCAGGTAATGAGGGACGGCAAGGTGCAGGCGGTAATCGTCGGCGCTGACCGCATCGCCGCAAACGGTGACGCGGCGAACAAGATCGGCACGTCGGGCGTAGCGATACTCGCCAAATACTACGGTATTCCCTTTTACGTAGCGGCACCCTGCTCCACCATTGACGTAACGCTTGCATCGGGCGATCTTATCCCGATTGAGCAGCGTAGCCCCGACGAGGTGACGGAAATGTGGTACGAAAAGCGTATGGCACCCGAGGGCGTCGATGTATTCAACCCTGCGTTTGACGTCACGCCAAACGAGCTTATCACGGCCATCATCACCGAGCGCGGTATAATAAGACCGAGTTTCAATGAGAATATTGCCAAAATAATGGAGAAATAAAAATGACAGACGTAGAAAAGAAGCTTATCGCCGATATGATCGACGTCGGCAAAAAAATGTACCTGCGCGGCTTCGTTGCCGCAAACGACGGCAATTTAAGCGTACGCTGTCCCGACGGCGTTTGTGCTATCGTTACCCCCTCGGGCGTATCCAAAGGCAGTATGAGTGAGGATATGTTCGTCAAGGTGCGCATATCCGACGGGGAGGTGCTCGAGGGCACGCACAAGCCGTCAATCGAAACGAAGATGCATCTTCGCCTTTACACCGAAAACCCCGATATTTCTGCGGTAGTGCACGCACACCCGATATTCGCAACCACGTTTGCAATAGCGCGCCAGCCGCTTGATGCGCCGATATACCCTGCCGCGATGATGAACCTCGGCACAGTTCCCGTAGCTGAATATTCACCGCCCGGCACCGAAGGCGTTGCCGAATCGGTTGTGCCGTTTGCTAAAAGCTCCCGTGCTCTGCTTCTCGCAAATCACGGAGCGCTCACCTGGGCACGCGATATACTTACCGCGTGGTACCGAATGGAGGAGCTTGAAAATTTCGCGCACCTTACCTTCAACACGCTCTACGTAATGAAACAGGCAGCAGAGGTTCCCGTAATAGCACCGCTCCCCGACAAAAAGTAAGCATAAAGAAAATCCGCCGAAATCGGCGGATTTTCTATTTTACTGAATATTCATCAGTTACCCTCGTGCTCCTCTTTCCAAGTGAGCTCAAGAGCTGCCCAGTCGCGTATCGGACGAAGTGCGGTCCATCTCTCGTAGTCGCCTTCCATATCGTAGTCGTGAGAGTTGGTTGCCTCCTGAACCTCTGCATAGTACCACTTGTTGGTATCAGCATTGTCGGGCCACTTGATCATACTGTCAAGCAGGTTGTCCTTGTGAGGCGCACGCTCAAGCGTACGGTTTACTATCTTCATCGCCTCTGCACGCGTTACCGCCTGATCGGGATGGAAGGTGCCGTCGCCGTAGCCGTCAACGATACCGAGCTTGTACGCTTCCTCGATGAACTTTTCAGCCCAGTGAGCCTCAATATCGGAGAACTCGCTCGACTTGCCTGCCGTGGTCTCGTAGAACGAGGTTGCTATCTTGATAAGCTCTGCTCTGGTGATAGTGTCGTTCGGCTTGAACGTACCGTCGGTATAGCCGTCGAGCACGCCTGCGTTTGCGAGCGTGGAGATCGCGGTATTGTACCAATCGCTCTCGTCAACGTCGCTGAACTTATTGGTCTGTGCCCAATAAGTATCACGCGCTTTGTCGGTGAACATACGGAAGAAGATGGTCACAACCTCCGCACGGGTAATATCTGCCTCGGGACGAACGGTTCCGTCGGGATAACCGATGATGTAACCGAAGTGCTCGTCCGTTTCAAGCATCATCTCCGTGTAGGTGTTGGTGAACTCTATCTCGGTCTCCTTCTCCTTAACCACGCTGACAACGCCGTCCTCTTCACTCGAGGTCACGTTAAGATTATAGCCGTCGATTTCGGATCTTCTTTCAACGACCTTATACTTGCCGGAAGCAAGTCTTACCGATGCGCTCTCGCCTGCCTTGATAACGACGGTTTCCTTAAAGGTAAGCTCGTCACCGTTCACCTTGAATATATCAAAGGTGTATTCAGCGGGAGCATTTGCATCTTCGGGAGCAACGAGAATCTTGCTTATCGTAAGAGTGCCGCGCGGGATAACGGGGATCACGACGTCATTCTTGAACTCGCCGTAGATCTCAACGTCGGACCAAGGCATAATAAAGTTGCCGTCAGCCGCGATGAACGCCGCATCCTTCTTCACGTTTATAGGATCGTCCCAGCCCTGGAACGTGCCCGAGCCGTCGGGTTCCTCGATAAGGTCGTGTACTGCGCCGGGAATAACCTCGTAGGTTTCGTAAAGCTCGCCGTCAACGTAGTATCTTACCTCGTAAACGCCGTTGTGCTGACCGTAGAGAACTACGTCTCTTGCAGGCATCGTAAAGCTCGTTGCGCCGGTAACGTTAACCTCGTTGGAGTGCCAGCCGTTGAAGGCAAAGCCGTCATAGTCGTCAAGCTTGTCTGCAATCGTCACAGTTGCGCCGTACATCACGTTCGTAAGAGGTGCGGGAATTACTATTCCCTCGGGATCAAGTCCCGTGTAAACGTAGGTAACGGTATAGGTCAGACGGTCATAGTAGAGATTAAGCACGAGGCTTTCGTCCTCGGGAGTATCGGGATCGTCAGCGGTTACGTAGCCGAAATATTCGTCGTTATCAGCCGCCGTAGCGTAGAAGCCCTCGTACGTATTGATGTAATCGGGATATGCGCTTACGTAGTGACCGACGATGGCGTCAAGCGTTACTTCATCGCGAACTACCTCATCGTAATACTTGCCGTTGTGCTCCTTCGTACCGGTACCCTCAAGCACCTGCTGCCAATACTTTATCTTGTAGCTTACGCGATCAGCCGTGAAGCTGCCGGTAAAGGTAACGTCGTTCGCAGGCATATCAAATTTTGTGCCGCTGACAACATTTTCATCGGCGTCAAACCAACCGTTGAAGGTATAACCCGGGATAGTATAGCCACCGTGTACGGTTACTTCAGAACCGTACTCAAAGGTTTCGAGCGCAGGCACGTTTACGCCGTCGGGAATGAGCGTACCCTCAATAACGTAGCTTACGTTATACTGGTCAGCCGTGTAGTAGAACGCTAGCGTGAGCGTTCCGTCTGCCTCGACCGTACCCTCAAGTATGGTCTTTTCCGCATTGGCAAACGTGATAGTGCTGCCTGCGGGAATCTTGCTTTCGGTTACGTCCGCAGAATAGGTGTAGCCGTGGATAACGTGGTTCGTAGCCGTTACCTTCTGATCGGTAACGCCCGTGCGAACGTCTGCCGTGCCGTGAAGCACGTACGTTCCATTTTTCTCTATCCAATGCTCCACATTGTAAGTGGTTTCCTCTGCGGTGTAGCTGCCGGAGAGGATCACGTTGCCCTGCGGCATCGTGAACTCACCGCCGCCAAGTACGGTTCCGCCGGTGATTGCAACGCCGTTAGTCCAGCCGCTGAAGGTGTAGCCGTCGATATCGTCGGCATTCTTAACCGTTACGGTAGTTCCGTGAACGTATGCCGTATTGTCAACGGGGAGCACCGCGCCCGTGGGAGCGGAGGTGTAAACGTAGGTTACGGTATAAGCGTTTCTGTCGTAGTAGAGCTTCAATACGAGGCTCTCGTCCTCGGCTGTGTTCGGATCGTCCGCGGTAATATAACCCGTACGGGTTGCCGCCGACGCGGTCTGATTGTAGGTGTAGCCTGCAATACCGATAGGCGTTGCGGTTACCTGCGTACCGGTGGTGCCGGTGAGGTCGTCCGTCTGATACGGAGCCGACTCGTAAACGCCGTCAACGGTTGTTTCGAGATAATGCTCGACCGTGTAAGGCGTGTCGGTATTTGCAACGAATCTGCCCGCAAGCTCAACGTTGTAGTGAGGCATTTCGAAGGAGGTTATCTCCGTCTTGGTCGCATCGTTGTTGCGGTACCAGCCCTTGAAGGTGTAGCCGGGTGCAGTTGCACCGGCAGCTACGGTAACGTTCGACTTGTAGTCGTGAGTTTCGGTAGCAGGAAGCGTGCTTGCGCCTGTAGGAACGTTACCCTCGTAGGAGTAGGTTACCGTGTAGGGTGCATAGTCGTAATAAAGCTTAAGCGTGAGCGGTTCGCTCTCAGCATTAGGAACGATACCGGTCGCGGTGCTTGCGTTTGCGTTGTAAACGTAACCTGCAACATCAACGGGAGTTGCGGTGACAGTCTGGTCTTTGTCACCCTTGAAAGTTTCGTCGTACTGACTGTTATGGTCGTACGTGCCGTTTGCATTCTCGAAATAGTGCTCGACGTAATATTCAAGACCGGTGGTAGGATCGAAGTGGCCGAGGATGAGAACGTCGTGCGCCGGCATTTCGAAGCTTGCGGTGATAATGTCACGGCTTCCGTTGAAGTACCAGCCGTGGAACTCGTAACCGCTTGCGGTAGGTGCTACGGTAGGCGCGGGAACGATTTCTCCCCACTTATACTGCGTAGAGGTGAGTGCCGACTGTGCAGGATTTGCATCGCCGGGAACATATCCCTCGTAGTCGTAGGTCACAGTATACTTGATTCTGTCGTAATATACCTCGAGGATTATCTCGTTGGTGCCGTCAATCGTATCCTCAAGATACGACTTGCTATAATTTACGGTATAGCCCTGAACATTAAGAGGAAGTGCCTCTACCACCTGACCGACGGTTGCATTTCTGAACACCTCAGTCTTGCTTTCATCCAACGTGTATCTGTTATTGTTGGCGTTCTGGAAGTAATGCTCAACCGAGTATTCAAGGTCAACTCTCGCGGAGAAGTAACCGTGAAGCGTAACGTCGTGAGCAGGCATTTCAAAGGTTGCCGTGTCAGCCGTTACGGTACCGCCGAGGCTGTACCAGCCGGTAAAGATATAGCCGGCGGCAGTTGCATCGGGATTTATGGTTACCGTTTCACCGTACTTGTAGGTTTCAAAATAATCGTCAAGTCGTACAGCCGTAGGAGCTGCGTTTGGTGGAACAGTGCCTACGTATTCGTATGTAAGCGAATACGTATTTCTCGTATAGTAGAGAGTGAGAACGAGGCTGCCGTCTGCGGCAATCGTACCCGACACAACGGTCTTATTGCCGTTACCGTCGTCGTAATCCTCATCGAAGGTGAAGCCCTCGTAGTCGTTAGGAGCCGCAATAGCGGTTTCGCCCGTAGTACCCGAAAGGTTTTCTTCATCCTCGCGAGTGAAGGTTCCGTCAAGATTTTCGATATAATGCTCTACCTTATAAGCCGTGCTCGTACCGGGCACGTAGCGGCCACGAAGAACTACGTCGTGGTCAGGCATCGAGAACTCTGTGAGATTGCCCGTACCAAGAGCCTCGTCCTGCGGATACCAACCAACGAATGTGTAGCCCTCAAGGCTCGGTGCGTCCGCAACAGTCACGGTAGTGCCGTAGGGCACGTCCACGTGAGGAGCAGGAAGATTGGCGTTATCGTAAACCTGAAGGCCTACGAACTGATAGGTTACGTCGTGCGTGTTGGCAGTAAACTCACCGACAACGGTTACGTCTGCCTCGGGCATTGTAAACGCACCGTTTGCAACGGTTGCATCGGTGGTAGACCAGCCGCTAAAGGTGTAGCCCGTCTTGGTGGGCGCGGCAATCAGCGTGTGCTCGCAACCGGGCAAACGGTAATAGGTTGCATACTCGCCGCCGTCAACCTCATACGTGATTGTGTTCAAAGCTATTGTGGGCGAAGCAACGCTCGCAACCACGTTAGTGCCGCTCATAACCTCGGCAGCACCGTAGTTGGTTTCTATAGCTCCGCCGTTTGCGGCAATCTCATCTGCGTGAGCGTCGATCGCTGCGTAGTCGGGGGTTACGTTGATAGTGAGTATCAGCATTCTTCCCCAGAAATCCTCACCGTTTACCGTACGCGGCTCGTTCGACACGTAATTTTCGTCAAAATCGAAGCCATCAACGGTTACGGTGTTACCGGAGATAGTAGGTGTAAGGCCTGAAGGCTTGGCAGTATCCCATACTCCGCCTTCAAGTCTGTCCGCGGTAGCAACGGTAACGCGGTTAGCCCCCGTCGTCGGAATAGTAAAGAATTCGGAAACAGCGTCTACGAGCGTCGCTTCCTCGCCGAGAGTGATTGACGGCTCGCCGATCTCCTGATTGATCTTTTCGAAGATCATCGAAAGGCTGTAAGTCGTATCGGGAGTAAGGTAATATCCGTTTGCGGGAGAGCCCGTTCCGGCGGTAATACTTCCGTTAGCATAAGAAGCACTCGGATAGTTGCTCGAGAGATAGTGCATAAACCTGTTGGAGTCAGTGTTGCCAAGCTCTGTTCCGTCAGCGCCGTCCTCAACGCTTATGGTATAAATCTTAACGTTCTCGTCCTTGAGTACCTTTGCATAGTTTATCGCCGCACCCGCAACGCTCGACTGATAGCTGCTGCTATGAGTGGGCGCACCGTCGGTAAGGACGATAACCACCTTGTTTCTTCCCTGCGCAGCCTCGGTTGTTTCGTGCTTTTCAAAGAGAAGGTCGGCAAGGTACATACCGTAGTCGACTGCAGTTGCACCGCCTGCTTCAAGGTCATTCATTGCGGTGATAAGCTCAGCCTTGCCGTCTGCGTCAACAGTTGTGAAATCCTTGACTACCTGACAGTAGTTGTAATCCTGGTAATTTTTGTTGTCGCCCTCTGCAAGAAGATCGTTGTCGTTGTAGTAATCCGCGGTACCGAACTTTATGATCGAAATGCGGTGCATATCCGCTTCGTCGGTAAGCGTGGCGTTATGCTCCGCCGTGCCTGCGATGAACTCATCAACCGCCTCTTTGAGAAGGTCGATCTTCGGCGCGCCCTCGTTAACTACGACCGTAGTCTGTGCGTAGAATTGCTCTACGTCGTAATTCTCCGAACGGCTACTGCTCGGTGCAAGACCTGCTTCAAGCTCGGGATAAACGTATGTACGGTTATTGTTGCCACCGTAGTAGTAATACTGATAACCGTTGTCGTCAAAGCCGGCGCTTCTTACGCGCGTATACGTATCAGCGGCAGTTTTGATGTACATATCGCCGGTAGTATTCATCGTGTAATAGGTGCGGTAAGCACCGTAGCGCGTTTCTGTTGCATACACCGCGGTATAATCGGTTCTCGTAACACGGCCCTGAATCTCATCCATACTGCCCGAGAGGTCAAGCACGAGCACGATATCCGTAGGAACTACGGTATCGGTCCTCGTGACCTGTCCCGTGGTATGCGCCTGAATAACGATATCCACGGTTCCGTCGGGCACACCGTTTTCAAGGTGTGTCTGGGCATACTTGGCGAGGATTATTCCGTCGCCCTGATTGGTATTCTGTAGCACGGGCGTCGTCGGGCGCGCCGACACGGTAACAGCCGATACGGGAATAACCGACATCGGAATTACCGACACGACCATAAGCACAGATAAAACCATTGCCATTAGTCTTTTCTTCATAGGTATATATCTCCTTTCACCCTCCCGTAAACCAACTATCCAAAGCTCCGAAAGGGTATGTAAAATTTTCTCAGCAGCGTGTGCTTTATCTTAAATGAATAATTCAAATGAAGGATTATGGTAAAGTAGTGTCTACTGGGTCAATTTAATTATATCACTAAACTTTACCTATGTCAATAAAACACAGTATATTTCATATATTAAAATTGAGCGCCGTCATTCAAGTAAATTGCCTTCCCGCACGTATGCGTATCGTATGTAATTCAGCGCAAATTTTGCAAAAAAATCACCCGCCGCATACTTG
>JAZNBZ010000222.1:0-4927 GCA_045587285.1 Candidatus Flemingiibacterium sp. | reverse complement strand
TCACAGAACGACATGGCTACGATCCGACTTAGTGCGGAACAAACGCTCATTGGTGGGCTTCGTTCGGCGGCGGCAAAAGCCCATATCGGCGTAAATATCGGCAATGCGCGGAAACATGAAGTCAACGACCGCATTCGCTGTGCTGCGCGTCTGATGGGCGCCGACCGCTTTAAAATCATGCGGAGGTGCGAACGTACGATCGATGCATACCGCTTGGCGCTGTGGGATTCAAAGTACGAGACCGAGGACGTGCGGCTCGACAACGGCACGACGAACATCGACAGTCTCGACGCCACAGAATACGCATATGAGCGTTATATTAAGGATTTGATAATACGATGAAAATAATCGACAGGTTAAAGGGATGGGTGACACGCATGGGTGCTGAAACAAAGCTGGCGCACGAATTTAAAGATGTTTTTGAGCTGGGCGGCGTTCCGGCATTTCGGGAATTTTATTATAACGGCATACTGACATGGAAACAGCTCTACCGCGGATATTATGCAGCATGGCATAAAGTGCCGGCAATAACAATTGCCAACCCTTCGGCGACGCGCGAAGCCTTCCGCATGAACGTTCCGAAAGCCGCCTGCGCCGAAATGGCAGGACTTTTATGGTCGGAGCGGTGCAAGGTTAATGTGAATTTAAACGGCTTTGAGATGTCGGCAGCAAATCCCGATGATAAGGCGCAGCGATTTATCGACAGCGTTTTAAAGGCCGGAAATTTCGGCGTAAAAATGCAGGAAATCATAGAACAGATGCTTGCAATGGGCGGCGCGGCTCTTAAAGTCTGGTATGACGCACAGGGCGTCAATATCGGCTACACTACGGCAGATCAGTTTATCCCGACGGCATGGGACAATGCGCGTGTTACCGAGGGAGTGTTTATTTCACGCAAAGTCAAGGACGGATACTACTACACGCGCCTCGAATGGCATAAACGCAGCGGAAATGGCTATGTTATCACAAATGAACTGTACCGCGCCGATATGACCGACAACAAGGGCGGCGCGCAGGACATCCTCGGACACAGATATCCGCTGAACAAAATATATCCCGACCTTGAACCCGAAACGGTGATCGAGGGACTTGATACTCCGCTGTTCGGCTACTTCAGACCGGCGATTGCGAATAACCTTGACGACGATTCGCCGCTCGGCGTGTCGATGTATGCCAACGCGCTTGAAACCCTTCACGCGCTTGATATCTGCTATGATAGTTTCGTGCGTGAGTTTCAGCTTGGCAAAAAACGCATTATCGTTCCGGCGCGGTCGGTTAAGATTGTTATTGATCCCACAACCGGCGAAGCTCGGCGGTATTTTGATGCAAGCGACGAAGTTTATGAGGCTCTCAGCTCCGATGACCCCAACGACCTTAAAATTACCGATAATTCGGTTGAGCTTCGTGTTGAGGAGCATGTGGCGGCGATCAATGCGTTTCTTGCGATTCTGTGCTTACAGCTGGGCTTCTCGTCATCAACGTTTTCGTTTGATGTTAAAAGCGGCCTTAAAACCGCTACCGAGGTTATAAGTGAAAACAGTAAAACATACAAGTCGGTAAAAAGTGCACAGAATATCATCGGCGCAGCGATTAAAACACTTGTTTATAACATATTCCGCGTGGCGGTGCTGTATGATCTGGAATTTGAGGGCGAAAAGGTCGCGTCGTGGTTCGGCGGCGACATCGACAGCGGTTATGAGTGCAGTGTTTATTGGGACGACAGCGTAATTGAGGACAAGGCGTCGCAGATAGACCGCGATATACTGCTGCTCAGTAACGGGCTTAAATCGAAGCGCACTATCATGACAACGACGCTCGGCATGACCGAGGAACAGGCAGACGCGGAGCTTAAACGTATTGCCGAGGAATTGCGTATAAACGCGCTTGACGTTGACCGATTCGCAGCTTTCGGGGGTAATTGATGGATGAGCGAAAAACGCTTGAATTGTCCGAACCGCTCGCCGATATGTATGCGCGTGTTGCGTCTCAGCTGATTATAAACGTAGCGCGGCATTTCAAGGACGGCGGCGGACTTAGTGCACGGTCGTGGCAGATAAAGAAGCTGTCCGAGCTCGGTGCGCTTACCGAGGAATCGGCTGCCATCATCGCGGAAGGTACGGGGCGAAAGTCCGAGTACATCCGCGATGCTCTCGCGGCGGCACTTGATTTAACGGCTTCGGAGGTTGATGCACAAATGACGGCGGCGGCGCGTCCTCCCGCCGGCGCTGTCAGTGCGTCGCCTTCGATGGCTCAGGTGCTCGAAATGTTCGCCGCACAGGCCGAGGACGACACGAACCTCGTAAATACCGTAATGCTCGATTCGACGCGGACGCGGTATTTACAGGCTATAGAACGTGTGTACAAGTCGTGGGAGGAAGGGCGTATTGAGGAGCTGACGCAGACCGATTCGTTTGAATCGCTCGATCGTAAGCTCGGAGAGGTGCAGAAAATAATGAACGCCGGAGCCGGTGAAGCGGTTTTGGGCGCGTTTTCTTATACGCGGGCTATACGCGATACGATCGGGTGGCTTGCCGAAAAGGGCGTGACTGGGTTTATCGATATCGGCGGTCACGAGTGGTCACCCGAAGCGTACGTATCAATGGATATACGCACTACCATCCACAACACGGCGATTAAAGCCCAGCAGACACGCGCCGAGGAATACGGCGTTTATACGTTTCAAATCTCGTCAAAAGCCGTCGCGCGTCCGCTCTGCGCGCCTTATCAAGGGCAGATATGCTCATGGAATCGCGGCGACCGCGGACAGGTGCATGATTTAAACGGGAAGGTGCATGACTATATCAGCATATACGATACGTCATACGGAGAGCCTGCCGGGATATTCGGCATAAACTGCGGACACTTCCCTGAGACGTTTATACCGGGTTATTCGCTCGCACGGTATGACAAGCCCGACAAAGCGGAGCTTGAACGCAATTCCGCCGCATATGAGCGGATGCAGGAACAGCGCGAGATCGAGCGCGGCATACGCGAGGCAAAGACACGTGTGCTTGCCTACGACGCGGCAGGCAGTAAGGAAGAGTTTGAAAAGTGGGCATTAAAGCTCAACGAGCGGCGTATGCGGTACCGTGAATACTGCATCAATCACGGCGTTTCCGAGCGCACCAACCGCATACAGGTTTACGGATTTGACCGCAGACTGTCGCAGAAGGCGGCGCGTGTGGAGCGTCGGCAGACAAACGATAAACAGGGTTAATCCCTTGCTTATACAAATTCGCGGAGCTGTCCGCGGCAACAACAGCGTTATTCGCCCAAACGTCAACGGGCGGTAAACAGGAGACGGAAAAATATGGCGATTTTCAAACGTGAAACACTCAAAGAAAAGGGGCTGACGGACGAGCAAATCGATTTTCTGATGTCTGAATCGGGCAGGGCTTTAGGCGATTACATCCCGAAAAGCGAGCTGCAGGGGCACATCGACGAGGCAGTGAAAAAGCTGCCGCCTCCGACACCGATCGACCCGAAGACCACCGAGGAATACAAGAAGATCGCCGACGAGCTGGCAATGACAAAGGCTCTCGGCGGTGAGGATTTTGCATCTGTCAAACCGAAATTCCGCGAAACCGTGTATAAAATGCTCGACCACGGGGAAAAGCATGCACCCTATGCGGAGCAGATGAAAGGTGTAGCGGAGCAGTACGAGGAGTATTTTACCACTTCACAGCAGACACAGCAGCAAAGTGAACCCGGCAATAAGCCGCAGTTCGGCGCACCCACTGCCGGCTCAATGCCCGGCGGCGATAAGGGCAGCGCGTCGTTCGGCGATTACTGGGGGTTTAACAAAAAGAAAGGATGAATTTAAAACATGGCATTTGTACAGACCAACATTAACTACGCTACTCAGTACGCGAAGGAGCTTGCCAATGCGTACCCGTATCTTTCCTATTTCGGCGACATCTACGGCGGCGAAATGGGCGCGCGCTACAAGCCCGTAAGCGGCAAAACGGTTGCGATTCCGTCAATGGTCGTTTCCGGCGCACGTGCGGTAAACCGTGACATGATCACCGGCGAATTCAACCGCAACTTCAACAACGAATGGCAGAACGTCACCATGACCATGGACCGTGAATGGGACACCATTGTCGACCCCATGGACATCGTCGAAACCAACGACGTGGCGACCATTGCCAACATCACCCGTACATTCAACGAGATGCAGAAAATTCCGGAAATGGACGCATACGCGGCGCAGAAGCTCGCAGAGGCGGCGACCACCGACACCGAAGTGCTTACTTCCGACAGCATCCTCGGCGCATGGGACAATTACCTCGCACGTCTCAAAAATGCACGTATCGCACGTGACCGTGTCCGTGCTTATATGACCCCCGACGCTTACAAGCTGCTTAAGCAGGCGGCAGGCATCACCCGTTTTGTCGATATCGTCGGCGGCGAGCGCAACATCGACAGAAATATCGGCGGTCTTGACGGCGTGAGAATCATCGAAACTCCGGCAGATCTTATGATGTCTCAGTACGATTTCACCAACGGCTGGACTGCCGCAGGCGACGCGAAGCAGATCAATATACTGTTCGTCGACCCGATGGCTGTCGCAGCTCCCGTAGTTTACGAAACCTCTATGATGTCGCCGCCGTCCGCTCAGTCGAAGGGCAAGTACATCTATTACGAGCGTTACTACTACGACGTATTCGTGCTCGAAAACCGCAAGGACAGCATTCTCGCCAACGTAGAAGCCTAAAAAGACGGAGGGATGACCGCGTGATAGTTGATATCGCATACTACACAGATACATATATCGGCGCGCCCGTGCCCGAAGCGTTGTTCCCAAGGGTGCTGGCGCGTGCGCTGTCGGCGGTCGAAACTGTCACGCGGCGGCGCGTTACCGAGGACAACATAGCGAATTATCCCGACGATGTGCAAACCGCATACCGGAACGCCGTTTGTGCTC
>JAZNBZ010000221.1:0-2601 GCA_045587285.1 Candidatus Flemingiibacterium sp. | reverse complement strand
TACGACGCTCGACGCGTCGGGAACACCGAACCGCCGCCAATGGCGGCTCTCGGCGTGCGAACATCACCGCCCCCTCCTCCCTGCTCTTTTTAGACCGATGTGTTCGTAGCACAAAGACCCGCGTTTGTCAAGGCTTCCCTGCGGCGCTTCGCGGCCTTGACAAAAGCGGATCTTTGCGCTGTCTGAGTGCCGCTCTAAAAAGAGCAGAAAGGAGAAAACGCTATGCAGTGCTCACACTACCGCTTGCAAACGTTCATAAGTATGGTCATGAAGGAATTGAGAAAGCCGAACCCCGATTTGGAGGGGCTTCAAGTCCTCTGCATTCAATTCAGCCTCGCGCTTTCGCGCTCTGCTGAAGAACAGCGCGAAGGCGCGACGCAGAGCCGAGAGTGGTACTACTCGGCTCACAGATAGCAAAAAAGGGCGCAAAGCGCCCTTTTTTGCTATTTCGCGTTGGCTCTCCACCGCAAAAAGTACTCAACACATATATTTTATCACGAAAGGAAGCGAATGTCAATGCCGAAATTCCGCGTTAGGTGGCGCACAAACCGTCCGCGCAAGCGCGTGCGCTTTGTAGTTATACCGTTTGAGCCGCCGTACATTTTGACGGCAAAGCCGCCAAAACTTCCGCGATTATAAGCGGAAGGTCGCGACGCAGTAACGGCTTATCGCCGTTACTGCCGCTCGTGAAGTCCGACAGAGCGTAAATTTGCGTCGTAGACGCTCTGTCGTGTTGAAGGGCTTCTCGCGTTGCTTCGAGCCCTTCACGCTTGAAGAGATCCACCGCAAAGGACTTCCGAAACGAGTGCGGCGCAATGCCCTCGCTGTCAACGCCTGCGCGCTTGCACGCGCGCTTGACGCGTTGCCATATGCACTGCCGCGTGATGTGCTTACGCGCGTCGCGCGGACTTGGGAACACCCACGCAGACGGTTTTCCGCTCGTTTTCGCGGATAACTCCGCGAAAAGTCGCTTGGATACGGGCATTTTGCCGATTTTTCCCGTTTTTTGCGCTGTAAACTCGATTTTTCCCCTGACGAGGTTCCACCCCCTCAGAAGGACAACGTCGCCGATGCGCATACCCGTTTCAAGAGCTACCCAGAGCGCGAGCCATTCGTCACCGCCCATATTGGCGCGAAGTCGCTCAAGTACCTCAGGCTCGATATAAGAGGTCTTCACCGTTTACACTCCTAAACTGTAAAATCATCATATGAAGGTGACCTCCCTATAGGTAAGACCGCCTTCAAGCTCTACGTTCTTTTCGTACTTTGGTACACGGTCAGCGAAAAACCACTCACACTGCTCGTTGACGTAACGATAGGTCGGGTGTTCGACGTTGCCGCCGATAAGAGCGTAACGACCGCCTATTTTCTGCCCGACCTGCTTCCCCATATACTTGAAGATGTACTTGGCGACCTTGTCGCGGTCAACCTCGTCAGAGCCGATAATTTGAGCCGTAGAGAAGCCCGATTTCCAATCGGTCATATTGTAGATAGGGAGCCCGTTTCGAGTGAGCGCTCTACCCGTTCGAGGGCTGACCGCCCGTTCAAGCTTGAGCGCGGATGAGTTCAGAATACCGTGAAAATGTATGTCGCCCGATTTATGATACTCGGGGACGATGACGTACTTCAAATCGCGCCTTTGGACGCGATTTGAGAGCCAAACCGACAAAACCTTGTAGCAGTCCTCATACGAGGATTTGTCGAACTCGTTTTCGGGGCGATACGTGAACGTTGCGAAGGTATCGAGGCACGGATTGCACAAAATCACGTCGAAAGCGTTGATTTTGGCGCGACGCGATGCGCGTTGGATATTTGCCGCCGTATAATCGTTCGCGACTTCGTCCGCGACTTTATCGTGTGAAAGCGAACTGTCCGATTTTTCGGACAGTTCCCACCCGTCGGGCTTGAACTTTGGCACGTTGAATTGCTGAACGCAGACGAGGCGCAAATTGCCGTCGATATCTCGGATATACTTCGCGCGAGTGGTATAATGACAACCGTTTTCAGAGCGTATTTGTGTGAGCATTGATGATATACTGTCCTATATATCAAGTAATAGAGAAACGCTCCGACCACCGAAGGCGAGTTCAGATTTTCTGAACTTCTCCGACAATACGGAAAGAAAAAAGCACCCTTTCGGGTGCTTCGCTACCAATGCCACTATTTGAAGCGCGACCTACAAATAGCACGGTGACGGCATTGGATACACTTGCGTGTGCTCACGAGTATAGTATAGCATATCGAGAGCACAATGTCAAGTATAAATCCAAAATTCACCGCGAAATTTGTAAGTTGCCGCTTCGGGCACGCACTGCACGGGCGCGGCTTCGCCCCCTTCGGGGAGCGCCCAATTACGAGCCGCTTACGCGGTACAAAATATAATTTTTGTGCAATCGCCTTCGGCGAGCGCTTCGCTTTGCTCAAAAATTTGCATTTTGTATAATGAACACACGCACGGTGGCGTGCTCTCTTCCCGTGCTTCTGCCTGCGGCAGCTCGGTAGTAAGCCCGGTAAGATGCGCTCGCTCTGATGTGCGTCCATTACGTAGCCCTTGCTACGCGCTGCGCGTACAAAGTGCAGCTTTTGTATGGTCGCCGTTAC
>JAZNBZ010000220.1:0-4665 GCA_045587285.1 Candidatus Flemingiibacterium sp. | reverse complement strand
ACTTCCTCGCCGGGCACTTCCTCGGCGGGCACTTCCTCGACGGGCGCCTCGTCGGTGGTTGCCTCGTTGACAGCCTCTGTCGGCTCGAGGGTAGCCACTGCAACAGCCGCCTCGCTTGCCGCCTCGGTACACGCCTCGGTGGGTGCCTCGACAGTCGGAGCGGCGAGCGACGAAGCGGTGACTCTTTCACGCTTCGTGGGCTTGCCCGCGAGCTTTCTGTTTTTCTTTTTCATCTATCTAAAACCTCAATGTTAGCTTGGTATTCCGTCGCCGTCGCAGAACAGCACGCCGATGTTGTCAACGCCTGCGATACACATAACGCCGACGTCAAAGGCTGTCATATTGAGCCAATTGTACGGATCGCCGTACGAGCCGCCGTACGCGCCCGAGAAGAGCCTATACGAGCCGTCCTCAAGAGCGACGATTATAGCCGATGCGCCTGCGCGGATACGCTTTACGCCCGTCAGGGCTTCGACTCCGTCGAGTCCCATCGAGCGGTAGCCCTGAATCATAACGGTGCCGTCGGAGAACAGCATTACCGCGCTTTGGTTGCACGCGGCGACGTCAACGACGTTGCGGTAAACCGAAACGTCACACTGTCCGCACGAGTTCGAGCCTGCGGCAACTACGGTGCCGTCGGCTTTGAGTCCGAGCGTGAAGCGCTGACCTGCGGCAACTGCAACGATATCCGTCCATTCGGAAACGTCGCCCTCGCCGTACTCGTTATCGCCGAGCACGCTTACCGTACCGTTTTCGTGAAGCAGAACGGCGTGGTCTTCACCGAGTGCGACGTCGATGATATCCGTATACGACG
The DNA here is from genome assembly GCA_045587285.1 of Candidatus Flemingiibacterium sp. GTDB lineage: Bacteria > Bacillota > Clostridia > Oscillospirales > CAG-272 > Flemingiibacterium. The sequence continues at coordinate 3,851 of JAZNBZ010000220.1, read as the reverse complement.
GAGCAGAGAAGGGCGCGGTCATACCGCTCTTCGGTATAACGCTCACCTTGCCGCTTCGACGAAGCACGAGTGTAAGGGCTTCGTTCGTGTCAACGGAAATGGCGTCGGTTATCTTCGTTCCCGCAATAGCTCCGTTCTTTATAACGATAGCGTCGTCGTTCCATATAGCAACGCTCTGCGCGTGATACGCGCGGCGCTGGGTTGCGGAGAGAAGGGGATAGATTATTGAAAATTCACTGCGTACGCCAAGGTCGTCCTCGGCGATATACGTGTCAGCCGCGCTGATGCTCGTATATTCGGGATAGCATTGGGATAAGTAGATGATAGCCGCGTTGTTGTTGAGGGATTTTGCAACCTCGATAGCGGCGCTTATAACGTCTGCACGGGTAGACTTAAAGGTGTCGATGTTCTCGAGCTCCTCAATAAACGCCGTCGCCTCGCGGTAACGGTGCGTGCTGATGTAGTAGGTCAGAGCATCTCTGAACACCTTGTTTTCGGTTTCGGCTCTGTCCGCCGCGTCGCGTATCTCACTTGCCACGCGAAGCGCGTTCGGGTAATCGCCGCCTGCCGCGAGCACGTCGCACACGTTGTGCGTTATCGAGTCGAACTTTTCGTCGTTATCCGACATCTTTGCGACTCTGAACGCGTTCTCGTTCACCTTCGCCGTGGACGTATTGATAACGCTTTTTGCGGCGTAGTCCACGATAAGGTCGGTAAACGGCTTCGGTGCGCCGAGCGCGTAAACGTAGGCGGTTTCAAGGTCGCCTGCGGTGTAGTAATAGAGCGCCGCCTTCTCGCAGACTCGCTGGAGAAGGGAAGCTCTGTTTTCCTCGAGCGCCAATTTGTAAGCCTCGTTGTAGCGCTCGTCGTTCATTAGCATATCCGTTGAGCTCTTGACTCCGAGATAATCGTAAAGCGATATACAGCCTACCACCTCGGCAACGAGTATCACGAGCACAGCCGCGAGAATAACGGCAAGCCGTTTGCCGCGTCTTGCCTCGCGCTCCTCTCTGGAGAGAACGCGCTTTTGCGCGGGCTTTTGCGCAGCCGTCACCGACGCAGTCTGAGGCTTTGGTGCCGACGCACCTGCGTTTTGCGCCGATTGTGCCGCGGGAGCTGCGGGAGTGCTTGCCCTCTTTCGCATAAAGCGGTATTCCGACGCGTCGTAGGTTATAGCGTTTGCGCCGTCGAGCGCGATCTCGGAGATGTACGCACCGCAGTCCGTGACGGACAAACGGCTCGGTATCTCGGCGCTTATCTCGATAAGCTCGGCGGTGTTTACGTCGCCTGCGTCGTATACGTAGGTGTTAAACTTGTTGTCCGCGTCGTCCTTGAATACGGGCAAGCTCGAAAAGCGGTAGCGGATAGTGAACGAGCTTATCGGCACCGAGAGGTCGCGGCGTATTGCAAAGCGGAGCAGGTCGGGCTTGCCCTCGCGCTTCGTGAGCGCAACTGCGATAATAGCCGCAGGCGGATTTTTATCGGGTGCAAGCGCGGGCGTTCTGAAAAGAACGGTCTCTGCGTTCATTTTGTTGTTAGTCATAATACCGCCCCCTTATCCCTTTAGTCCGTCCTCGGACGGAACGAGCGGAATTTCGTCTATCGGGTGGTCGGTGGGCAGATAGTTTTTAGTGTTGACGCACTGGAAATGCCACCATTCCGAATTGATGTAGGTAAAGCCGCAGGATATCATCACGTTCGTCATATAATCCATATTCGCGCGCTGCGCGGCGGTCATTTTCGTCGAGCTTCTCGCGCTGTCAACGGTGAAGGTGTGCATAGGAGTCGGCATATCGAGCTCCTTGCCCGTCGCGGTGTCGATAAGCGAGATATCGAGCGCGGTGCCGCGGTCGTGTATACCGCCCATACCGATGGCGGGATTTGCTACCCATTTGTGAACCTGCACGACGTCAAACCAGCGCTGCTGTACGCTCGTCGGGCGGTACGCGTCGTAGATAACGACGGTGTAGCCGTCCTCTCTGAATTTTTCTATCGCCTTGATGAACTTTTGCAGGGTGTCGTACTGCAAAAGGCAGAGGTTGCGCGTGTAGAAGGGCTCGCCTATCGACGTGTCGCTCGTCGAGAGCTTCATCGACACCTTGACGTCGTATTCTCCAAGATCGACGCCCGTGTTTGAATAATTGGTGGAGTAGTATACCTTGAGGTATTTGCTTATATCGACAAGGTGCGAGTACGCCATTACCTTCTTGCCCGTGCTGTCGGGCGCGAGTCCGCTTTCCACGGGAAGCTCTGCATAGAGCATACTCCCGTCGTTTACGGCGTGCATAAGACCGTCCTTGGTGTAGCCGAGAAGTCGGTGGCTTTCGTTGTAGACGGTCGCCCAGCCGCTGTCGTCGTCGGGCTCTGCAATGATGACGAATTCGCCTGCCTTCAGCGTTTTATACGGGTACATCGACACGCGCGTTTCGTAAATATCCATCTTGTCAACGACCGTCATCGGGAACTCGCCCTCCTCAATGCGGAGCGTGTTTGGCTCGTCGGTCGTTTTGTCGGCGTAAAGCGCGCCGCCAAGCTCACCGAAGCCAAAGGCGCGCTCGGGGAAGGTAACACCGACGTGTGCCTTTATATCAAAGTCTGCGTATACGTGATTTTTCGCTTCGTCCGACACCTTGCACGAGGTCTGCGTTGCGGTACTTGCGAGAAGTGCCGCCAAAAGCATAAGCGCGGTACGGCGGTTATATTTTTTCACTTTGCGTATTCACTCCTTAATTTTCACTGCCTGAAATGCGTGCGTCACAGCCGATAAGCTCGCGGACGTTGCGCTCGGCTATTTCCAAAATAACCGTATCGGAGCCGTAGGAATCAAGCCGGTCGATAGTGTAGCCGCGCTCGAATTTCGCCTCCGTGAACGCCGTCGCCAAAAACGGGAACGCGGCGTTTGCAAACGAGTCGCGGAGCATAAGAAGCTTGCCCTCTCCGCCCCCGCGCGTTGCTATCGACATCTGCATCGGGCTTGAATAAGCCGACGCGAAGCCGTACAGCCCCGTAAGGTCGTACGCGGTGTTGTAATCGCAGCGCACGCTTGCGGGATAGAGAAGCTTGTCAAGGTCGCCCTCGAAGCTGTTCGTGTACGTCGGTCCAAGCGCCGAGAATTCGGGTAACGTAAAGCCGAGCGTGTCGGCGATAGCCTCGACGGCGATACGCGCTCCCTCGTTGTTCCAATGCGTGTCGCGCTTGTGGTAAACGAGCGTGTCAGCCTTTGCCTCTGTGAGAATAGGGCGAAGGTCGAGGTAGGGTACGCCGCGCGCGTCGAGCGCCTCGTGTAAGCGGTCAAGGTCGCGGTTTTCGGTTTCCATAACGTAGCGCGAGGGCATCATTTCGGGATAGATGCTGTTTTTGTTGGGCGCGCAGACGAAAAGGAAGTCTACGCCGTGCTCGCGCGAATACTCGTAGAGCGCCTCTATGCTGTCCGCTGCGGCGTTTATCTCGCCGTCGGTCATAGCGCTCGTGCCCATATACGAGCCCAAAGTGTCGGCAAAAAAGAGGAAGCCCGATTTGCCGACCACGACCTGCTCGTTGCCTTCGCCAAAAGCGCCTGCCTTGAGTGCGGAGAACGCGTCCACTACGTAATTTCGGTACGCGAAGCTTTTAGCGAAGTATTCCTCGAGCTCGCTGCCGAATTTCGTGTTGATGGTGAGCGTGTCGCCGACCTCGATAAACGAGGGCGTCTCTGCACCCTCGACTGCGTTTGACGCGCCGGGGATAAGCATACCGAGCGAGAAGAAGGCGCACGGCAGGAAAAAGAGCACGCAGTATATTATGAGAAGTATTTTTTTCGTATTCATACGCGCGTCCTCCTTTTAGAAGTTATAGTAGATGAACGGGTTGAA
>JAZNBZ010000219.1:0-6524 GCA_045587285.1 Candidatus Flemingiibacterium sp. | reverse complement strand
CAAATATATATTCTATGCCGTTTTGCTCACAATATCCAACGACGTCACGCTTGGAAGCATAAAGTAACGGCCTGATAACGGCAACGCCGTCAAGGCGGCGTATCGGAGCAATACCGGACATCCCCAACGTGCCGCTCCCTCTCGCAAGGTTAAAAACGACCGTTTCGGCGTTATCGTTTGCATTGTGTGCGGTAGCGATGCAGGAAAGGCGCTCGTCGGAGCGGACCTTTTTTAAGAACGCATCGTATCTGAACTCACGTGCCGTTTCTTCAACGCCGCGTCCGCTTTCCTTGGCAAGCGTCGGAATATCCGCAGACACCGGCGTAAAATCAACGCCGAGCCGCTTACAAAAATTCTCACAGAAGCGTGCGTCGCGGTCAGCCTCCTCACCGCGTATACCGTGGTGGATATGCATAGCGTGAAGGTACACCCCACGCTTGTCGCAGATCGGCTTCAAAAGCGAGAGCATCGCGCTCGAATCCGCGCCGCCCGAAAATCCGACGAGAACGCCTCGCTGATCTTCAAGCATAGCGTAGGCGTCAAGCGCGCCGAGCAAATTTCGTTCTCCGTTCATTATTATTTAGGTTCCTCGACCGTTCCGTCAGGCGCGAGCGAGGTAAACTTCGTGAACTGACCGAACCAGCCCATCGGAATCTTACCCGTTGAGCCGTGACGGTTTTTGGCAACGTGAACGTCTGCCACGTTCTGCTTTTCGGGATCGTTCTGATAGTAGTCGCGCGAGAGGAACATAATGATATCCGCGTCCTGCTCGATAGCACCCGAGTCACGAAGGTCGGAGAGCATAGGAGCACTGTCCGCGCCCTTTCTCGATTCAGGGTTACGTGAAAGCTGTGCACAGCATATGATCGGCACCATAAGCTCCTTGGCAAGTATTTTAAGGTTACGCGAAATATCGCTGACCTCCTGCACGCGGTTGTCTATCTTGCGGTCGGACTGCATAAGCTGCAAATAGTCGATTATAACCAGTCCGAGATTTTTAACGCGGCGAAGCTTCGATTTCATACCCGTCGCGGTGATACCCGTGGTGTCGTCGATATAAATATCGCACTCAGAAAGGTTCGCCGATGCGTGAGCAAGCTTCGCCCACTCCTCATCCCCAAGCTCTCCCGAGCGGATGTGATAGCTGTCAACGAGCGCCTCACTCGAAAGCATACGCGAAACAAGCTGTCCCGCCGACATTTCAAGCGAGAATATGCAGACCGCTTTTTTGCTTTCCTTGGCAACGTTCGCGGCAATATTAAGCGCAAACGAGGTCTTACCGACACCGGGACGTGCGCCCACGATGATAAGGTCGCTCTTACCCATACCGACGAGCGTTTTATCAAGATCGGCAAAGCCGGTAGGCGTACCGAGCGTTTCCGCGCGGTTAGTCTGCAACTGATGCAGATGCTCGTAGGTCTGAACGAGCACCTCACGGATATGTTGGAACCCCCCATTCTCGTTGCCCTCTGCGATAGAAAATATCTTCTGTTCTGCGTTTCCGAGAATATGCACAACCTCGTCCTCGGCGCTGTACGCCGATTCGGATATTTCCTCGGATGCAGCGATAAGGCTGCGAAGCAAGCTCTTATCCTTGACTATACGCGCATAGTCCGCTACGTTTGCCGCAGACGGAACGACGTCCGCGATAAGCTTGATATAAGCGCGGCTGTTCTGCTCGTCGTAACCGCCTCGGTGAACGAGAGAGTCGATGAGCGTCACTATATCAATATCGCGGTTTTTGAGATAGAGGTCCTGCATAGCAAGATATATCTGCATATGCTCGTCAAGGTAAAAATCCTCACTTTTGAGCATACCCGCGATCAGATCGAAGCAAGCCGGATCAATAAGTATCGAGCCGAGCACCGATTGCTCCGCTTCAAGCGAAAACGGAAGCTTTCTTGCAAAAGTATTATCAGCCATAATTACTTATCTTCGCTGACGAGAACGTTGATCTTGCCCATAACCTCTGTATGGAGCTTAACGTCCACGGTGTGCGTTCCGAAGGTCTTGAGTGCGTCGGCAAGCTGGATTTTGCGCTTGTCAACGGTAATGTCGAACTGCTTTGCAAGCTCCTCTGCGATATCCTTGGTGGTAACGGAGCCGTAAAGTCTGCCGTCAGCGCCTGCCTTGCCCTTGAACTTCACGATAACGCCTTCGAGCTTTGCGGCGGTATCCTTCGCATTCTGAAGCTCAACGGCCTTCTTGTGAGCCTCGGACGCCTCGCGTCCCTTTATTTCGTTGAGCGCCTTGTTATCGGCGATGATTGCAAGTCCCTTGGGGATAAGGAAGTTGCGCGCGTATCCGTCGGATACGTCGATAAGCTGTCCCTTCTTACCCTGACTTTTTACGTCCTGTGTTAATACGACTTTCATTTGTATATCTCCTTTACTTGGTTAGTTCTGTGTCATATAATCGTCGATTGCCGCCTTGAGGCTCGTGAGTGCCGCGGTCATCGACATATCGCGAAGCAACGCTCCCGCCGCCTCGTAGTAACCGCCGCCGCCTATCTTTTCGAGTATGAGCTGTACGTTGATATTTCCTGCCGAGCGCGCGGAAATGTGTACGCTGCCCTCGACCTCAACGAGCGCGAAGCTCGCCATAACGCCCGACACGGACAGAAGCTTATCCGCCGCCTTCGCCGCCGCAACTCTGTCTGCGAAGTTGCCGTCGCTGTCGCTCATAGAGATAGCGAACATCTGGCGGTAGGTGATAACGTTCATCGAGAATTTCGCCTCACGCATAAAGTCGTCGAGGTTTGATTTGAAGAACTTTTCAACCTCCGTCGGGTTTGCGCCCTCGGAGCGCAGATAAAGCGCCGCGCTGAACGTGCGCACGCCCGTGTTTCTCGAGAACTGCTTGGTGTCGAGAAGCATACCCGCGTAAAGAACGTCCGCCTCCTCGCGGTGAAGATCGCCAACGGAAAGCGCCTGCTCGAGCATCTCCGAAACAAGCTCGGACGCCGACGATGCCGACGGCTCGATATACGAAATGACCGGCTCGCGAACGAACTCTGCGGTTTTTCTGTGGTGATCTATAATTGCCACCGAGGCAACGTTGTCGGCAATATCGCCCGACTCGTACTGTGCGGGGTTGTTTACGTCAACGATAACCAGAAGCGTACTCGAGGTTATCATATCCTGTCCCGTTATGCTGTCAACGAAAATATCGCTGTATTCGGGGAGGATGGAAACTCTCGAGATCGCGCTCTTTATGTTCTCGTGCTCGTGGTTTACGACGATGTTCGCCTTGACGCCGCAGAACATAGCCAGCCTTGCTATACCCACGCACGCGCCGATAGAGTCGTAGTCGGGATTTTTGTGTCCCATAATAAGCACGTTGCTCGACTTTGACATTTCAAGCGAAAGCTGATTTGCGATAACTCTCGCACGCACCTTCGTACGCTTCTGCACCGTCTTGGTACGGCCGCCGAAGAACTCGGTGTTGTGCGCGTTCTTAACAACGACCTGGTCGCCGCCGCGCTGAAGCGCGAGATCAAGCGAAGCGTGTGCGTCGCGGTCTCTGTCGGCAAGCGAGCCCTTCACGCGAGAGATACCGATAGAAACGGTTACGGGCATACTGCCCTCGCCTATACGCACCTCGCGTATTCGGTCAAGCACGTCGAACTTGCTTGCGATAAACTCGTCGAGATAGCGCGATTCAAAGAGGAATATAAACTTATCGCGCTCGTATTCCTTTAAGATACCGCCGACCGAGTCTGCCCACTCCTTGAGTATGCCCTCGACCTGCGCCGCCGCACTGCGGTACTTCTCCTGAACGAACTGCCGCAGCTCGTCGAGATTGTCTATCATAACGTACGCGATAACGGTTTCCTCGTCGGCAAGACGCTTTGCGAGCTGACTCATTTCCGTACGCTCGTTCCACACGGTTATGATATAATCCTTGCCCTGCGACGCTATCTTATAGCCCTTGATGCGGAACACTCTGTCGTAAGCAACGGTTTCAACGCCGTCGCTCGCCTCGGTGTCGTCAATATCCGAGCGGGTATCGTTTAAAATCTCGTCAACGGTAACGTCGGCAAGGTTGTCTATATACTTGGTGTAAAGCACCTCGCGTGGATTTGCCACCTTCGTAAATGCGTTGTTATACCAGATTATCTTTCCGCTCTCGTCGCATATAACGACGGGAAGATAGAGGCGAAGGATAAAGTCAAGCGTGATGTTGCCGAGTATCGGCGAATGTCTGTCGTCATCGGGATCGTCCATTCTGAAGCTCGCGATCTCGTAAATTTTGAGTGCGATGAACTCCGACACTAACAGCAGTACGAGCATAACCGCGCCGACTATCAGCGCGTCAAGCTCTGAAAAACGGGTGATAAGCGCATAGACAGCAAAGAAAAGCGCCGCTATTATAAGCGTAATTATCACGCGATTTGAAAATTTACGAGGCTTTTTTTCGTGTGTGTTTTTCATTTGCACTTATTCCTTTCCTGTTTTTTGTATATTTTTTTGCGCTCTGTTTTCGCGAAGCGTCACTCCGACGCCGAGCGCAGAGAATATAAGCACGAGCGATGCGGGGCTGATAAATACGAGCACCAGAGAAATTATGGCGGCAATTCGTCCGAATCTGCCGGTCACGGACCTGCCGCGAAAGCTCAGGATAATATCCCTCACACCGGAGTAGAAAAAGCCGGGCGTGAGTATCAGAATAAGATTTACAGCCACCGAATAAGCGGTGAGAGCAACGCCGCCCGTCGGCGCGAAAAGCACGGAAACGATATACGCCGCAACGTACACCGCAACGGTTATATTGTCAAGCTGTATACGCCAGACGACGTCCTCGCGCACCACCTCGACCCTCGGTCCGTCCTTCGTTATCATCGCGCGAACTCCGACGCGGTATCCGCGCGGTATTCTGTGCGACACGTCGAATATCTTGGCAATCAGCCGTACGGCAAGGGTTGCAAAATACGACCAGATTATCATAAGGACTCCAACGGAGCCGAGAAGCATCGTCTTGAAATAGTACCTGAGCATATCAAAGTCTGACGACGTAAGCTCAAGCGCCGCACCGATATCCTCACTTTCAAGAAGATTCGTGATATACTCGATATACGGGTTGATCGCGGAATCGAGCAGCGTGCCGAGCGTTTCTGCGTTAAAGGCGCCGTATTCGGAAACAAGAGCAAGAACGAAGCTTGCACACCAAACGAGCATCGCGCAGATTGCCGAGGACGCTATCGACGCCGCACGGCCGTATCCCATACGCACCGTCAGCCATATCGGCAGAGCCATCATAAGCGGATACAAAGCTCCAAGCGCGGCTATCAGCGACTGAAAATATACGCCTGCCGCAACGAAGGGAATAAGATTGAGCACAAGCAGAAGGAAAAGCTTTGCATTCAAGTTTTCGTATTCAAACGCGAGCAGTACGTTCATCGCCGCGGCGACGGGCACGAGTGCGAATCCAATAATTCCCAAAAATCCGCTCGCACACAAAAGTGTGAGCGCGCACACGGTTATGAAAAACGCCGCCTGCACCGGCACCGAAAGATGCTTTTCCTGCACGTCACGAGCACTCTGCGCCGAGTTTTGGCTGTTTTCGTCCACTTCTCCCCCTCCTTTTCTTCATATGGCGACAATACCCCATAATAATTCTCATTATATTATTATATCACAAATATTTTCGTATGTCTATAGCCTGAATAAATTTTGTTGAGTTTTTCGCCCGTGGGAATAAATTCAGCAAATAAAATATCAAAAAAATTCGGCTTTGCTGTTGCACATAGAAATCGGATGTGATATAATTAAAGTAAATAAGCGGCTTTTGCCGTGTTTTTAACGGAGGTATTCACTATGGGACTTATTAAAGCAGGTATAGGCGCACTCGGCGGTACCCTCGCCGATCAGTGGAAGGAATTTTTCTACTGCGAAGCAATTCCGAACGACATACTTATGGTTAAGGGCGAAAAGCGCATCAGCGGCCGCTCGTCCAACACCAAGGCAGAGGACAACATTATCTCAAACGGCTCGGGCATCGCCGTTGCCGACGGTCAGTGTATGATAATCGTCGAGCAGGGCAAGGTCGTTGAGGTTTGTGCAGAGCCCGGTGAGTTTACGTACGACAGCTCCACCGAGCCCTCTATCTTCGCAGGCAAGCTCGGCGAGTCGATAATCGAAACCTTCAAGACCATCGGTAAGCGCTTCACCTACGGCGGCGACACGGGCAAGGACCAGAGAGTGTACTACTTCAACACCAAGGAGATCGTCGATAACAAGTTCGGCACGGCAACGCCCATCGCGTTCCGCGTCGTTGACTCGCGTATCGGCTTCGACGTTGACGTTTCGCTCCGCTGCAACGGTATATACACGTTCCGTCTTACCGATCCGCTCAAGTTCTATCAGTCACTTGCAGGCAACGTATCCGACAGCTTCAGCAAGGAAGCCCTAAGCTCCACTATGAAGACCGAGTTTATCAGCGCGCTCGGTCCGGCGCTTGCAAAGCTTTCCAACCTTGAGCTTCGCCCGAACCAGATCCCCGCGCACAGCGAGGAGCTTGAGGGC
>JAZNBZ010000218.1:0-4817 GCA_045587285.1 Candidatus Flemingiibacterium sp. | reverse complement strand
CCGCCCGAAAGCTCGTATTTGAGGAGCCAATCCTGCCAGCCCCAATCGGGACGCGGACTGATACGGCGGAAGTTCGCGTTTATTACCTTACCGTACTTGCCCGAAGCGAGCATATTGCGAAGAACAACGTACTCGTCCCAGAAGCGGATAACCTGACCTACCTGCACGTTACAGCCGGTCTTTTTGCTTGCCTCGAGAAGCGCGTCTGCCTCATCTACGGTAAGTGCAAGCGGCTTTTCGACGAAAAGATACTTAACCTTCTCCATAGCCGCAAGCGCGTATTTCGCGTGCAGGTACGTGGGCAGGCAAACGTCGATGATATCGACCTCTGCGTTCTCGATAAGCTCCATACCGTCGCCGTAAAGCTTCGCGTTCGTGCCCTCGGCAAGCGCCGCCGCCTTTTCTGCTCTGATGTCTGCGAGGGCTGCTATCTCAACGCCCTCAATATTCTTGTAGCAATTTGCGTGCATTGCGCCCATAAAGCCGCAACCGATAAGTCCAACCTTTAACATAGTTTATTTCCTCCCTAAAATCTTGTCCATTGCAAAGGACGTGTTGTAAATTATTGCCTCGGTGTGATGCTTGTAGTTCGGGATCATCTCCGCGCTCACCCAGCCGTCGTAGCCGATATCGCCGAGCGCCTTTACTACCGCCGGATAGTCAACGTCGCCCGCGAGCAGGTCAACGAAGCCGTGAAGTCCGCCTGCCGCCTTGCGGTAATCCTTGAAATGCACCTTCTTGATGCGCTTACCGAGCGTGCGTATCCAATGCTCGGGATAGCCGTTCGCAACTGCGTTTCCGACGTCGAAGTACGAGCCGACAAAATCGCTTCCAACCTTGTCGATAAAATCGCGCATCTCAACGGGCGAGAGAAGGAACTTGTTCCACACGTTCTCAAGTCCGATAGAAACGCCCGCCTTCTCGGCGTACGATTTAAGCTCGCACATCGCCTCAAGGCTTCTGTTATACGTAGTTTCGTAGTCAACGACCTTGTCGGGATCCGCGAAGTCCGCGTTTACCGTGCCGGGAATTACGAGGATAGTGTCACAGCCGAGCAGCTTTGCAACGTCAAGCTGACGCTTTACTATATCCTTCGCCTTCGCGCGCTCACTTTCAGAGTCCGAGTTGAGCCAATAGTCCCAATAAAGTCCGCACGCCACGCTGTAAAGCTCGATGCCTGCGTTCTTTGCCGCATCCGCGATCTTTAAAACGTCCTTTTCGCTTGTGTCAAGCGCAAGCTCGCCCTCCTCGTCGAGTGCGACCTCTACGCCCTCAAAGCCTGCGTCCTTTGCAAGCGCGAAGCTCTGTGCAAGCCCTGCCGCCGGGAACGACCAGATGCTGATACCTTTTTTCATATTTTTCCTCCCTCTCGCCCTACGGGCGGTATAAAGTTTTTGACGCACAGTTGAAAACACAGCCGCTTTACGAATTTTTTTCGTTCTATTCTCCCAAGTTTTTGTATTTTCGCGTAACCGTATTGCAAAAATGCATACTATGTGCTATAATAATTTTACAACATACGCTCTTAAATTAACAGTTATTTTTTTATCATATACGTTCACTTTTGTACACAAATAAAAGCTGAGAGGATAAATATGAAACCCACGTACATCAAAACGGAGCTTACGAGTATTGTCAACGTATCGAAAATAGTCACGGTCCACTACTACGAGTTCGACAAGAATTTCGTTTTCGACGGCGAGAGTCACAATTTCTGGGAAGTAACCTACGTTGACCGCGGACGCGTGCTCGTCTGCCGCGACGACGAACGGATAGAGCTCGGTCAGGGCGAGATCATCTTCCACCGCCCGATGGAGTTTCACTCTATCCGCGCGCTTGACTCCGCACCAAACTTTTTTGTCGTGTCGTTCGTATGCAATTCGCCCGCGATGCAGTATTTTGAAAAATACCACGCAGTTCTCGATAAAACGCTCAAAAACTTTATCTCCGCCATTATAAAGGAAGCCGAGCAAACGTACGTCATACCGAAAAACGACACAAGCCTAAATAAGCTCAACAAAAAAAGCACAGCCCCGATCGGCGGCGAGCAGCTTATAAAGACCTACCTTGAGCAGCTTCTAATATTCCTTATACGCAGCATCACCAAAGCGGGCGAGATCAGCGTGTTCCCTACAAAGGAAAGTATGGAAAGCCACCTCGTCACGTCGATAAAGGAGCTTATACGCGAAAACATCGAGCACAGTCTGCGCGTCGAGGAGATATGCGCACGTATCGGCTACAGCAAGAGCTATTTAAGCAGCCTTTTCCGCGATCAGACGGGCACGACTATAACGGGCTATTCGACGCGTATGAAAATAGACGCCGCAAAGCGTATGATACGCGAGGACGGGCTTAATTTCGCGCAGATATCCGACCGCCTCGCCTTTGACAATCCGCAGTACTTTTCGCGCGTATTCAAGCGCGTGACGGGTATGAGCCCAACCGAGTTCAAGCACTCGCTGAATTTGTGACGAGATAAAAACGCGCTTTTATTGACAAAAAGCGCGTTTTGTTATACAATATAGTATATGAAAATAATCTCTGAATTGGAGAAATCAATATGAATCTGAAGCTCCTTTCACTTTTTGTGAAAAATTACCGCGACACCGCTTCAAGCACGGTGCGTGCAAAATGCGCGAGTGCGGCGAGCGGCGTGGGCATCGCGTCGAACGCGCTTCTCTCGGTAATGAAGCTCGTTATCGGTATCATAACGGGCAGTATCGCGATAACCGCCGACGCCGTAAACAACGTCGCGGACGCGGCGTCGTCCGTCATAACGCTCGTCGGCTTCAAGCTTGCTTCAAAGCCTGCCGACAAGGAGCATCCGTACGGACACCAGCGAATCGAATACATAACGGGACTTATCGTGTCGATGGTCATTTGCGTGCTTGGCGTTGAGTTCTTCACGACGTCCGTAAAGGCGATATTCTCGCCCGAGGTGACGGTCTATTCGACGGCGGCGCTTATAATTCTCGCCGTGTCGGTCGTAATCAAGCTTTGGCAGTGCACGTTCTACCGCGCCGTGGCAAGGCACATCGACTCCACCGCGCTTATTGCAACCGCACAGGACAGCCGTAACGACGCTATCTCCACGGGAGCCGTGCTCGCCGGCGCGCTCATTTCGCGTATCTTTGAATTAAACCTCGACGGCTGGCTCGGTCTTGCCGTTGCGCTGTTCATAATCCGCTCGGGCGTTATGCTCGTTATAGAAACCGCCGATCCGCTGCTCGGAAACGCGCCGTCCGCGGAGTTCGTTGCGTCGATAGGCAAGCGCATTATGACCTACGACGGCGTGCTCGGGTATCACGATCTCGTGGTACACAATTACGGTCACGACCGCATATTCGCCTCGGTGCACGTTGAGGTTGCCGCCGAGCAGGATATTCTCGTGAGCCACGATATTATCGACAACATCGAGTTCGATTTCAAAAAGGACGGCATACAGCTCGTTATCCACCTTGATCCCGTCGTCACCTCGGACGAGGAGCTCCGAGAGGTGCGCCGCGAAATAGACGCTATCGTTCTTGTAGTTGCAGACGAGCTTGGAGTGCCGCTTTCGATACACGATTTTCGTATGGTGCGCGGTGTGACGCACACAAACCTCATCTTCGACGTGGTCGTGCCGTTCGAGTGTAAGCGCTCCGAAGCGGAGATATGCGACATATTCGCCGCGAAGGTGCGCGCGCTCTCAAGCGATTACAACACGGTCATCAGCGTGGACAGAAGTTATATATAAAAAGTGAATTGCTTTGCGAAAAGGTGTCAATACTGACTTCGCAAAGCAATTTTTCTTTCTGGAGGCAACTATGCAAAATCGCATTACCGTGTTTTTACTTACCTTTTCGATAACCGTCGCGCTGATGCTGCCCGTATCCGCCGCACTTCCCTCGCGCGAGGACGCCAAGCTTTACGAGAATATCATCCGCCTGCACGTGCTTGCAAGCTCCGACAGCGACGAGGATCAAGCCGAAAAGCTTCGCGTACGCGACGGCATTTTGGGCACGGTTTCGGGTATCCTCGACGGCGTATCCGACCGCGACGGCGCAGAAGCGGCGATACGCGAAAATCTCGCGCTTATCGAAGCGGCGGCAAACGCCGTGCTCGAAGGTCTTGGAAGCGCGCACACGGCGGTGGTCACGCTGACCAAAGAAGCGTACCCGACGCGCGAGTACGAGGGCTTCACGCTCCCTGCGGGAACGTACACGTCTCTGCGCGTGCTGATCGGCGAAGCCGAGGGCGCGAATTGGTGGTGCGTGCTATACCCAAGGCTGTGCGTCACGTCGGAGCGCACTGCGGCTGTGGTTGACGAAAGCGAGCTTGTCGAGGCTGGGCTCACTTTATCACAGGTGCGGATTATTACGGGCAATACGCCCGACGTTGTGATAAAGTTTCGGTTTCTTGAATTTTTTGAACGGCTTTTTGGATAAAGCCGTTCTTTTTTGTCCGAGTCGCTTTCGCCACGAGACCGCTACCGCTATCCCACGTAGGGGGACGGCGCCCACGACGTCCCGTTTACGAGCGGGAACCGCTCGGGGAGACGATTCGAGGAGGATGACAACCGGCTCAGACGCCGCCGGTTTTCTCCCTCCTCGGACTCCTCCCTTTTCCGTGGCTCATATATATGTAAAAGGGAGCCTTATCACCTCGCCCCGGCTCGGAACTTCGTATTTCCGTAAGCTTCGTACCACAGAGTGTTCCTTTAACGGCGCCAATTTCCTAACGGAAATGGAAATTGGCGCATTTCGTCGCGCATCGCTATACGCTCGCGCTATGTAACGGCGCGCCACGACGCGGCGCGCCTTGCGGCATAGCGCGAA
>JAZNBZ010000217.1:0-10199 GCA_045587285.1 Candidatus Flemingiibacterium sp. | reverse complement strand
CCCTCGTATTTCGAGAGGTAGTCCGTAAGGCTTGCTCTGCACTCCTCGGCGCTCTCACCGGCTGCCGCGCCGTACCAGTTCGGGTCGCGGTTGACCATTACCGCGTTGTCGTACCATTTTGTCATTGCCATAATTATTCCTTTGTAAAATCGTTAAGGTCGTCGGGCTCCTCGGACTCAATGGTAACGCTCATATAGGATACCGTACCCTTACCGATAAGGGATACGATAACCTTGCTGTCGGTTTCAAAGCCCGAAAGGTCGTACGCGATAGGCGTGTGCTCGGTTAAGTTTACGGTCTTGTCGCCGAGTGCGGGACGGATAAGCGGCTCGACGTCCTTGCCCTCGGGATCGACAACGCCGAGAATTTCCGCAATAGGTCTTCTCGGACCGTCGAAGTCGATGAGAAGGGTTACCTTGTCGGTCTTCTTTACCTTGCCAAGCTCAAGCGGCAAGAACATCTTCGGCACGAACGTGTGAGGGATCGGCTTGTATGCAAGCGGTCCGTATGCGCCGTAATCCTGCTCGGTTACGGTGAACTCGCGCTTGCCCTTGTGGCAGTTTTCCTTGTTTACTCTCCACGACGCGCGGTTGCGCTCGGTGTAGTATTCGTGGTTATTGAAGTAAATGCCGTCAGCGCCCTGCGCGTAGAACGATGCCGCGTACGCCTTTGCCTGCTCGGGCGTGTTAACGGTGAGTCTGAAGTTGTTGGTTTCGATGCCGCCGATAAGCGCAACGTCGTCGCCGACGATCTTCTTCCACTTTCTTACCGGCATACAGCCGTCCGTGCTTCCGAAGTGTCCCGTCGGAACGAGCACGTCGATAAGACCTTCCTTTACCATCGTTTCAACGTCAAAGCCGAGGTCGTACGCCTCCTCGGGATCGCGGCAGGTACGAAGGGAGATCTTGATATCGTGTCCGTGAATCTTTTCAGCCGCATTTACAAGCTTCTTTACCTGTCGCATATAATCGAGCATAATCTCCTGAATACCGTCGGGATCGCCAACGTAGTCAAAGCAGTATATCTCGCGCATAAAGTCAAGCTCGATACCGAAGATATCGTACTTGCCGAGAAGCTCCTCGATATAGCCGAGGATAGCGTTCTTGTAGCGAGGATATCTCCAGTTAAAGAGGTTGCGGTAGTAAGCGTAGCGCTCGTGAGTGTTGTGCCCTGCCGCTACCTCCTCGTAGAACATATCCGAGTGTATAAACGACGTTTCCGCGCTCGAAAAATGCGCGTCGTTCATACGGAAGGTCAGCCACGGTCTGATACCGAGCTTGTGCATCTGGTCGATAAATATCTGTATGCCGTCGAAGCCGTACTCGGTGTACGCCTTGTAGAGCGTTTCAAACTGCGGATAGTCAACCTCGTGACCGTTTTCTACCTTTTGAAGGTACTTCTCGCCGCGCCACATAAACGAGTTATTGGGCACCATCGCCGTCTGCTCAAGCACCGCGAACATAACGTCGGTAACAGCGCCCTCGTACTGCGAGATGAACGCTTCAAAATTCGACTTGACCTCCTCTGCCGAGTCGCCCTTTACGCGGTATATCCAGTTGGGATCGCGGTTTACCATAACCGCGTTGTCGTACCATTTGTTCTGTGCCATAATATTTTCTCCTTTGAGTAAATTATTCAGCGTCGATTGTCAGCTTTATATAATGTATCGTACCCTTGCCCTTGAAGGAAATCGCAACCTTGCCCTCGGTGGCAAATCCGGACAGATCATATTCAATAGGGGTATGCTCGGTGAGATTTTCCTCGCCCTTAAACGGCTTTTTGCAGATAAGCGGCTCCACGACCTTGCCCTCGGCGTCGATAACGCCGAGAATTTCCGCGATAGGATTTTTTTCGCCCTCGAAGTCTATAAGAAGCGTTACCTTATCGTTCTTCTTTACCTTGCCTATCTCAACGGGAATAAACGTCGAGTAGTTAAACGTGTGCGGAAGCGGCTTGTATGCGAGCGCGGAATACGCCGCGTAGTCCTGATAGGTAACGACGAACTCGCGTCTGCCGATATAGCAGGTGTCGCGGTTGACGCTCCAAGCCTGTCTGTTGCGCTCGGTGTAGTATTCGTGGTTATTATAGTAGATACCGTCGGCGCCCTGCGCGTAGAACGAAGCCGCGTACGCCTTCGAGTGCTCTCTCGTGTTTTCAGTGTATCTGATGTTAGCGGTTTCGATGCCGCCCATAAGCGCCGCCTTGTCGCCGAGAAGCTTTCTCCACCTTCTCATCGGCATACCGCTGTCGGTACAGCTATAGTGCGCCGTCGGAACGACGACGTCAACGAGTCCCTCGTCTACCATAGTCTTAATATCAAAGCCGAAATCGTACGCCTCGTCGGGATCGCGGCAGATGCGAATGGAGATCTTGATATCGTGTCCGTGTATTTTTTCAGCCTCGGTAATACGCGCCTTAACTGCTCTCATATAGTCGAGCATAATCTCCTGAATGCCGTCGGGATCGCCGATGTAGTCAAAGCAGATAAGCTCGCGCATAAAGTCAAGCTCGATACCGAACACGTCGTATCTCTCCGCCATCTCGCCGATATAGTTAAGGATAGCGTTCTTGTAGCGAGGGTATTTCCAGCTAAAGAGGTTGCCGTAGTAGCCGTAGCGCTTGGTTACGGTATGGCCCGCCGCCTTCTCCTCGTAGAACATATCCGAGTGCAAGAACGAGGTTTCATCGTCCGAAAAGTGCGCGTCGTTCATTCTGAACGTGAGCCACGGTCTGATGCCCTTTTTATTCATCTCGTCGATGAATATCTGAACGCCGTCGAAGCCGAGCTCGGTGTAGGCACGGTAAAGATTTTCAAACTCGGGGTAATTTACCTCGTGCCCGTTTTCAACCTTCTGCAAAAACTTCTCGCCGCGCCACATAAACGAGCTATTCGGCACCGCCGCCGTCTGCTCGAGCATACCGAGCATAACGTCGGTAACTGCACCCTCGTACTGCGAGATGTATGCGGCGAAGCCCTCGTTACACTCCTCGGGAGTGCTTCCCTTTACTGCGTATATCCAGTTAGGATCGCGGTTTACCATAACCGCGTTGTCGAACCATTTCTTGTTTGCCATTATATTTTCCTCCGTCAGGCGTTATCCGCCGATTCTATCGTGAGTCTGATGAAATGTACGGTGCCGTTGCCCTTTAGCTCGAGTATTGCGGGACCGTCGGTTGAAATGCCCGTAAGGTCAAGCTCGAGCGGCGTGTGCTCGGTTAAGCTTACGGTGCTGTTGCCCTTCGGCGCGATAAGCGGCTCGGCCACCCTTGCCTCACTCGCGCGTACGTTGCCAATCTGCGCGAAGGTGAACTTTACGCCCTCGAAGTCGAGAAGCAGCGTTACCTTATCGGTAGGCTTTACCTTGCCTATCTCGAGTCGGAACGCGGTCGTACCGACGAATCTCTGCGGAAGCGGCTTGTACGCCTCGGACTTGAACACCGCGCAGTCCTGATAGGTTACGATAAAGTCGCGCCTTCCGATAAGAGCGCTCTCGCGGTTTATCTCCCAAGCGGCGCGGTTGCGCTCGCGGTTGTATTCGTGATTATTAAAGTAGATACCGTCAGCGCCCTGTGCATAGAACGCCGCCGCGTACGCCTTCGAGTTCTCGGCGGAGTTTACGCTTCCCTGCACGTTATTGGTTTCAATGCCGCCGATGAGAGCCACGTCATCACCGAGGAGCTCTCTCCACCGTCTTAACGGCATCGCGCTGTCGGTGCAGCTATAGTGCGCCGTCACAACGACAGCGTCAATAAGTCCCTCGCTTGCCATCGTCTTTATATCGTAGCCGAATATGTAAGCATCGTCGGGATCGCGGCAGATGCGAACGGATATCTTAACGTCGTGTCCGAGGCGCTTTGCCGCCTCGAGCGTGTACGCTTTTACCGTTCGCATAAAGTTAAGCATAACCTCGCGCGACTCATCGGGATGACCGAGATAGTCAAGGCTGACGATCTCGCGCATAAAGTCAAGCTCGATACCGAACATATCGTACTTGTCGAGCATCTCCTTTATATACCCGAGCACCGCGTTTCTGTAGCGCGGATGACGGTAGTCAAAGAGCTTTGCAAACGAGCCGTATCTGTCACCGACGAGATGCCCTGCATCCCTCTCCTCGTAGAACATATCCGAGCGAAGGAAGGACGTCGGATTTTCCGTGAAGTGCGTGTCGTTCATACGGAACGTGAGCCACGGTCTGATGCCGAGCTTTTTCATCTCGTCGATGAAAATCTCAACTCCGTCAACGCCGCACTCGGTGTATGCCCTGTAAAGTCCGCCAAGCTGCGGATAACTTACCTCGTGTCCGTCCTCGACGGTCTGCAAAAACTTCTCGCCGCGCCACATAAACGAGCTGTTTGGAACTAACGCCGTCTGCTCAAAGACGCCGAGCATAATATCGGTAATAGCGCCGCCGTAGAAGGAGAACACGCTCTCTCCGTCCTCGCGCGTGGTAAAGCCGTACCAATTCGGATCGCGGTTTACCATCACCGCGTTATCGTACCATTTTTTGTTTGCCATTATAACTCCTCATTACTGTGCATCAATTGTTAATCTGATATAGTGAATATAGCTTCTGCCCTTGAAGCAAAGATTTATCTTGCCGTCCGTCTCAATTCCCGTAAACTCGTAGCTGATGGGATAGTGAGGCGTTACGTTGACCATCTTACCGCCGGGTGCCGGAAGCTCCACGGGCTCGACTATCTTTCCTTCAGCCTTCACACCGTTTATAAACGCTATCGGAATCTCGTCAACCTCGTGGTCGATAAGAAGCGTCAGCTTATCGGTCGGCTTTATCTTACCAACCTCGAGCGCAAACGCGGTGCTTACGATAATTCTGTGCGGAAGCGGCTTATACTGATTCGCGCTGTACGCCGAGATGTCCTGATAGGTCACGACGAAATCGCGTCTGCCCTCAAGGCAGGTCGCAAAGCTCGTTTCCCACGCGGCACGGTTGTGCTCGGTGTAGTTTTCGTGATTGTTAAAGTAAATACCGTCCGCGCCCTGCGCCATAAACGAAGCCGCGTACGCCTTTGCGTTCTCGGGGGTGTTGAACGCTCTTGTTTTAGGATATCCGTTGAGTATTTCGATACCGCCCATAATAGCAACGTCGTCACCAAGTAGCTCTCTCCATTTTCTTATCGGCATATCGCTGTCGGAGCTTCCCCAACGCGGTGTGGGAACGACGACGTCAACGAGTCCCTCGGCAACCATCGTCTTAATATCAAAGCCGAAGATATAAGCGTCCTCGGGATCGCGGCAGGTGCGAATGGATATCTTGATATCGTGTCCTACGCGCTTTTCAATACCCGAGGCGATCTCTTTGACCTTTCTCATAAAGTCGAGCATAATTTCCTGAATACCGTCGCCGTCCCCGAGGTAGTCAAAGCAGAATATCTCGCGCATAAAGTCAAGCTCAAGACCGAATATATCGTATTTACCCAGTATTTCGCCGATAAAGCCGAGCAGTGCGTTTCTGTAGCGCTCGCTCTTTTTGAAGTTGATGGCGCTCGCGTAGTAGCCGTACTCACTGCCGATCATCTCGCCCGCCGCCTTCGCCTCGTAGTACATATCCGAGCGCAGGAACGAGGCTTCGTCGCCGCCGAAATGCACGTCGTTCATACGGAGCGTTATCCACGGCCTGATACCGAGCTTATGCATCTGATCTATAAATATCTGCACGCCGTCAACGCCGTACTCGGTGTACGCCTTGTAAAGTCCTTCGAGGTTTGAGTAATCCACCTCTTTGCCGTTTTCAGTCTTTTGCAGGAACTTTTCGCCGCGCCACATAAGGTATTTCGACGGCATAGTCGTCGTCTGCTCAAGCACTCCGAGCAATACGTCAGTTATCTCGCCCTCGAATTTCGAGAAAAATTCCTCGAATATCGCGCGGCATTCCTCTGCCGAATTGCCGCCCGCACGGTACATCCAGTTGGGATCGCGGTTTACCATGACCGCGCCTTCATACCATTTTTTCTGTGCCATAACCCTCACCTCAATTAGCGTCAATTGTAAGTCTTACGTAGTGTACCGTACCCGAGCCGATAAAGCGGAGCACTATCGGGCCGTCCGTTTCAAAGCCAGACAGGTCGTATTCGACTGGCGTATGCTCGGTGGCATTGAGCCACTGCTCCTTATTCTGAAGCGGCAAAACGAGCGGCTCGACGACCTTGCCCTCTGCTCTGACGTTTCCGATAGCCGCCTTCGGGAGCTTTTCGCCCTCGTAGTCGATGATAAGCGTTACCTTGTCGCCCTTCTTTACCTTGCCTATCTCAAGCGGAAGCTGATAGTTTGAAATAATCTTAAACGGAAGCGGCTTATACGCCTTCGACTTATACGCCGCACAGTCCTGCTCGGTAACGACGAAGTAGCGTCTGCCCTCGTAGCAGCTCGCGCGGTTGACCGTCCACGAAAGGCGGTTGCGGTCGTTGAAATTTTCGTGATTGTTAAAGTAGATGCCGTCAGCACCCTGCGCATAGAACGCCGCCGCGTACGCCTTGGCGTTTTCCCAAGTGTTGTAGGTCTGCTTAAAGTTGTGGCTCTCGATACCGC
Source organism: Candidatus Flemingiibacterium sp. (assembly GCA_045587285.1). Classification (GTDB taxonomy): domain Bacteria; phylum Bacillota; class Clostridia; order Oscillospirales; family CAG-272; genus Flemingiibacterium. The sequence continues at coordinate 3,652 of JAZNBZ010000217.1, read as the reverse complement.
CTATAATGCCGACACTGTCGCCAAGCAGTGCCTTCCACTTTCTTATCGGAATGCCGCTGTCGGTGGGCGACCATCTCGGGCTCGGCACAACGATGTCGATAAGTCCCTCATCCGCCATTTTCTTAATATCAAAGCCGAACGTATACGCGTCCTCGGGATCGCGGCAGGTGCGAATGGAGATCTTATAGTCGTGACCGACGCGCTCCTCCGCCTTTTTCGCCATACGCTTGACCTCGCGCATAAAATCGAGGATAATATCGTGAATGCCCTCGCTGTCGCCGAGGTAGTCAAAGCAGTATATCTCGCGCATAAAATCCATCTCGATGCCGAACACGTCGTACGTATCGAGTATCTCGCCGATGAAGCCGAGGAGCGCCTCTCTGTAGCGCACGCTCTTTTTAAAGTCGAACGCGTTACCGTAGTAGCCGTAGTGCTCGCCGATGTTGTGACCTGCCTTAACCTCCTCGTAAAACATATCCGAGTGTAGGAACGAGGTTTCGTCGTACGGAAAATGCACGTCGTTCACGCGAAGGGTTATCCACGGGCGCTTGCCGAGCCTTCTGACCTCGTCGATAAATATCTGCACGCCGTCAACGCCGTATTCGGTGTACGCCTTATACATTCCCATATGATCGGGGTAGCTTACCTCGTGACCGTTTTCTATCGTCTGAACAGCCTTGAGTCCGCGCCACATAAGATGCTTTGAGGGCATCGTGGTCGTTTGCTCGAGCACGCCGAGCAAAATATCGGTTGAGTTGCCCTCGTATTTCGAGAAAAAGCTCTCGAGCACGCTTCTGCATACCTCGGGCGAGTCACCGCCTGCGCGGTACATCCAGTTGGGATCGCGGTTTACCATAACCGCGTCGTCATACCATTTCTTCTCTGCCATTTGTAGATCCTCCGTTCAGTCAGCGTCTATAACTAATTTAATGTAATACACCGTGCCTCTGCCGCAAAGCGCGAGGTTTATGCGGCTATCCGTTTCAAAGCCCGACATATCGTATTCGATAGCGGTATGCTCGGTGAGCACAACGTCGCGCTCACGCGCCTTTGCCAAAAGCGGCTCAACCACCTTACCCTCGACCTCTCCCGTCGCCGAAATACGCGCCGTCGGCTGTATCTCGCCCTCAAAGTCGATAGTGAGCGTTACCTTATCGGTTTTCTTTACCTTGCCGATCTCAAGCGGAAATGCCGCTCCGTCGTGAAAGCTCTTCGGAAGCATCCTCACATTTCTCGTCGTAAACGCGGAGATGTCGGGATTGGTCAGCACGAACTCGCGTCTGCCAACAAGGCAGGAGTCGCGGTTTACGCGCCACGACTCGCGGTTCCGTTCGGTGTAATATTCGTGGTTGTTATAGTAGATACCGTCGGCGCCCTGGGCGAAGTACGCCGCCGCGTACGCCTTCGACTGAAGCGCGGTGCTCGACGTGCCCTTAAAATTCTGAAACTCGATGCCGCCCATAATAGCGACCTTATCGCCGAGAAGCCTGCGCCACGCTCTTATCGGAAGTCCGCTGTCGCTCGTCGTGAACGGCGTCGGCACAACGACGTCAACAAGCCCTTCATCGACCATCGCCTTTATATCAAAGCCGAAATCGTATGCGTCGTCGGGATCGCGGCAGATGCGAATGGATATCTTCACGTCGTGTCCGAGTCGCTTCTCTGCCTCTGCGGTACACGCTTTTACCGCTCTTATATAGTCGAGCATAATCTCCTGAATGCCGTCGGGGTTTTCGATATAGTCAAAGCAGACGATATTTCTCATAAAGTCAAGCTCGATACCGAAAACGTCGTATCTGTCAAGTAACTCCTTTATGTAGCCGAGCAGCGCAGTCTTGTAGCGCTCGTATCTGAAATTAAAAAGGTTTTGGTTTCCGAGGTAGCGCACTCCGACGTTGTGTCCCGCCGCCTTTTCCTCATAGAACATATCCGAGTGGAGAAACGAGGTTTCGCTGTCGAAAAAATGTCCGTCGTTCATTCGGAAGGTCAGCCACGGTCTGATACCGAGCCTTTTCATCTGCTCGATGAATATCTGCACCGCATCGACCTTGTATTCTGCGAACGCCTTGTAAAGCGGCTCGAGGTTCGGATAGCTTACCTCGCGACCGTTTTCAATTTTCTGCAAAAACTTATCGCCGCGCCACATAACGGCCTTGGACGGCACAGCCGCAGTCTGCTCGAACATACCGAGCAGCACGTCCGTCACCGAGCCCTCAAAGAGCGAAAAATATTCGGTTATGCCCCTTATGCACGCCTCTCGCGACTCACCGCTGAGCACGTGCATCCAATTGGGATCGCGGTTGACCATCACCGCATTATCGTACCATTTTTTATCTACCATTATAGCCACCGTTTAATTTTACTTATTTGCAAGCTCCTCGCATTTTCTCATCCAAGCAACTCTGTCCTCGTTAAACCACCGCTCAGGCTCTGCCATAAGCATTTCGTACGTAGCGTCGCTCGCATCCTTCGCATTCGTCAGCCAAAGCGTTGCGTCGCCAAGCTTGTATTCCCGAACGATTCCGCGAGCTACGAGCTCGTCGTACATAGCGCCTTGCGAGTTATAGAACGTCCAAAATCCCTTGGGATGAGTTTCAAACGTCATAACGTCCTTCGTCATCTCCCCGTAGTCCTCCTCGGTTTTAAGCATACCGAGGTAGTGCTCCATAACGCGCGTTTCGACGAGATGCTTGTGCGTGAACGCGCCCATCCAGACGCCAAAGCCAAGCACCTTTACGTTTAAGTCGTACATCTTCTTCCACGGCGACGAATCCGCGAACGCGTACTCGCCGTACGGGCAGATGTGCGGACCGAACCACTTGTGCTGATAAGTCAGCTCGTACGCGAGTTTTCCGCGCGCCGCAACGGAGTGCGTTTCCTGATTTGAGCGGTACACGAACGGAAGCTTGCGGAAATACTCGGTAAGATAGCCCGTATCGGACGGCTTATCCATATACCACGTTTTGTAGGAGTTCTCAAAATCGACCTGCGAGAAGGTGGGCATTACGAGCGTGCCCTCCTTGCCGATAACGCTCTCGAATGCGTCGATTGCGGTCTGTGCGCCGCCGATGACGCGTCCGACCTTGCCGAGTCCCGAGTGAACGAGGAGCGTGTCGCCCTCGCCGACGCCGAGCGCCGTTATTGCGTTTATTATATCGTCCTTAGTGACGGGTGTTTTTTCTTTAATTGCTTCCATTTTGTGTATCCTCCGTGGTATTCGGGGCGGTATATAACATATTAAATATATTATATAGCACTTGCAAGTTCACCCAATTATAACACGCCCAAATAGATATTACAACCGAAGCGAAGCCTTGTTTACAAAAATGTAACATTTATCGAAAATCGACAAAAATTATGATAAAGCAATATACGCTTATCGTGTGTTTCGCCGTATATTTTGGCAAACAAATTTGCCGAAATATATTGACAAAACAGCGCGGCTATGGTATAATGATATGGTCAAATGCGTTGATACACCTCGGGATGTAGCGCAGTTGGTAGCGCGCCTGCTTTGGGAGCAGGATGTCGCAGGTTCAAATCCTGTCATTCCGACCAAGGAAAATTAGTGGAGTGCTTGTCGCTCCAATAATTTTCCTCTGTCAGAACGACCGGCAAGAAGCTCGGTGCAAGGACGCACGCGTGCCATCGC
>JAZNBZ010000216.1:0-5497 GCA_045587285.1 Candidatus Flemingiibacterium sp. | reverse complement strand
AATTCTTGATATCTTGGTTACTCATTATTCTGCCTCCGTTCCAATTTACAGTTTCAATGCAGTTGGGATGTCCGGTTCAAACACCGGCATCAGCTTCAACTTAAACAGGTTCTTTTTGTGCATAGCATCAATGCGTGCCTTTTTCTGCTGATCCTCGATCTCGCCGGTACGGATATAGCGGTCAAGCTCGGCATAGGTAAAGCCAAGGTTGTCCTCGTCTGTTTTTCCGCATAGGCCGTCGGCAGGAACCTTCTCAACCAGCTCACGCGGCAGATCAAGAATTCGACCGATTGCCAAAACCTCTGCCACCGTAAGACGAGACAGAGGACTGAAATCGCCAACGGAATCGCCGTAGCGTGTAGAATAGCCCACCCAATCTTCGCTGAGATTACAGGTGTTTGCCACACGTCCGTTACAGCATTGGGACACCGCGTAAAGCGCCGTCATTCGAATTCTCGGCGGCATATTGGTACGGCTCTGTTCGGTCAGTTCCATCGGTATCGCACCGGTCAGACCTTTTACTGCATCGTGGATATTTACCACATAATGTTTGATGCCAAGATGCTCTACAAGGCGATAGGACATATCAATATCTGCCTGCTCGCCGTTGGGCATCAGCACACCGATCACTCGGTCACGTCCAAGCGCTTCTACGCAAAGCGCCGCCACGATAGAACTGTCCTTGCCACCGGAAACACCCAAGACCGCATTACAGTCGGGGCCGTTCTCGGCAAAGAACTGTCTGATCCAGTTTACACAATCATTTTTTACTTTCAAAGCATCAAACATCGCTTGTTTCTCCTTATTTGTCTGCGTTTTCGTTATTATCGGGATCCTCTAAACGAAAGCTCTCCTTGCAATCCTTGCACAGCCACATATCGGGTGCAATATCAATCATGACGTTGCCGCCATATTTAGATACAGCACCGCTGCCATCCATACAGATTACATTTTCGCTTCCGCATTTGGGACATTTTACTTTCATATTATCACTCATATTTTACCTCGCACTAAATTTGAGACCGTCGTCATAGTATTCATCTTCGCCTGAGAAGCATTTGGTTTTGCCCACCTCATGATCATCAACGACGAAGCCGATCTTTTGAACCTCAAACATACCAAATTCTATTGCCTTGGCGCTCATATAACCGTTCATAACGCCATCGATCCATACGCATTCGTCGTAGCTGCTCCATTTACCGCCCGAATAGCAGGTTCTCTTTCCAATGCCGTGTTCCTTACCGTCTCTGACTTCGCCCTCGTATTCCACCGTGAAATCGCTTCCAATGGTATCGCTCACAGTGGATACTTTAGACTGATCCATTTCTCTGTAGCCGGGGAAGCCGAAAGCCTTGAAGAAGATCTCAAGTGCTCTCTTGGCATCCGCTGCACTGAGTCCATCCGACACAAGAAGTCCGTGTGCCTTGACAGCGTATTCCTTATAGTTGTACGCATCATTGATCATCTCGACAAGCGCACTTCTTGCCTTGCCATAGAGCAGAGCTTCAAAAAGATCGGCATCACGAGCATCATCTGTAAGGCTTGCGAGCTTCCCGCCGCTTTTGGCTTTATCAAACATATTCAGAAAGCCTTTTTCACCTTTGCAAAGCTCTCTTACTGCTGAGATAATATCCATGGGGTTTTTCCTCGCTTTCCGACAACTTAATCACGTCCGATTCCCGACAAAAAGCGGTATCGGTTTGCCTTGTGTATATCTTTCTCTACACCGTCTTTACCAGTTCCGTAGATCTCCACAAGGCGTATCATAGCATCAAATATTCCTGATTCTGCCGCCCCTGTATAGAACATAACGGCTGCATCCATATCCTTATCGCAACCAAGTGCATTCTCGTAAAAATAACCGACCTGATACATTGCGTAGGAATCGCCGGCATCTGCCGCACGGGAAGCCCACAAAAATGCAGTCTCGTCATTCTTATCACAGGGATAGCCGTAATGGTACGCAACGGCAACGCTCGTCATCGCGTCTGTGGAGCCACCCTCTGCCGCAAGCAAGAACCATGCAAACTGACGCTTATGGCGCTCACGAAGTTCGGGAGATGCGGCGAAGTTTGCATCGTTACACTTTAAGGCAACTTCACGGAAGTTTTCATCGCCTTCCAAAAGTTCAAGTTTACCAAGCTCAATGATGGCAGGAACATAGCCCTTGTCTGCCGCACGGCGTAAAAACCGGTCGGCAAGCTCACGGTTTGTCACGCTGTGCTTCTTGCCTTCGGCAAGCAAAGCATCCACCTGACCGGCTTCCAAGGCTTTTTCATACCACATTTGCGCTTCTTCGGGCATTTTGCGTTTCACGGCGCTGTTATACAGCCACCAAATCGCATCGATGTTGCCCTTTTCAACCTGCTCTTTCAAAATTTCTACAAGCGGACGGGTATCAAAGCCATCCTCCAATCGGATAATGGCTTTTGGATCGCCGGCTTCGGCTGCCTTTTTGCAAAGCTTCTCGGCTTCTTCGCCCTCAATGTCGGCGGCACCGTTATCGTGTAACTCAACGATCTCCATACAAGCTCTCACGTTGCCGTACATTGCGGCTTTACGCAGAAGTGCCAAGCCTTCCTCGTAATCCGTGCAAATTCCAAAGGTTCCGTAGATACAGCCAAGTCCCATATCCACCGTGGCATCTAAATTATCCATATCAACGGCTTTTTGGAGTGGAGAATATACCTTGCTCCATTCGCCGGTTTCCATATAATGCTGTGCCTCGCCGTAGGCCAGTTCACCTTGCACGTTCTTTTTGCGGCGACATTCCGATTCACGGTGCTGAACACTCTTTGACATACCACCGCCGCGATAGCAATCCTCTGCCAGTTTCCATTCCTTTTGAAGCTCGTAAATAAATCCTTTTCTCACAAGGACGTCATAAGCAGGCTCAACAAAGTGCCCCGTGGGAACGGAATTGGTTTCTCCAAACTGAATACGCACCAGATTCTCGATGGTGAAATAAAGGGTAGCAAAATCCGCATCGTATGCATTACCCAAGGGGAAATCTCCGTCAAGGGAGGCGTTTTCCTCTTTGTATGCGGGGTTATAATCATCATAATCAAAGTCGCTGTCGGGATCCTTTTTGTTTTGCTCCTCGATTGGAACATTTGCATAGCGCACGATCAGCATCTCTGCCGCACGTGTAACACGATCAATGAGTAATGCTCCGAGTTCCTCTTTATCGGGGTTTTCTTCGATGTACTTTTGATATTCGCAGATCCACTGATCGCGTACAGCATAAATCTGCTCAGCGGTTTTTCCTACAGGGTCGATTTTTAATACGGTTTGCGGTTTCATAAATCCGTCCTCCTTTTACGAGTTAATTATATCAAAACTGCTCATGCCTATGGTCGCCGCGACGACGACATTTTCACCGTCATATACTGCAACAATGCGGTGTTTACTATTTCATTATCAAGTACACTTCCGTTGCGGCAATGGTATCGTAAGCGACTTCATCACCGCGGATGAGGGTCGTTCTTTTTCTATAATCAAGAGTGTGCGCATGCATATTACCGTCACGGTCTTTATAACGGAAATAAAGCACATCGTTTACCAGAGCGCACACCTCTTCTCCATGGATCCAAAGCGGACTCCTTCCGTCGAGCTCCTCGGAGGTATACTCGTACGCGCTGTCCCAATCCGTACTGAAGCCCGAGGTGTTGGAGCCTCCAACACCGCAGTAACCCGGAAAGAATCTTACGCTTTCCACACGCTTGTTGTCACGCACGAGGATCTTATCCAGAAAGACAACCTCCTCCTCGGGCAGTATAATTAAAGGACAGTTGTACGAGAGCATAGCTCTCTCGTACATATAATCCCCGGTGTCCTTGCTCACACCTCTGTATACATATTCGAGACTCGTAGAACCAACGCTTTCGTATTTCTTCTTCCTATAGTAAAGCTTATCTCCAACCACGGCACACAGGATAACGTCTTCCAGCTCAATAAGCGTTCCGCCCGAAAGCTCCTCAAGTGAATACTTCACAACGGAATCCGGCTCGGAATATCCATTCCGCCAATCCTTGCCCACGTGTATTTCTATGCCGATGATTTCATCGTTGTCCTCGACCATAAACTTCTCAAGTGCCAGGACTTCGTCCCATTCAAGCGTTCTCATATTTATACTCCATTCCTAATTCTTGTCAACATCATAACGTATACCGCTTTCACCGTTTCAAGCCTTACTCCGCACCGTCCGACTCGTCTTCATAATACGCTTCATCGTGGCTGGAAAAATCGGTGAAGCCTTGATTTCTCAGATCGGTCATCACTTCATAGATTCTCATATCGTCAAAGTGGCGTTTCATTTCCTCGTCGAACGCATCCCACCGATCCAAAATGCCGGTTTTGATGTCTTCGTCGCCTGTTAATTCATAATACTGCTCATAGAGGGCGCGACCTTCCTCCGCCTGCCGTGGAAACTTGCCAAACATTCCACATTTGATCTGAGCGGTCAGATACATCGCCAGAGTGTTTTTATTCTCAATTTCCTTGTCCAGCAGGGCAAAGGCTTCGGTTTGCAATTCATCGTATCCTTGGAAGAACAGTTTCTTGAATCTCACCGAACTGTTCATAAGCAGACCCATGGCATAGAAGCAAACCGCCGTCGGGTTATCCAGATTGGCGCCCAGAACGCTGGCTTCTTCTTCGGTCATTCGGCTCCCTTGCAGGTCTATTTTTTGCTGAATACTCTCTAATGCCTGGCTCAAATCCATAAGTCTGTCACCTCAACTGTAAATCTGCATAATGCGAACGTCGGAAAAATCTCCGTTTTCTAATTTCTCCGGCTCGATGTAAAAGCAGAGCACACCTTCGTCTGTGAAGTTGATAACCACTTCATCCGTTTCCATTGAATCGATCTGCAAAAGCATTTGCCAACCGTCAATAATATCGTAATAAGTGCCGTAGTCCAGGGACGGAACTCCAAGCAGCAGGTGGGTGGAGTCTGTATCGTCCAGATATCCGGCATCTACAATTTCAAAATCAAGTTTCATTTCTTTTACGGACAGATCCTCGCCATCTTCATCCACGAGTTTGATTTGGCGGAGGGAATCGATATTTCCGTTATAGTATAATACTTTCGCTGCCTGTTCTATGGACGGGGAGCTGGGCATCTCGTCTAAATCATAGAAGAAATACAGCATACCGTTTTTCGGGAGTTTTCCGTCCTTATCAAAGGCTGCAATCTCAGCGCAGTTGATCTGACACATAAAGGTCAGGTCGTACAGCTCACCGTCTTCTTCGATTGCCGGCCATTCAAAGTCCTCCCACACATCGGGGTTTCCGAAAAATTTAGAGCTTCCGATAGGGAGACTGTCAGCGATGTATGTTGTTTTTAATCGAATACTGTTCATAGTTATTCCTCAATTTCTTTCTGCAGTCTGTCAAAACCTGCCTGAGCATAATCCTTTACTTCTTTGACAACATCTGCTTTTTTCAGAAGCTCTGTTGCATTGTGCAGATGGGTAAAGGCTTTTTGTTTATCTGC
>JAZNBZ010000215.1:0-14865 GCA_045587285.1 Candidatus Flemingiibacterium sp. | reverse complement strand
GAATAGATATCCAGGGATTGATGCCGATGGTCGGGAACGTTTCGCACATAATATCGATGTAGTCGATACCGTTTACGATAAAGTGCTTATACGCACCGACTACCTGTCCCTCATCCGTATAGTCGACGGGAATGCCGTTTTCGACCTTCTGGAAGTACTTATGCGTAAGCTGCGTGCAGTAGTCAAGGCCCGACGGGAACGTCGAGTTAGTGTTACACAGACAGATCATAAAGTCGGTAACCTGTGAGTCCTCATAGCCGAGAGCATATTTTTTCATTTGCTCGGCCGAGCCGCCACTGCCCGAAAGACCGCTGATAAAGCCGTCTGCGTCAAGGTTTACTATAACGCCCTGCACGTCGTAGCGCGACTCAAAATCCTCATTCCACTTAGGATAAGGAACGAGCGTGTCAACCTGACTGTTCTCTGCCTTCGCGGCGCTTATTTTTTACCGAACTGAGCCGGCTCAACGTAACCGTCGGGAATGGCTTCCACGGGTACGAGCGAGAAGTTGTCAATGCAGTACGACTGAATAAAGCGCTTATCCGTACCGCCGGTGACAGTTATCTTGTTGAACATATCGGTAAGCTCAACGTACACCTCAACCTTCATCCACTCGTGAGAGGTAGGATACACGTTCACCTGCTTGACGCGCGTGGCGTCGCCCATACCCTGATAAAAGGAAACGCGAAGCCATGTAAGCTCGTCAACGTGCATCATTCTGAAATAGCCGGTAAACTTGTAGAGGCCCGGCATAATCGCACGCTTGGGATTGGTGACGGTAACGCCGCTGTAGTTAGTATAGTTCTTCGAGAACTGTACGTATCCGCCAACGTCGCCGGTCATATGCTCGAGCGACTTCGACGCACCGGCAACTCCGGTAAGGTCGGAGTCAAACGCGCCGTTTACGAGCACGTTGCCCTCGGGCATCGGCTCCTCGACAGCAGTAAACTCTGCCGGGACCGCAGAAACGGGGACTCCTGCGTTAGCCAGCGCAAGCGACGCTGCCGTGAGCATCGCAAGCGCAAGCGAAATAAATCTTCTGAATTTCACCGTAATAATTTCTTCTCAAAAAAATACGCAATGAACGTTTATGGCAATCAGCCTGCAACCTTTACGTAAACCTCTGCGTAGTTGATGGTTGCCGCGGTGGGCAGAGTGATCTCTGCGAGCACGTAGGTGTCGTCGTATGCACCTGCGGGAACGTTATACACGAGGAGCGTGTCAGCAGTATAGCCGGTGGTCTCCGTGCCAACGTAGTTAGCAGACTCGGAGTTGATGTATACGGTAGGATTGGATGCCTGTGCCGCACTTACCGAGAACTTGAAGGTTACGGTTGCATTCGAGGGGATATCGCCCACGGGAACGCGGATAGCAACGGTCGTGTTCTTTGCAACGCTAACGGGAAGCTGTGCATTCGACTTAGCCCAACGCTGATGAGTGTCGTTATAGGTAAGGATCATCTTGCGGTTGAGAGTCATAAGCTTATCAAGCGAGCCGACGGTGTTGACGGTTTCGGTAAAGGTGGAATCCGTACCGGTGTGGTAGTTGAAAAGGTAAACCTTGTCAGCGCCCTGCGAGATAAAGTTAGCAGCAGCCGCGTTGATGGTTTCGAGAGTCTGAGTGCCGGTCTTACCGCCGGTAGCGGGAATGATATTCTTCTCGATGCAAGGAGCTACGGTGATGCCGTAGGGCTTTGCAAACGACGCCCAAAGTCTTACGGGGATATCGTTATCGGTGGTGCTGTATCTGCCGGTAGGAGATACCTGGTCGATAATGCCCTCTGCTGCCCAAGTACCGAGGTCAAGACCGAACTCGTAGTTGGTGAGAAGGTCTGACGCGCAGCGAACTGCGATCTTAATTTCGTGACCGTACTTTGCACCGTAGGTCTTGGTAAGTCTGTCAACGTCGCGCATAAAGTCGTTGAGGATAGCGATGCCGTTGTACTCACCGCCGGTGTACCAGAGCCAGATCTCGCGCTGGAAGTCAAGCTCGATGCCGTAGCAATCGTAGTTGGAGAGCGCGGTGTTGATAAGACCGAGCATATGCTCACGAACTGCGTCGTAGGTGTAGTCGAGGCAGTTGTTGAAGTACTTGTTGGTGTTGATGCCGTGCTTCACGCGCTTGTAGTTCGGATTCTTGTTGATGAAATCTGCAAGCAGGCTGGAGGGCTCAACGGTCGCATCCTGTGCGTCGTTCATACGGAAGGACAGCCAAGCGTTGATGCCAACGGTCGGGAAGGTCTCGCAAAGCGCCTTAACGTGAGTAAGACCTGCCGAAACAGAGTTAAGGCTGATCACGTAGTCGGTAACCTGCGTGTCCTTAAAGCTCAGGGCAAAATTTTTATAGCCTTCTGCGTTAGACGCCGCCTTTGCAATAACCGTTGCGTCCTGGTTGATGATGACGCCGGTCTCGGCAGCCGCAGAAACCGACATAGCGGGAGTCAGCATAAGCTGAACAGCCGTAAACGCGGCGATGGCAATCGAAATAATTCTTGTCTTTTTCATAAAAAATGGTCTCCTTGATTTTTTGTTTACTGCACTTTTCTGCGCCTTCGCATAAGGGTACAGCATACTTATAATATATTTTACCACACATTTTCGGTAATGTCAATAAATTCGCCCTTTAATGCTGTGTAGAAAACGCATTCACTTTTTTGTGTAAAACGCCGAATCAAACCACTTATCTAACCCCAAAAAAGCGAGAAGGCTCCCGAGCTACGGGAACCTTCTCCAAAATATTACAAGCTTTCTACACAAGCCGTCGGTCAAATCGGTCAGACCGTTTTATTTCAGTTCTTCTTTTTCTTTACTGCAAGTGCAACGACGCCGGCTACAACAACTACTGCCACAACCGCGATAACGGTAGCAACTACGGGATCAAGCGAGCCCTTCTTCTCTGCGTCGCCGGTGGTGGGAGCGGTATCGTCTGCCGCAGGAGTAGTGTCGTCTGCCTTGGGAGTGGTGTCGTCTGCCGCAGGCTCGGTGTCCTCATCTGCGGGGGTGGTATCTTCAGCCGCAGGAGTGGTATCCTCAGCCGCGGGAGTGGTGTCCTCAGGCTCGGGCTCGGTAACGGGTGCAAGAGTTACAGGGGTAGCGGTACCCTCAACAGCCGCCTCGGTGGAAAGCGCATAGAACGGGGAGTTCTTCTGAGGCTCGCCGTAGAAGGAGGAGGTGAAGTTCTGATGTCCGCCACTCTCGGTGATGTCGTTAAGCTGATATGTAAAGCCGAGCTTGCCTGCCGCGATCATATCGGTGCCGCCCTTGGAGCAAGGGATAGCGAGCTCAACGCAGTAGCCGGTGTCGGTAATCTCGGTAGCGTAAACGATGCTTGCGTAATCAACGATACCCTCGGACTTTGCAAGACCGAATACACGGTAGCCGTAAGCGTCGATAGCAACCTTGTGGTTGGAATCGCCGTTAGCGCCCTCAAAGTTCAGACGGAACTCGATGCAGTCGTTTGCGTAGGGGTTGTCGCCCATACAGTAAACGGGGCCCTTCGTAGCTACGTCGTTGTCGGTAATTTCAGCGAAAATGTAAAGATAGGTGCTGTCGTACATAAAGTAAACGTCAGCCGAGCAGGTGTTGCTCCAAGGAGATTCATAAGCGTTCACACCGGTGCCGAGGCCGGTGAAGTAAAGCGAGCCGGTGTAGGCAGGATCAAGCTTGGCATCAACGGTTGCGGTGCCCATCTTAATAACTCCGTCGCCTTGGAAATCCTCTGCGGAAGCCATAATTCCGAGAGAAGCAATAAGCGCTACGGTAAGAATCAAAGTGATAAGTTTTTTCATAATTTTTTTCCTTTCTCCAAATGGATTTTAAGCCGATCGGACAGCTCGTCAAGAGTTCGAGCTCCGATGCAGGTATTATTTCCTGCATTGCTTCCATCGACGTAATTATTATAGCAAAAAATGGAGAAAATGTATATATATAAATGTGCCTCGAAAAATTTAAAAACGGTGCACACGATTGCAAATTTGCCATTTTTATCGTAAAATAGCATCAAAGTCCTTTAAGGGTTTAAAGTGGCGTTTGTTAAAAAACGTCATATTATGCTAAAAACGTCATATTATGCTGATAATGAGCCGTATTTTCACGTACCCATTAAAGCAAAAAAACAAAAGCCCTCGCGAAGCGAGAGCTTTTGCCGAAGTTTTATAAAACTATGATCAAGCTGTTGGCCAAACAGTCTTTATTAGTGTTTTTTCTTGGAAGAAACCACGAATGCCGCACCGGAAGCTGCGGTGATAGCAGCAACGATTACGATCGGGTCGAAGGTTGCGGGGTTGTTGTCACCGGTGGTGGTGTCGTCAGCCTTAGGAGTGGTGGAGTCCTCAACCTTGGGAGTGGTGGAGTCCTCAACCTTGGGAGTGGGGGAGTCCTCAACCTTAGGAGTGGTGGAGTCCTCAACCTTAGGAGTAGTGGTAGCAGAGGTGCCGGGAGTTACGGTGCCTGCAACTGCCTTCTCGGTAGAGAGCGCATAGAAAGGAGTGTTCTTCTGAGGCTCGCCTACGAAGGAGGTAGTGAAGTTCTGATGTCCGCCGGAAACGGTGATATCGTTAAGCTGGTAAGTAAAGCCGAGCTTACCTGCCTTGATCATATCGGTCTGGCCCTTGGAGCAAGGGATAGCAACCTCAACGTTGTAACCAAAGTCAGTGATCTCGGTAGCGTACTCAAGGCTCTCGTAGTCGATAACTGCAAGAGACTTGTCAAGACCGAAGCAGGAGAAGCCGTATGCGTCGATGGAAACCTTGTGGTTATCGTCGCCGTCGGTACCCTGGAAGTTCAGACGGAACTCGATGCAGTCGTTAGCGTAGGGGTTGTAGCCCATGCAGTAAACAGGACCCTTGGTGAATACGTCGTCGTCGATTACTTCAGCGAAGATGTAAAGATAGGTGCTGTCGTACATAAGGTAGATGCTTGCTTCAGCGGTGTAGCCCCAAGGCTGATCATAACCGTTGGTGCCGGTGCCGAGGCCGGTGAAATAAAGCGAACCGGTGTAAGCGGGATCGAGCTGTGCGTCAACCGTCGCGGTACCCATCTTGATAACGCCGTTACCCTGGAAGTCAGCAGCGGAGGCTGCAACTGCGAGAGAAGCAACGAGTACTACAGCGAGGAGCAGAGTTAAAAGTTTCTTCATAAGTTTTTTCCTCTCTTTAAGTGGATTTTTATGAGCCGTTCGACAAAATCGAACGGAATTCAGTTTCGGAAATAAGCCTCGTGGCCTCGAAGCCCTTCCCGTTGACATAATAATTATAGCAAGAAACGCAGAAAATGTATATATACAAATGCACCGCTAAATATGATTTGATGGTGCATTTAATTGCATTTTGAGCTTTCGTTTTGTGATTTATGCCAAAGGCGCGCATAACGCGCGGCAAAGTTTGCAAACAATTCACATTACGTTAACAGCAAACGAACGCAGCCGCCGTTTATACGGCGGCTGCACGGGTTTTATTTTGCGGTAACCTTTACGTTTGCAAGGGCGTAGCTTACGAGTCCTTCTGCGGTACCGCCGCCGGAGAACTTGAGGGTAACGGTACGTCCCTCCTCAACCAAGAATTCAAGAGTGAACGAGGTCCACTGATCCGTGATATTTTCTTCGATAAGCTTAACGCCCGAGGAGAATATGGATATGGTAGACTCTGCGCCCGCAGCCTCGGTGCGTGCATCGAAGGTGAGCACGTATTTGCCGGGAGTGAGTGCCACGCCGCTGTTGTAGGTGAAGCCTACGTTATCGTCGGCGAGATCGCTCATAACAGCGTAGTAGAGCTCTCCGTCCTTCTTGAGTGTGAGGGTCTGGTTGTTTACAGACCACGTATCAGAACCGATCTCGGTAAAGATGTTGGGAAGGAGCGAATCGGTAAAGATTGCGGCGGAATCGCCCATCGGAACGGAGATCTCGTAAGGATTCTTGGGATCCTCCTCACGATGTGTGAGCTTGAGATTCGCTATATCGTAATCCTTGATGTTTGCCTTACCCGGAGCGCCGGATGCCTTGAACGAAAGCTCGCCCTCCTCGGTAAGAGTAACGGTATACACGAAGGACTGCCAAGCGTTGTTTATGTTTATCATACCGAGCTCAACGCCGTTAAGAGTTATACGCTGTATAGCCTTCTGGCCCTTTACAGCCGTACGTATCATACCGGAAACCTCGTAGGTTCCGGGAGCGAGGATTCTGCCGTCCTTGTAGACAAAGCCGGTATAGTTGGTGGTAATACCGCTGAATCTGAGGAACTCACCGTACTCCTCGTCCTCGCCTGTGGTAAGCGTCTGATCACCGATGGTCCAATGCGAGGTGCCAACCTCCTTGACTGCGTTAGTGAGAAGGTTAGTGCGCTCGAAGGAGAGCGTCGGGTTCTCGCGGCGCTTTAAGAGAAGCGCCATAAGGATACCAACGTAAGGCTTCGTATATTCGGGAGCCTTTTCGGCAATTCTGAGCTCGCCCACGCTTACAGCCGTGCCGCCGTCTATTACTACGGAGACACCGGTAAGCACGGTGGTGCTTTCAACGGTAAGCTCAAGGCTTACGGGCGTCATCGTCGTACCGATCGCAGTAGTCTCGCCAACGACTGCAGCACCGTTCTCGGTGTACGCGACGAGCTTTACGTTCTGCGAGCCTTCAGCCGCCGCGAAATTACCCTTTACGACGTACGTGCCGGGAGCGAGAACGATGCTCTTGATCGACGCGTCGTAATCAAAGGTGGTTTCGCTGTCAGAGGGGGTAAGTATAAGCTCGGAAAGGTCGGTATGGGGGGTAATGGATGCATTACCCGACATAATCACGGGGAAGGTCCACTGGCTGGGCTTGATGGTATCGTCATAAATACCGTATGCGAAAACGTTGTTGCCGTCGGAGTCAGTCATTCTGATTCCACGGATGTCTATCAAAGTGTATACAGACTGATCGCTTGCGCTAAGGTTTGCGCCCGTCTCGAGATCAATTCCGCGAATATATGCGTTAAGGTACGAGATTCTGTCATCCTGCGTAAAGCTGCGGCTGATTTCCTGCCAATCGTAAGTAAGCACTCTCTTCGAGCTTGACATCTGCGGTGTACCACTGGTGCTGCCGGATGTAGTATTTACGAAGGTGTAGAAATTAGAGTTTTGCACTGCATTCTCATTAAGTCTTACATAATAAGTGACAGTGTACTTTTCGCCGGGGGTGCAAAGCGAATTTTCGGCATCCTCGGGATTATAAAGGAGCACCTTGGTAAATCCCCTCGAAATGCCGCTTCTTACGTTAGCGGTAACGTAGTTGTTCTCGTAGCTGCTCTCGATGGTTGCATCGGTATCCTCGGTGGTCCAATATGCAACGCTGTCGGGATTTGCAACGAGCGTACCGCGCTTGATGCTCGCGTTTGCAGACGCAGACGTAAGCTCTATGCACTTGAGCTCGAGGTCAGAGAAAGTAAGCTTGCTTGCGCCGTCAGCCGTCCAATCGAGCGAAAGCTCGGAGAGAGTCATCTCCTCTGAGGCGGTGAGCGTGTAAGTAAGTGCCGTGGACTCAGTGCCAACAGTACCCTCGGGAGCGGTCGTAGCGCCGTAGGTCATAGCAGTGTCGCCCGCCTTAACGGTGAGATCGGCAGTACCTGCATCGGTGCTGAATTTACCGCTGAACTGATATACACCGGGAGCGAGAACTACGTCGGAAAGATCATACGATGCAGAATTAGCGCTGATATCAGCCGCAAGATTTTTAACATTTACATAATAATGCGTAGAAGCTGTGAGGTTTGTCCAAACACTGGGAGTAGCGTAGCATCCCCACGCGAATATAACTTTGCTAGGGTCTGCTGTGTCTACAATTTTGATGCCTGCAAAATCGAAGTAAGCCTCCTTGGGCTGGGTGCTTGATGCCCACGCCTCAAAGGTAGAGGTACCGCTGGTTATCTTAAACGTATTGCTCGAATACTCGGCCCATTCATCGGTAATGGTCAGAGTACCTTTAGTAGCTCCGTCTATACGCGTGAGAAGCTTTGAAGCGTTGTGAGTAAGGGTAGTATCCACAGGATTTCTAACCTTGTAAACAACTTTGTATGTCTCACTACCGGTAGCACCTGCGGGAGCCGTCAGCGTGATTTTTTTGCCGCTTCCAAATCCGTGTGAGTATCTTACTTTCATCGAAGCGTACTCTTCGCTGAGCAGTGTAACGCCCTCACTCCAGCCGTTAGCGGAGTCGGTAGGAATAATGATGCTTTCACCTGCTGTGAGAGTTGCTTCTGCATCTGCCGAAACGGGCATCATCATAACGGGCAGGCTTGTCAGAGCAAGAACCACCGCCATAATAAGCGAAAAAAGTTTTGTCCTTCTCATAATTTTCTCCTCAAACAAATATTTTTTCGTAAATCGTTAAAAATACGAAATTTTACACTTTATATTATACACTGACAGTTATACACTGACAGAAAAAATTGTCAATAGTTTTTTACATTTTCTTTACACAAACTAAACAAAAATTTGTCAGAAAACGCCGTGCCGCAAACGCGGCGACTACTTTCGCCTTCCTCCGGGAGGAAGGTGGCATTGCGAAGCAATGACGGAAGGAGCCGGCGGGCACAACGGCTACAATATTCTATATTTAATTCCCGCGCTCTCCCTCAGTCACCTTCGGTGACAGCTCCCTCCCGGAGGGAGCCTCTCACGGCATGTGAGACTTTTCAACGGCAAAAGGCTATACGGAACCATCGCCTCAGCCGATGCTTTTCGCTACACAAAAGCACGCCGCGCCGCAAAAGCTGCGACACGGCATAATATTACGGCGCAAATCCTTCAAAAATCGCACATTCTCCGTTTCCCTTGGCACGCACGTACTCTTCCCTCTCACGCACAGTCCACGAAAAGCGCGGCGCACGCCAGAAACGCGTAGCAAAACGAACGAAAAACGAGTTACGGTCAAGGTAGTTGTACGCGATAAAATTCGGGCGTGCGATAACGTTAGTGAGCATCGCGGTCAGCGCTAAATTGAGCAGCGACGCGCACTTTTTGTCGCGTACGACGTTCGTGTATAAGAGTCCGCGCCACACGTGCGGCATAAGCTTCGCCATTTTGCCGAGCAGCATCGGATTGAACGACTCTATGCAATACGGTCCGCCGTAACTCGAAAGCATCGTCGCGAGCGGCTCACAAAGCGAGGTGTCCGCGCTCTCGCCCTTTAGCTCAACAAGCAGCGGCACGCGCCCGTTAACGAGCGCCAATACCTCGGCAAGCGTGGGAATACGCTCTGACGTTCCGCCAAGCGTAAGAGTACGAAGCTCGTCGGCGGTAAAATCGGAGAGCTCACCTTCCCTGCCCGTCATACGGGCAAGGGTATAATCGTGAAATACCATTATCTCGCCGTCACGCGACAATTGCACGTCAAGCTCGATTCCGTAGCCGTTTCTTACGGCACGGCTGAACGCCGCGAGCGAGTTTTCGGGCACGCCGTCACCGTGCAGACCGCGGTGCGCGTAGTCGCAGACGAGCCGCTTATCGCTCGGCGCTTTTGCGTGCGGACGTGCGAGGACGATAATATACAGCAAGGCAAGCGCCGCGCCTGCCGCGAGAATTACGATAACCGCCGCCATCAGTCGATCTCCATATGGAGCGCTTCCCTTTTATCCGCGGGCTTGGAGTCGCCGTGGCGCACCATAAGCATCGTCACGAACGCGAGCGCGACGAATATCGTAGCGTACGGGAAAAGCGTCTTCATATTGATGTCGAGGAACACGCCCGAGAGTATCGGCGTGACCGTCTGCGCCGCCATTGACGCGGTGTAGTAGTAGCCGGTGTATTTGCCCGTGTCGGACGAGCTTGCAAGCCCCACGACCATAGGATAGCTGTTGACGTTTATAGTCGCCCAGCCGATTCCCGCGAGCGCAAACAGTGCGTTCATTACCCACACGTTGCTTCCCTTTTCCATAAAGCAGGCAAATCCGAATGCCAGAGCGAGCATAATAACGCCTGCGAGGATAGTCTTTTTGCGACCGACCTTTGAGGAAATGATGCCGACGGGAATGTAGGAGATTATAGCCGCCGCCTGCGCGACGATAAGCGTTAAGTTGTAGTCAAGACCGAGCACCGTGCCCGCGTAAACGGAGTACTTGCTCGAAACGGCGTTGTAGCCCATATACCAGAGCACGACCGACGCGAGTATAAACAGAAGCGAGCGAAGCTCCGCTTTTGTGAGCTTACGCTTTTCGCCCACGCTCTCGGGTACGCTTACCGACTCTGCGTCAAGCCTATCGTTTATCGCATCAGCCTCCGCCGCCCACTTTTTCTCTTTGACGAAAATCAGAAACGCGGCAAGCGAGGCTATCATTATAGCCGCAACGACGGCGAAAAATACGGTATAGCTCATAAGCCTGTTTTCTTCCTTGCCCGTACCGAAAACGATGCCGAGCACGAGCACGGTTATACCGCCGAGCGCGCCCATAAGATTGATAACGGCGTTACCCTTCGAGCGAAGCGGCTTTGGCGTTACGTCGGGCATAAGCGCGACTGCGGGCGAGCGGAAGGTCGCCATCGAGACGAGTACAACAAGCAGCACGGCTATAAAGAAAATGAGCGTAGCGGGATTTTCCACGGTTATCCGCCACGCCGCCTCGGCGTCTGCGATAATACCCGCGGACTCAATTTTGGCAAGCTGAAGATTGTCAATAAACGACAGCCCGACGAACGCTACAGCCGCAACGAGCGTGCCGACGAGCACGAACGGCGTACGTCTGCCGAGTTTTGAGTTGTGCTTGTCCGAGATAGCGCCGAAAATGGGAAGAAGCACGACCGCGAGCACGTTGTCAAGCGCCATAACGGCGCCCGAAAGGCTCTGCGACATACCGAATTTATCGGTCAGCATCTTAGGAATTATAGTGTCGTACGCCTGCCAGAAAAGGCAGATAAGGAAAAATGCAAATCCAACGAGTATGGTGCGGCGGTAAGAAAGCTTCATCGTGATGTACCTCCAAAATTTAATCATCGGCGGTGCCCACACCGCCATCGTAAAGCGCACAAATGCGCTGAAGGTTATCGTTTATAAGCGCAAGGCTTCTATACATAACCTCGCGGTCAGCCTCGGGAAGCCCCTCCGACGCCTCCACTAAAACGCTGTCTATCTTCTCTGCGACGGCAGCGCCCGCCGCCAAACCCTTTTCGGTCAGCGCAAGCGGTGTCTGATAACGCTTTTTTTGCTCGGGCTCGGCACGCACGTAGCCGTTTTGCTCGAGATACTTTATCGAGCGCGACACGTTCGCCTTGTCCTCCTCGCAAACGTCGCAAAGCTCCTTTGCGCTCATAGAGTTTGCCTTGTAGAGATAGTAAAGACAGGAAACGTGCGGACTTTTGAGGTCAAGCTCCGCCATTTCGTTCGTTTTTATCTTGCGTATCGAGCGGCTGATGCTCGCAACGAGCACGGTAAACGCCTTGAATCTCTCCTCCACGACTCTCCTCCGTTAGTTTATCTGATTATTACCCTTCCCTCACAGGGATATACCGCATCGCCGCGTATTATCTCGCCAACGGAATCGGCGACGATAGTGCCCGAGCGCGGATTTTTGACCGAGATAACGTGTCCGTGCGTATCAGCCTCAACGTCGGAATACTCAAACGCGAGGTCGCAGTCAACCAGCTCACAGTTTACGAGCTTGAGCCCCGTGCAGTAGCAAAACGGCTGTGTGCCGATAATTTTGCAGCTTTTGAGCGTGAGGTTTTCTGAGTACCAGCCGAGGTATTCGCCGCGGATCGTACTGTTCTCGACGGTCACGTTTTTGGCGTGCCAGAAGGAGTCCTTCGTGTCAAGCTCGGAGTTGGTTATATGTAAGCCGTCAACGTATTGGAAGGAATATTTGCCCTTTAATTTTATATTTTCAAGGCGTACCCTCTCGCTCATAAAGAATACGTATTCCGACTCAATGCTGACGTTTTTCATTTTAACGTCGCGGCATCGCCAGCCAAACTCGGCGGACACCGCCGTGCTGTCTGTCATTTCGATATTATCACACTCGCGAAGCGCCTTCGGTCCCGTCAGCGTGAGACGTGATATTTTGCCGTCCCGGGCGTACCAAAGCGCCGCACGGCAGGTTTCGGTCATAACGCACTGCGATATTGTAAAGCCTCGCGTGTGCCAGAACGGGTAGCGAAGCTCGAAGCGGCAGCCGCCGACCTCGACGTTTTTCGCCTCCTTGAAGGCGGATTCACCGTCCTCCTTGCCTGCAAAGATACAACCCTCGACGCGCGTATCCGACAGCGCGTAAAGCGCACGCTCACTTGAAAAGGTTTGATTTTTGATAAGCTCCATTATTATCCTCACTTAATAACCACGTCGCCGCCGCATACGGTAAGCTCGGTTTCGTAGAATTTCTTCATCGCCGATATCATATATTCGACGTCGCGCACGCCCGCGCTTTCGTAAGACGAATGCATCGCGAGCTGTGCGAGGCCTATATCGACCGCCGACATCGACACCTGCGCGTTCGAGATGTTGCCGAGCGTCGAGCCGCCGCGCTTGTCCGAACGGTTTGCGAACACCTGCGTCGGAACGTCTGCGCGCGCACATATCTCGCGGAATACCGCCGCAGAAACGGCGTCCGTCGTGTAATTCTGTGCGGCGTTGTATTTGATAACGACGCCCTTGTTCATCTCGGGCGCGTGTGCGCTGTCGGACAGCGAGGGGTTATTCGGATGAACTGCGTGAGCGTTGTCCGCCGAGAGCATCATCGACTGCGACGCCGCGATACGTATATCGCCGCCAAGCGCGTCGCATACGCGCGAGAGCACGTCGCGAAGGAAGGTAGAGTCTGCGCCCTGCTTCGTGCCGCTTCCGACCTCCTCGTTGTCCGCGACGAGCATCACCTTGACAGCACCCGTGCACTCGGAGCCGCACATAGCAACGAGCGAGGAGTAAGCGCACTCAAGGTCGTCGAGTCTCGGCGAGGAAACGTACTCCCTCTCCGCGCCCCATACGCTCGGCTCGGTGCGGTTGTATAGAAACAGCTCGTGTGAAATAACGTCCTCCGCCTTTACGCCTGCCGCATCGGCAACAAGGCTCATAAAGCTGCCCTTTGCCTCTGCTGAGCCGTAAAGCGGTACCATATCCGAGGCAGGATTGTACGCCTTGCCCTCGTTCGGATTTTCCATATGGATAGCCACGTGCGGAACAAGCAAAAGGTCGCGGTCAACGTTGACAAGCCGTGTCGAAACGCCGTCCTTTGCGCGTACCATTACGCGTCCTGCGACGGAGAGCGGACGGTCAAGCCACGAGTCGAGTATCATACCGCCGTAACGCTCGGTGTTGATGCGCGTGTACGTGCCGCCGAGCTCGGGCGTGTCCTTTATCTTGAACGTAGGCGAGTCAGAGTGAGAGGCGACCACCATAAACTTAGGCGCGTCGCACTTTTCGGGCACGGCAAAAGCGATAACACTCGAGCCGTTACGCGTAACGTAATACTTACCGCCGCGTACGATCTCCCAGCTTTCACCCTCGAAAAGCTCGGCGTAGCCGTTATCTTTAAGCGTTGCCGCTATATTTTTCACCGCGTGAAAGGGGGAAGGCGAAGCCTTTATAAAGGATAGCATCTCATTTGCATAATTTTTCATAATTTCGACCTCGTTTTACGTAATTCGATATAAATATGATACCACATCGGCGCGCCGATGTCAATACGCTTACATAGCAAACACGTTTCCGCCACCGCCGCCCGAGCGCTCGGAAATAAGGCGCGCGAACGCTTCGTCGCACTCGAGCATTACCTCTATTTCCCTATCGCCGTCAAGCGTCGAGATAACGTACTTGTTGTCGGTTAAATTTTGGCTGTAGTCGTACCGCGCCGAGCCCTTTTTGGGCGTGCCGGTATATTTCGCCGCGTCCGTCACGTTAAGAAGCGACAAATGACATACCTTGACGTCGTTTTTGCCCTGCTTTTTGCAGACGATAAGATCCGCCGAGCCGTCGTCCCTGTCGCTAATAATGTAGCGATACTCGCACAGCACGTATCTCTGCAAAAGAAAGACCGCCGCTATCACAAGCATGAATGCGAGCACCTGAAACGCCACGCTGTACGGCATCAAGACCGACAAAAGCATCAGCACGAAGCCCGTAATTACAGAAAGAAGCGCCAGTCTTTTTGCCTTATTATCGCGCTTTGGAACGTATGTCATACTAACCTCCTTAAATCATATTAAAACTCACCAATTGTCTTTTTTGTCCACTTGCACGCTAACCGCGCCTCCCTCCAGGAGGGAGGTGGCACGCGGAGCGTGACGGAAGGAGCAGCCGAAGCTTCTGATTTTCTCTCGAAAAAATAAGATCAACCGTTTAAGATCGCTCTCTCCCTCAGTCGCCTACGGCGACAGCTCCCTCCCTGAGGGAGCCTTGTGGTCAGATATTGCTTATACTAACCTCGTCAAGCCCACACGTCGCCGTGTGATAATAGTACCTGCCCGTTCTGTACCGTCAGCACGCCGAAGGACGCTGTGCCGTCGCGCGGCTCGGAAACCGAGCCGGGATTAAAGAGATACAGCCCGTCAATATACGACTCGTACCGCTCGTGCGTGTGCCCGAACAGTGCGACGTCTATTCCCTTTCGCTTCGAATACGCCGCAAGCTCGCCCAGCCCCCACTTCACGCCGTGAGCGTGTCCGTGCACCATAAGCACGCGAATGCCGTCAAGGTTCACGGTACGCTCAAGATAGTCGGGCGTGCGGTATAAGGGCGATGCGTCGCAGTTGCCTGCGACGGCATATACGTCAAGCCGCGGATATTTTTCGCGGATAATATCCGTGTCGTCATAGTTGTCGCCGAGGAAGATAACGCCGTCAAGACCGACGAGCGAGCGGTCGATGACCGCCGTCATACCGAGCGTTTTGCGGTGACTGTCGGAAAAAATAAGATATTTCA
>JAZNBZ010000214.1:0-9538 GCA_045587285.1 Candidatus Flemingiibacterium sp. | reverse complement strand
TGAGAAGGCAGCAGCCGAGGGTTGTCCCGTAGCTCCCGCGATCCTCGCTGAGAAGGATTACCTTTCCAAGAAGTCCGTATGGATCTTCGGTGGTGACGGTTGGGCATACGATATTGGATTCGGCGGTCTTGACCACGTTCTGGCTTCCGGTGAGGACGTTAACGTCTTCGTATTCGATACCGAGGTTTATTCCAACACCGGTGGACAGGCATCCAAGGCTTCTCAGATCGGTCAGGTTGCACAGTTCGCAGCAGCAGGTAAGGCAATCGGCAAGAAGAACCTTGCAGAGATCGCTATGTCCTACGGCTACGTATACGTTGCACAGGTTGCAATGGGCGCTAACCAGAACCAGCTCCTCAAGGCTCTGACTGAGGCTGAGGCATACAACGGTCCTTCGATCATCATCGCATACGCTCCTTGCGAAATGCACGGTATCAAGGGCACTATGCAGAACTGCCAGTATGAGATGCAGAGAGCAGTTGACGCAGGTTACTGGCAGATGTTCCGCTTCAATCCCGCTCTTAAGGCAGAGGGCAAGAATCCCTTCTCGCTCGACTCCAAGGAGCCTACTGCAAGCTACATCGACTTCATCAAGTCCGAGAACCGTTACAACCGCCTTGCAAATCAGTTCCCCGAGCGTGCTGAAAAGCTGTTCGCTGATGCTGAGGCAAATGCAAAGGCTAAGTACGAGCGTCTTACCAGATTTGTTGATCTCTACGCTCCGAGCAACGACTAATTTGAAAAATTAGTTATAACACCCACTCGCGTTTGCGAGTGGGTGTTTTTTCATCACATATCGAAGATGCTCGTCACAAATAATATTTTCACGACAATTTTGATAGAAGGAGATATTATTGTGATTGAAACATTTACGCGCGCCATTTCAACCGCGCTGTTTTTTCTGTGCACCGCCGTCGTAACGGGGCTTACACCTGCTCCGAGCGCCGAAGCCGCGCCCGTTGCCGCCGCAGTCAGCGAGGCGTCGGAATACTCGCTCGTCGGTATGTGGAACAGCGCAGGCAGAACGTTTGAGTTCACGCCCTCGGGCAAGCTTATTTGCGGCGACGTAACGCTTGATTATACGCAGGACGGCAACACCGTCACCGTCAGAGGAACTGTAAACGGCGAGAAGCGCGAGTACACGCTCACTCTCGCGCCGATCTCACAGCGTGTTGCACGCCTTAACGGCATAAAGATGTATCGAATAAAATGAAAGCGGCCGCCGTCCTTGACAAGAACGGCGGCTTTTGGTATAATTAAGTTACCACACACGAAAGGAAATACTTACTATGAACGAAGAAGTAATGTATCATATAGGGCTCACACGCGACGACGGCGCGAGGTGCGCTATCATCTGCGGCGATCCCGGTCGAGTTGAGAAGATTGCCCGTATTATGGACGAGCCGAAATTCGTCGCGTCCAACCGCGAGTACACGACGTGGTCGGCAAAGCTTGACGGCGAGCGCGTGCTCGTGACCTCGCATGGTATCGGCGGTCCGTCTACGGCGATATGCATTGAGGAATTAAAGCTTATCGGAGTTGAAAATCTCATCCGCGTCGGTACCTGCGGAGGTATGGATATGAACGTGAAGGCAGGCGATATCGTCATCGCGCAGGCGTCTATCCGCGCCGAGGGTACGTCGCGCGAGTATTTGCCGATAGAATTCCCGGCTGTCGCGAATTTCGACGTTGTAAAGGCGCTCGCAGACGCGGCGGCTGACGGCACACATCCGTACCACGTCGGCGTGGTACACTGCAAGGATTCGTTCTACGGTCAGCATTCGCCTTACAGAATGCCCGTCGGTGAGTCGCTTCTTGATTTATGGAAAGCGTGGCTCGGCGGCGGCTGTCTTGCCTCGGAAATGGAAAGCGCGACGCTCTTTACGGTAGCGGCAACGCTCAAAATGCGTGCAGGCTGCGTGCTTCGCGCGGTGTGGAATCAGGAGCGCATCAACGGAGGCATAGTTGATCCCGAGGATAACGACTCGCTTTCGGCGGCGAAGGTTGCCGTTGAGGCTTTGCGTAGGCTAATGCGAGCGTGAAGGGATACGCGGCTTTCTTGAAAGAAAGCCTGGCAAAGAACTTCAAACAACGCATTCGCTAACAGAGGCTTTGGCTAACGGTACCCGCGCTCCCACCAGCCAGGGACCTCGGCGACACCCGTGTCGCCACCCCGGCAACTGTTTGGCGGTGAGGCTTCGTTTTGCCACCCTTTGGCTGTTTGCGTCGGTGCCGCCTTGCTTCGCTCGTCGCCGGTCCGCCTCAAATCACACAAAAAGAGCTGTCCTCTCGGACAGCTCTTTTATTTTACTTATTCGGATCAAGCAGCGGCCAATATGCCTTCATATAGTCGATACCCGACCAAAGCGTCATCACAGTCATAAGAATAGTTGTCGCAAGCGAAAGTATCTGACCGTCAGAGAAGAAGTTTCCTGCCGGGATAACTACCGGATCAAGAAGGACCGCAATTACGCAAAGTATCTGCGTAACGGTCTTAACCTTGCCAAGCCAAGCCGCCGCAACGACCGTACCCGACTTATTTACAACGATGAGTCGCATCGACGTAATTGCAAGCTCGCGGAAAATAACGATAAGCGACGCCCAGAGAAATATAGAACGCATATATCCGTCAAGACGGTATATGATCGCAAGCATCGCGCCGAATACCATAAACTTATCTGCAAGCGGATCGATAAATTTTCCAAAATCCGTTACAAGATTACATCTACGTGCAATCTGACCGTCAAGCATATCAGTGAAGGCGGTAAGCGCAAATAATGCCGCCGCAATAATGCGTATCCACATACCGTAGCTTGCAAAGAATTCGTCCGACGGGAACGTGAGCACCGCAACGAAGAGCGGAACGAGTATTACTCGAAGAATTGATAATTTATTCGGTAAATTCATAGCTTTATCTCCTTTAAATTATATCTTTTCGCCTACGAGATCGTAGTCGATAGCTTCGGTTACTCTCACCTTGACGAATTCGCCGGGCTGAACGCTGCCCTTGGGCGCGCTGAAATAAACCTTTCCGTCAATTTCGGGCGCATTTGCCTCACCTCTGCCGTAAAACGCCTCGGATACGGGATCGAAATCCTCACACATTACGTCGATAATCTTGCCGACAGCCGCGCTGTTAAGCTCCTCGATAATATCGCCCTGCGTACGCATAATAATGTCGTATCTGTCCTGCTTTACCTGCTCGTCTATCTGGTTTTCCATATCGTAAGCCACGGTGCCCTCCTCGCGCGAATACGTGAACGCGCCGAGATTGTCAAACCGTGCTTCCTTAACGAACTCGCAAAGCTCGGCAAAGTCCTCCTCCGTTTCACCCGGGAAGCCGACGATGACTGTCGTGCGGATAATCATTCCCGGTACACGCTCGCGAAGCTTACTTACAACCTCGCGTATCATTTTACCGTCGCCGTGGCGGTTCATCGCGCGAAGCATATTGTCGGAGATATGCTGAATGGGAAGGTCGATGTACTTAACCACGCGAGGATTGTTCGCAAACACGTCGATAAGCTCGTCAGTGATCTTATCGGGATAGCAGTAAAGCACGCGTATCCACGGAATATTCGTTTGTTCGGTTATGCGCGTGAGAAGCTCTGCAAGCTTGTAGTCGCCGTAAAGGTCAAGTCCGTAGCGAGTGGTGTCCTGCGCGATAACGACAAGCTCCTTCACGCCGATATCCTCGAGCGTTTTCGCCTCTGCAACGAGCTCCTCCATCGGACGGCTTCTGAACTTGCCGCGAATGGACGGAATAGCGCAGTAGTTACACTTATTATCGCAGCCCTCGCCCACTTTAAGGTACGCATAGTAATCGGGCGTGGTAATAATGCGCTCGCCGCCGAGCCTTACCGTGTCCTTGTCCTCGTATGACGAATATTTTTCGCCCTTCGTAACGGCCTCAACCGCCTCAACGATATTGTGTATGCTTCCAACGCCGAGCACCGCGTCTACCTCCGGTAAACTCTCGAAAATCTCGTCGCGGTAACGCTCTGCAAGACAGCCCGTTACGACGATAGCCTTCAGCGAACGGTTCTTTTTGAGCCACGCAACGTCGAGGATATTATCAATAGCCTCCTGCTTTGCCGACTCAATAAAGCCGCAGGTGTTGATAACGATAACGTCTGCGTCAATATCCTCGGACACTATCTCGTACCCCGCGCTGTAAAGCTCGTGGAGCATAACCTCGGTGTCAAGCTGATTTTTCGGGCATCCAAGCGATATGAAGCCCACTTTTACATTTTTACTCATTCTTCGTTTTCTTCCCTGATACTTTTGATTGCGTCGCGTGTCTGACTCACAGAGTAGCCGAGCCGATACGTCGCCGCATAGAATTTTTCCCGATAAGCACGGTCCGAGGCCGCACCAAAATCAAACTTTTTTCGCACGAGCTTCAAAAGATTTTCCTCGAAATCTATCCCGTCAAGGAGCACTTCCAAATGCTCTGACACAGCCTCTCGCGAAAAGCCCTTTTTATAGACCTCATTCTTTATGCGTGACGGCCCGTAAAGCTTTATATTTGCGAGATTTTCGACAAATCTACCGAGTATTTTTTCCTCGTTTATATAGCCAAGCTCTGCTAAATATTGGGCAGCGTCCTCGCTTACAAACTCGCCAAATCCGCGCTGACGAAGCTTAACCGTTAGCGCGGATTTAGTATTATCGCCGTATGAGAGTATGTCAAGCCCTTTTTTCACAGCCTTCCACAGCTCTGCGTCGTACTCGAGCTTGTCGAATTGCTCGGGCGTGAGATGATAAGGCAGGCTTCCCATACCTATGTTTCCTATCTCGAAAAGCATTTTCGAGGCGAGCGTAAGCCGTCGCTCGTCCGTATGTCCGCCGGCGTTTATTTCTACGGTCACCACCGCCTCGTCGCCGCCGCGGCGCGCTTCAAGAGCGGTTATGACGACTAAAACACTCATCAGTCGTCGTCTGTTTCGAGAATGGAGATGTTAAGAGCTTCGTCGTCGGGATCGATCTCGTCGTCACCGTCGTCCATAACGCTCGTCAGCTCGTCCTTTTTCGCCATAATCTTATCAACGAGCTCGTTCATTATCTCCTCGTTCGACTCGATATACTGGCGCGTATTCTCCTTACCCTGTGCTATGCGCTGACCGTTATAGGAGAACCACGAGCCGCTCTTCTTGATAAATTCAAGCTCGATTGCAAGATCAATTATCTCGTTCGACTTGGAAATGCCCTTGCCGTAGATAATGTCAAACTCCGCAGTCTTAAAGGGCGGTGCAACCTTATTCTTAACGATCTTACACTTAACGTGGTTACCGTAAACGTCGGAGCCGTCCTTGAGCTGCTCCGCGCGGCGGATCTCGATACGAACGGACGAATAGAACTTGAGCGCGCGTCCGCCCGAGGTTACCTCGGGATTTCCATAGGAAATACCTATCTTCTCACGAAGCTGGTTTATAAAGATAAGCACGCAGTTGGATTTTGCAACGGCACCCGATAGCTTCTTGAGCGCCTGCGACATAAGTCTTGCCTGAAGTCCGACGTGGGACGCGCCCATATCGTCGTCGATCTCCTGCTGGGTTATAAGCGCCGCAACGGAGTCAACAATAACTACGTCGATAGCACCCGAGCGGATAAGAGCCTCGGCAATATCGAGAGCCTGCTCACCGCTTGATGGCTGTGAAACCAAAAGATTGTCGATATCAACGCCAAGCGCCTTTGCGTAAACGGGATCGAGCGCGTTTTCAACGTCTATGTACGCCGCCTCACCGCCAAGCTTCTGCGTTTCGGCAACGACGTGCAGCGCAACGGTCGTTTTACCCGAGGACTCGGGACCGTATATCTCAACGATACGTCCGCGCGGAACACCGCCTATACCGAGTGCAAGGTCAAGCGTGAGCGAGCCTGTGGAGATAGCGCTTACCTCCATCTCGGGCGCCTCGCCCATACGCATTATAGTACCCTTGCCGTAATCCTTCTCTATCTGGCCGATAGCGCCCTCAATTGCCTTTCTCTTTTCTTCCTTATCGGTGAGCTTCACCGGAACGGGCTTACTTTTTGTTTTTGCTTTCATATCTGGTAATTCCTTTCGTAAAATAAGGATTCGGTTCAACCGAACAAATATTCGCTATGACACCATTATACACCAAACAAACGAATAATGCAATACCTTTTTAAAAATTTTTAAAAATATCGTCCGTTTGCCGCGATAACGGTCTTACTGCTCGGTTTCCTCACCCGTATTCGGAACTGCCTCATTCTCGCCTATCTCCTCAAAATCCTCGGGCTCGGCGATCTCCTCGTTTTCGTCAACCGATACGTTTGCAAAATTAACGATATTTGCGCCCTCGGCAAGTCGCATTACGATAACACCGCCGGCAGAGCGTCTGTAGAACGGAATTCCGGCTACGGGCGTTCTTATGATAATACCCTCGTTGGTGATAAGCATAATGTCGTCCGTTTCGGCAACCGTCGCGATACCTGCAAGCATACCCGTCTTTTCGGAAATACCGTGACAGGTCACGCCCTTGACACCGCGGTTATGAGCGGTAAACTCGTCAAATCTTACGCGCTTACCAAAGCCGTTTTCGGTAATGGTAATGAGTGCCTTTTCGTTGTCAACAAGTGCGCAGCCCACAACAAAGTCGCCCTCGGAAAGCTTGATACCGCGTACACCGCGAGCAGTTCTGCCCATCGAGCGTACGTGCTGCTCCTCAAAGCGAGCCGACATACCCGTGTGAGTTGCGATAACGATGCTGTCCTCACCCATTGTGTGCTTAACGAACGAAAGCTCGTCGCCCTCATCGAGCGAAATTGCGATCTTACCGCCCTTTCTCTGATATGCAAAATCGGAAAGGAGCGTTCTCTTTACAACACCGTTCTTCGTTACCATAAAGAGGTACTCGTTCTCGGCGAACTTCGGAATGCTTATGATAGCGGTTATCTTTTCACCTTCTGCAAGCTCGAGAACGTTTACTATATTCGAGCCCTTTGCGGTTCTTCCTGCCTCGGGTATCTGATAGGTCTTGCGCGTATGCACCTTACCCGTGTTCGTGAACATCATCACGAGCGCGTGGCTGTGTGCAACGATAACGTCCGCGATAGCGTCGTCTTCCTTGGTGGTCATACCGATGATGCCCTTACCGCCGCGTCTTTGCGCGGTGTAGGTAGATGCCGGCTGACGCTTGATGTAGCCGTGGTTTGTCAGAGTAATAACGCAGTTGTGACGCTCGATAAGGTCCTCGTAAACGATATCGTCCTCTGCCTCGACAAGCTCGGTCTTTCTCTCGTCACCGAACTTTTCCTTTATCTCGAGCATTTCTTCTCTGATGATATCCTTTACCTTGTTTTCGTCGGCAAGGATACCCTCAAGCTCTGCAATCGTAGCGTAGAGCTTTAAGAGTCTGTCCTCTATCTTTTGGCGCTCCATACCGGAAAGACGTCCGAGCGTCATTTCGACGATAGCCTGCGCCTGAATTTCGGTAAGTCCGAAGCGCTCAATAAGAGCAGCCTTCGCGTCAGAAACCGATGCAGATGCGCGGATTATCTTTATAACCTCGTCAATATAGTCGATAGCGATCTTATAGCCCTCGAAAATATGAGCCTCACGACGCGCCTTGTCAAGGTCAAACTTAACGCGGCGTGTAATAACCTCTTCCTGATGCGCGATATAGTGCGTGAGTATCTGCTTCAGATTTAGTATCTTCGGCACGTTATCAACGAGCGCGAGCATATTGAACGCACAGGTGTCCTGAAGCTGACTGTACTTATAAAGCTGATTTAAAATTACCTGACCGTTTGCATCACGGCGGTACGGAATTTCTATAAGTACATCGTTGTTTCTGTCGGAAAGGTCAACGATGTTGGTAATACCCTCAATACGCTTATCGCGTACAAGATCGGCAATAGCCTCAACAAGAGCTCTCTTGTTTACCTGATACGGAAGCTCGGTAACGATGATCTTATGATTTTCCTCGTCGATCTCGCACTTTGCACGTACCATAACGTGACCTCTGCCGGTGGTATAAGCCTCGTAAATGCCGTTCGAGCCGTAAACTGTCGCCGCCGTCGGGAAGTCGGGGCCTTTTATGAACTGCATAAGGTCCTTTATCTCGCAATCGGGGTTATCCATAAGGTAAAGCGTACCGTCGATGACCTCACAAAGGTTGTGCGGCGGAACGTAGGTGGCCATACCTACGGCTATACCTATGGAACCGTTAACAAGCAGATTCGGAAATCTTGACGGAAGCACGCTCGGCTCCTCACGGGTGTTATCGAAGTTTGGAACGAAATCAATGACGTTCTTTTCGATATCGCTCATCATTTCGTTGGAAAGCTTTGCAAGGCGAGCCTCGGTATAACGGTAAGCCGCCGCCTTATCGCCGTCTATCGAGCCGAAGTTACCCTGTCCCTGTACGAGAGGGTAGCGCATTGAGAATGGCTGTGCAAGACGAACCATCGTGTCGTAAACTGCGGAGTCGCCGTGCGGATGGTATCTACCAAGCACGTTACCGACTGTAGTTGCCGACTTGCGGAAATCCTTATCGTAGGTAAGATTATCCTCGTACATTGCATAGAGAATACGTCTGTGAACAGGCTTCAGACCGTCGCGGACATCGGGCAGAGCTCGGGACATGATAACGCTCATCGAATAAGCGATAAACGAGCTCTTTACCTCTTGTTCCATTTCAACGCCGACTATTTTTTGATTAGGAAACTCAATATTTTCGTTTCTGTCGTTTTTATTCATCATAATCTCCATTTACTTTTCCACAGTATTTATCTCTTTTGTGTGAAAACCGTGCGTTTATAACATAATAGTCTTTTTTTCCTTATACCGCCTGACTTTTTTGAATTTTTTCAAAATCGTCGCGGAGTACACCGCACAATTTTTCAACACTTTACTATGTTAGATGTGGAAAACTTTTTAAATATCAAGATTTGTTGCGTAAACAGCGTTTTGTTCGATAAATTCGCGTCTGGGCTCAACCTTGTCACCCATCAAAATGGTAAACATTTCGTCACACGCAATAGCGTCCTCGACGGTTACCTTAAGAAGCGTACGCTGTTCGGGATCCATTGTAGTTTCCCAAAGCTGCTCGGGGTTCATCTCACCAAGACCCTTATAGCGGCTGGTTTTAGTTCCCGTTTCGCCTATTTCAGCGATTATGGCATCTCGCTCTGTATCGCTGTATGCGTAATAATTTTTCTTACCCTTGGTTATCTTATAAAGCGGCGGCTGTGCAAGGAATATATGTCCGTCCTCTATAAGTTGCTTCATGTGGCGGAAGAAGAAGGTCAG
This sequence comes from Candidatus Flemingiibacterium sp., assembly GCA_045587285.1. Taxonomy (GTDB): domain Bacteria; phylum Bacillota; class Clostridia; order Oscillospirales; family CAG-272; genus Flemingiibacterium. The sequence continues at coordinate 261 of JAZNBZ010000214.1, read as the reverse complement.
AAGAAGTATTCTGATATGCGATCCGTCAACGTCCGCATCCGCCATTATTACTATTTTTCCATAACGAAGCTTTGCAATATCAAATTCCTCACCGATACCGCATCCAAGTGCCTGAATTATCGGGATAAGCGACTGATTTGAATAGACCTTATCAAGTCGGCTCTTTTCTACGTTGAGCACTTTACCTCTCATCGGGAGAATGGCTTGGAATCGGCTGTTTCTGCCGCTCTTTGCACTACCGCCTGCGGAGTCACCCTCGAC
>JAZNBZ010000213.1:0-10581 GCA_045587285.1 Candidatus Flemingiibacterium sp. | reverse complement strand
GTTAAATTCTATTTTTTCTGCTTTGGGGATCAACTCATCAGCAAGCACACTGAAAACCGTACCCGTTACAACTCCGATTTTTGCATCGTTCAACTCATCAAGCGTTGTATAAGTTTTATCGTCATTTCCTGTTCCGCATCCGACGAAACTAAAAAGAACCATCAGAACGGCGAAGGTAAGGCATAATATCTTTTTTGTTCTTGTAAAGCTTTGCATTTAATTTGCCTCCAACCAGTCAATAAATTCATCTGTGGATTTTGTCCATTCCACTTCGATCACAGAGCCCGGAAGTATCAGGAACTCCGAAAGCCCGTATTCCTCTCCGTTATCTGCCCAATCGTATGTATAACCAAGTCTTGTCCAAGGGTATGGCGTATCCTCGGAATAGGAATATTCCGCGTTCCCGTCAAACCAATCCGCCCATTCGCCAAGAGCTGAGCCGTCAAGCAACTCAGATGACATTTGCTTCGTCACATCGGTTTGATACGCGGGGCGAATCAGTTCGTCGATATCCACCCAAAAGGCAGAAACGTGCGTATATTCAGAGCTTTCGGGAAGTCCTATAAGCTGTTCCAAGCGAAGTTCCCAATCTGTAACGCCTTTTGCATTATCGTTATACCAAGACAGAATCTCCTTATCGGTAAACGTCCATATCTCGCCGTATGTGCAAGTAAAAGACTCGCCTGCCTTGTAGCTTTCGGGATATTCGTGCCACGAAAGCAGCAACACCTTTGTTCCGTCCCCGTTCCACGTCACCATATCCGAGTCGGGTGTTAGCGTAACGAGCGGTAAGATCTCATCTGCCTCTGCATTCTCGGCATCCTCAACTGAAGCCGCATACAATTCCTCGGGCGGTTTTTCCGCACAGGCTGACAGATATATACAGCAACATAGCACCAAAAGCAGCGCTACTGTTTTTTTCATCATCATTTACTCCTTTGCCATTACTGACCTTATGTTTACCGTTCAATAATAGATTTGAACGGCAAATATAAAAACAGAAATGCGAGGGTATTCCCCGCCGCGTAGTGCGGCGGGGACAAAATTTCCTTAAATTTTGCGAAGATCTTCTATCTCAAAGTCCCAGCCACTAGCTATAGTCAGACCGCAGCAATCGACTTGCACCAGTGCGGAACAACTCGATTTCGCTTGGAGTGAACACTCCGTAATCGTTCCCGTGGGGTTTTCCGCGCCACAATAACGACACTTGATGAGGATGCGAACACGGTCGCCAGAGTTGAGATTTCTGTATTCGTATTTGTCACCGCAACCGCCGCCTGCGACATTGTCGAGATCGTCATCGTCAAGCTCGCCGGACTTCGGGTTTAACTGTGCGAAGTAGGTCTTTGCCTCTTCTTCATTCATTTCAAAATTGTTTTCTTTTGCGAGGGCTAAAAGCTCCTCAACGCTCTTTGCAGCCTTTGCCTTTTCGATCATTTCAGGGGTTAAGTTTTTCATAGTACATTCTCCTTTTTATATAATTTTTTTGGGAAACCTTTAATTATTTATGGAACTTACGATTTTCCGCAAACGCCCGTACCGCCCTCAAATTCAAGGAAGCGGCAGCGTCCACAGGTTTCTTTGCCGGAAAATTTGTACCACTCATGTCTCCAGATAATGTTGTCACGACGCACAACGCTACCGCCGTCCACCCACTCAGTATAATAACGATCATCATAGATCGGCTGATACTCTCCGGTAAAGCAACTGCAACCGCTGGTCACGACCGTCCTGCCGGATGAGCTTTGACATCCTCCGCCTGCAACGGCATCAAGATCATCATCGGACAGCTCGCCCGACTTCGGGTTTAGCTGGTCGTAGTACATTTGCGCCTCATCCTCGCTCATTGCGACGCCGTTTTCCTTTGCGAGGGCGAGTAGCTCCTCTGCGTTCTTGGCGTTCTTCGCCTTTTCCATCATTTCGGGTGTTATTCCTTTCATTGCTCTTCTCCTTTACTTTTTTTACTTTCTGTTAGCAGAATGGTTGCAGAGCCACTTTCCGCCCTCGTAGCTCATGTGCGTACAATTTTGGCAGCATTTCTTATTGCCACATCCCGTGCAAACCGAGAAGTAGTGGTGTCCAACACTCGCAATTTCGGTTCTTGTGTTGCCGCAGGTGCATTGCCAGCTTTCACAGGAATATCCGGTGGTGACAACCAGCCTGCCGTCTCCTGCGTGACAACCGCCGCCCGCCACTGCGTCCAGATCATCGTCGGAAAGCTCGCCCGACTTGGAATTTAACTGCTCAAAGTATGCCTTTGCTTCTTCTTCGGTCAGCTCTGTTCCGTTTTCCTTGGCAAGAGCGAGAAGCTCGTCTGGGCTTTTCGCCTTCTTTGCTTTCTCTATCATTTCGGGGGTCAAGTTTGTCATAGTGGTTTCTCCTTTCATTATTCTTTATATGCCTGGTGATTGCAGAGCCAAAGACCGTCCTCGTATGACATATATGCGCAATGGTCGCAGCACGCGATTTTTTCACACACATAGCACACGTTTGCGCCTTTTTTGTGGCTGTAGCTTCTTTCTTTGCCGTGCTGTGCGCATTTGAAAAGCTCACATTCGTAATACTTGCTGACAACGAGTCTTCCGTCGCCTGAGTGGCATCCGCCGCCGGCTACGCTGTCGAGCTCGTCGTCGGAAAGCTCACCCGACTTGGGATTCAGTTGCTCAAAGTACGCTTTTGCTTCCTCGGCGGTCATTTCAACGCCGTTATCCTTTGCAAGTGCTAAAAGCTCCTCCGCGCTCTTTGCCGCCTTTGCCTTTTCGATCATTTCGGGGGTAAAGCCTGTCATCGAGATTCCTCCTTTTTGATTCGTTTTCTTTCCCGTTCACCTATTTATACGAAGGAAAACGGGAAAGGTATAAAAAATTTTCGTTTTTTTTGAAATTAAGTATCGAGGCGCTGTCTTTCAACGAGCTCCGCAAACTTTCCGTTCTTCGCGATTAACTCGTCGTAGGTGCCGTCCTCTACGATTTTTCCTTTTTCAAGGTAGATAATACGGTCACACTGTCTGATGGTGGACAAGCGGTGTGCGATCACGATACGAGTACATTTCAGCTTATCCAGAGAATCCGAAACAATCTTCTGCGTGAGATTGTCAAGAGCCGATGTTGCCTCGTCAAACATCAAGATCTTGGGCTTGGGAGCAATGGCGCGGGCAATCATAAGACGCTGGCGCTGACCGCCCGAAATGCCACCTGAACCTTCGGAAATAATGGTGTGCATTCCCATCGGCATTCTACGGATATCATCGGCAATGCCTGCCATTTCTGCCGCCGCCCACGCTTCATCCATGGAAAGCTGCGGTGCGGAAATGGTGATGTTGGAGAAAACGTCTCCTTGGAACAGCTTGCCGTTCTGCATCACAACACCGATCTTGCGGCGCAAGGATTTGAGGTCAATACCGTTAAGATCCTTACCGTCAAAATAAACTGCACCCTTTTGCGGCTTTTCAAAACCAAGCATAATTCGCATTAAGGTGGATTTTCCGCATCCCGTAGAGCCAACGATTGCGACGTACTGCCCCGGGCGAATTTTGAGCGAAAGATTATCTACCACAAGCGGCATGTTTTCATTGTAACGGAAGGACACGTTGTTCAGCTCAATTCCACCGGAAAGACGGTCAATTACCATCTTACCCTCGGACACCTCGGGAACCGTTTCCATAATCGGCTTCGCCATTTCCAAAATCGGTTTGAACTGTGCTACCGTGGTAGCGATGCCTGCAAGGGACGTGAACGCGCCGCTGACCATACCGTATGCAGTATTAAACGCATAGTAATCAGCAACTGACACGCCACTCTGTACCGCCATAAAATACATAACGAGCACGCCCGTGAGGGAGATAATGGAGCTGAACGCTGCATTGGCACGAAGAAACATAGGGGGATTATAGGTAACCTGAACCTGCTTTGCGTAGAGGTTAGACCATCTGGCAAAAGCCCTCTTTTCCGCACCGGAAAGCTTGATTTTTTGTACGCCTGTGATCAATGCGTAGCTCATACCCGATTCCTCTGCCGAAAGCTCCATCTGCTTCTTGGAGTATTTCATTTGAGCAAACGTCGTGATGAGCGAGAACAAAATTGTTACGACAATAATGATTAACGCAGGAACAACAAGTGCGGGTGCATACGCAAAGATCTGTGAGATATACATGAGTGAAAAGATTGAGGTTAATCCCGTATTCAACACCGTGGAAGCAAGCATTGAGCAGAGAGACTGAATATACTGCGCTCTTGAGGAAAGCTCACCTGCCGAGTACTTCTTAAAGAAGTCTGCGGGGAGCGACATCACTCGCATCATCGTTGCCGCTTGTACCGAAAGCTCCATTTTCGTATTGATACGTGACATCACCAGCGTTTTGACCGCCCTAATCAAGAGCGAGCTTATTGTAACGCTGATCATAAATATCGTAATACCGATAAGCAGCCGAATATTTTCACTTTCAACAACGGTTCCCATCAAAAGATTATTCAGTTTAGGGCTGAGAAGTCCGATGGCGGATACCGCAAGCGTTGCAAGAATTACAAGGATAAAGTCCGCTGTGGAGAGCGTATCGACGATGTAGCGCATAAGTGTTGCGATCGTCAGCTTCTTTAGCGGAAACGGCTTATAAAAGCAGATACCTTCGTCCTCAAAGAGCGCTTCGGTCTTTTTGTTGAGCCTTACCCACTTCCCTGTCGCGGCATCGAAATAAACATATCCCGAAAGACCTTTGGGAATGAAGGCAACAACACTGCCATCGTCCTTTCTCGTTCCGAGAACTGCTCCGATACCGTCCTTATACCATCCTTTATCAAGGTTTACATTACGGCGCATAATGCCGTGAGGACGAAGCAAGAATTCAAGTCTGTCGTTAAGCCCCTTCACCGTGTCGGGAATCTCACGGGGCTTCACCTTATAGAATTTCAGTATTTCTTCTATCGCACCCTGCGCCTTTGCTTCATCGGTCGAGAATGCCGCCGACATCTTGGATCCGAGAACCGCATCTGCAATTCCAACAAACGCTTCGGAAAACATTTCATCATCGGCTTTTTTTCTTTGTTTTATTTGTTCGTCAAACCATCCCATATCGTCACCTCTCAATCACTCGAAACAAGCTTCGTATAGAAGCCGCCAAGAGCATAAAGTTCATCGTGAGTTCCCCGCTCCACAACGTTACCGTGATCCATTACGATGATCTCATCGCAATCACGAATGGTGGAAAGACGGTGAGCAACAACGATACAGGTAATTCCTCTGTCCTTGATGGATTTCACAACCTCATACTCTGTTTTGGCATCCAAAGCCGAGGTTGCTTCATCAAGAATAATAATGGTAGGATCCTGAGCAAGCACACGAGCAATCTCCATTCTCTGACGCTGACCGCCCGAGAAATCTTTACCACCCTCGGTTATTTTATAGTTGTATCCGCCGTCACGCTGCATAATATCCTCATGGAGCTGTGCGTCACGAGCCGCCATAATCATTTCAAAGTCCTCAATGGAGGAGTCCCACATTTTAATATTGTTTGCAATCGTATCTTCAAAGAGGATAATATCTTGATCTACGACCGCCAAAGAGCCTGTGAATACACTTCTGTCGATCTTTGTCATTGGTTTTCCGTCGAACAAAATCTCGCCACTCCAAGGCTGATAAAGACCGGAAATAAGCTTTGAAAGTGTGGATTTTCCGCATCCCGAAGTACCGACAAAGGCTACACGGCTGCCGGGCTTCAAGGTGAGATTAAAGTCGCGGATCAATGGCTCTGCAAGACGAGAATAACCGAAGGTCACGTTTTTCAGCTCCACGTTGCCCGAGAGCTTATCGTATTCAGCGTTTTCGTCAAGCGTTGTATCGTTTAAGCAGACAATATCGGTAGGATATTCCATAACATCCTCAATGCGTTCCATCTGTGAGCGCATTTCCTGTATGGTCTGGCTTGCGGAAATAAGTGTCTGCGCGGGCCCGAGGAAGGAACCGAGAAAGCCTTGGAACGCCATTACCATACCAACCGTAAACTGTCCTTCTATCGTCAGATACACACCAATAACGAGAACAGCGGTATTCGTGAGTGCGGAAACAAGCTGAGGAATCATTCCAAGATACTGATTGAGCTTTGCAAACTTCACCTTTTGGGTATTTACGCTTGCCTGATAGCCTGCCCATTTCTCAAAGAAACCGTTTTCGGCACCGCTCGCCTTAATGGTCTCAATCATTTCAATTCCTGCGACTGTAGCACCTGCCAGCTTACCGCTATCACGCATAGAAACGCGTGTAATATTAACTCGCTTCTTTGAAATAATGCTGGACATAAGCATATTGATGACGATGGATAAAAGTCCGACGAGAGTCAAAAGCACACTATATCGGATCATAACCACAAGGTAGAACACCATCATACACGCTTCAATAACGATAGGTGCGAAGGTATTAACAAGTGTGGCAGCCACCGAGGCGTTAGATGCCTTTCTTTGCTGGATATCACCCGCCATTCTTTGTGAAAAGAATTCCATAGGCATACGGAGCACCTTCCACATGAACGTGGTGTTACCCACTGCCGCTATCTTAGCGTTGATCTTGGAAGAAAATGTCGCTTGAATAAACGAAATCACAATCTGTACGATGGAAAGAGCAGCGAGTGCCCATATAAACGGCATAAACCAATCGGGGTTTTGCCCTGTCAGAAGTCGGTCAATAAAAATTCTTGAAAATGCGGGTTCAATAATACCGATAAGAGAAGCAATTACTGTTGTAATCACTGTGAAAGCAACCGCAATACCTGCGCCTTGAAGCTTTTTCTTTGCAAAATCAATCACACTCTTGGGTTTTCCGCCCGGCTCAAACGTATCAGAGGGCTCGAACATCATACAAATGCCCGTAAAGGATTTGTCGAAGGTCTCCATCGGTACGGTGTAGCATCCCTTTGCAGGATCGTTCAACACCGCCTTATTTCCCCTAAAGCCGTCAAGTACGAGAAAGTGATTAAAATTCCAGTGAATAATACACGGAAATTTACCGTTCTTCTTCAACTCCTCGGGCTCATAACGATACCCTTTTGCCACAAGTCCATAGCTTCTTGCTGCTTTTAGTACGTTTTTGGCGTTTGAGCCATCCCTCGATACGCCGCAATCTGCGCGCACCTGCTCAAGAGGGATCCATTTTCCATAATAGGCGAGGATCATCGTAAGTGACGCCGCTCCGCATTCGAGCGCCTCCATCTGCATAATGACTGGAACCTTAGCCGCCCCTTTGGTTATGGGTTGCTTTATTTGATTTTTTGCCTTACCCATATCTTTTCACCTCAATTCAAAATGAAAGACATAGGCGATACGCTTTCAACAACGATATCTGCATTATGTACGCCGTCAGTGAACTCTCCGCTGACACGAATCGCGAAAACCCACTCGCCGTTTACAAGGTTGCCCACATGAAGCGCATAATCCGAAAAAGTACCGTCAACCGTTGTCGGTGTCGTCGAAATCTCGGTTATCGTACCTTCCTTGTCTCCAATGCGTACGGTCATGCCCTCTTCTATGGAATCAATATCTGCTTCCTTCACGTAAACAGTCAATTCACCATTCTCTGCAACCGCAACGGTCGAGAGTGTTGTGTCAAGCGTACCGAGTACACCCCAAACGATTGCACCTACAAGGAGAATCACGATTGCCGCCAGAATCATCCAAATTCCGGGATTTGAAACCTTGATATACTCATTTAACTGTTCGGGAGAGGATACTCTATCCACACTTTTTTTTCTAAACAATTGCTCATTCATTGTCATTTACCTCTTTTTTTTCTTAAAATATCTACGTCCAACATATCGAGCGAGGACGAAAGCTGTATAAGCTCGCATTGCTGGCAGAATAACTCTCCCGCCGTAATGATAAAATCAAGCACGATATCCACCGAAGCCGCAACGGCAATTGCTTCTGCGGGGATACCAAACTGAGAAAATAAGATGATTAGAACCGCTGCACCGCTCCCCGGAATCGGCGGAGTAGCGATAGATAGCAATAAAATTGAAATTGCTGCCATGATCAGCATCATCGGTGAAATGGCAATACCGTAAATCTCCGATATCGATAGCAGGATCACAAAATATTCGATCGCCGCCACCGGCATATAAAGAACTTGATACAAAGGAATACCGAACCGTATAACCGTCTTATCGATTCCCAACTCCTTATCACAGATTTCCATATTCGTAGCAAGCGCGGCAGACGAAGATGCCGTTGTCAATCCAATGACGAACGTAGGCAACAGCTTTTTTAATAATACCATCGGACGTACTTTTTTTCGCAAGCATAAAAGGAAATACACAAGCATAGAAAAGAAAGTACCGCCAATGAGAAGCAAAACCATTTTCCAAGTGCCAAAGACTTCACTTATACTTCCGTTGATCATCATATTGAACAGCGAAATGAAAACAAGAAACGGAATACATGCGCCAATGCCTTCCATAATCAAATTGACCACGTAGTTTGCTTGTTCAACAAAAGAAGAAACAACGGTTACCTTAGAGCCAAGCACAAGCATCGCAATTCCGATTATAACCGCAATGAAAACGATCTGTAATGAATTCCCCTCCACAAAAGGAGCAACAAGATTATTGGGTATAACTGCTAAAAACATTTCAAAAAGTTCCGAAAACCCAAGGCTTGCTTCTCCGTCAAAGGAGAGAGGAAAACAAGGCAAAATCAGCAACACGTAAGTTATCATCAGAACTCCGCACATCAAAATGATGCGAGAGATCATTTTCTTTCCGATCTTTCCAAATGACGATAAATCACCGATACCGATAATTCCCCAAGTGAGCGAAAAGAAAATAACAAATCCGGCAAGAGCCGTTAAAAGCCCGAGAAACGTATCAAAAATGGGGGTAACAATTTTTTCCGACACCGCGATACCCCATTCACCTGGAAGCAAGGCAAATATTCCTCCTCCAAGCAATGCAAGCAGCACAGCACTGATAAGCCAAACCGTTTGAGATGGTTTCTTTTTCTTGGGTGAAAAGACGAGTAGGTTTTCTCCGTTTTTATATTGCCAAGTAGGGATAATACCTGCTCCGGACAAAACCCCTCTCAAAATATCGTTATCGGAGGAAGTATCCGAAGCGAACGGATCAAGGCTGTCACAGGCAACTCGCAATTCTATACGAAGCCTACCAAAGCGTTTCAGGCATTCCAAGCGAAAGCCTGCTTCTTCGCCTACCACGTCACGGTATCTCAGTAACGCCTCTTCAACCATTAGCTTGGTACGAATAATATCTTTTGAAGTAACCTTTTCACACTTCAAAAATTCTTCAATTTTCTCAGAAGCCAAGTCAATACAAGAGCTATTAAATGTAAATGAGTTCATTTTATTTTACTACCGTCAAAATCTTCTTGATCGACAGAATATTTTGACCGCTCCTGTATTCATATTCCATAGAGTCCATACTCTTTTTTACCATATAAATACCAAGACCACCAATTTGTCTATCATCTGCGGAAAGGGTTGTGTCCGGATCCTCCTTTTCAAGAGGATTATAGGGAACACCCTTATCGATAAAAGTAATAATGACCGTGAGCGGATCATCCGATGATTCTACTCGTACCGTCGCTTCCCCGACATTGGGAGCATAGGCATAACGTGCTATATTTGAGAAAAGCTCGTCTATGGCAATATCAATCTGCATTTGCGCTTTCATCGGACAATCAAGCTCTTCAAGCTGCTCATCGACAAATTTCGTAACGGCTTCAATATTTTCAAGTGTTGCAGTAAGCGTTATTTCTTTCATTTAGCCTCCTCCTCACTCGTTTCCATCTTTGACTTGTACTCAAGGCAAAGCATTGTAATATCGTCAAACTGATCTGCCTCCCCGACGAATTCATCAATATCCCTCTTAACAGCGGGTAGAATTTCGTGAGGTGTTCCGTTCTTGACCTTGTTCAAGATCACACCGAGTCTGTCCATGCCGTAAAGCTCGTTATTTATGTTCGTTGCTTCCGTCACACCGTCGGTGTACTGGAAGATCTTATCTCCGACCTCAAGCTGCATCGTACCTGCCTTGTATCTCATATCCTCCATACCCGCGAGAACGAAGCCGGGGCGGATCTTGTATGCTTCAAAACTCCCACCTGCTTTGCAGATATACGGCATTTCATGTCCTGCATTAACATAGTTAAACTCACCCGTAACAAGATCAAGCACGCCCTCAAAAGCAGTAATGAAGAGTCCCTCGCTGTTTGCTTCACAGAGCATATTGTTTACTGCGGAGAACACTTTGCCAAGATCTCTGTCAGGAGTCGTGTGGTCTTTTATCAGCGTCTTACCGATGACCATAAACAATGCCGCAGGAACACCCTTACCGGAAACGTCTGCCATAACGATTGCAAGATGCCGCTCGTCAACCATAAAGAAGTCATAAAAGTCTCCTCCAACTTCTTTGGCGGGGTCCATCGTTGCATAAATGTCTATTTCTTTTCTATCGGGAAATGCCGGGAAGATACAAGGAAGCATAGATGCCTGAATATGCTTGGCAATATCGAGCTCAGCCCCGATCCTTTCCTTTTCCGCCGTTACCCGAGAGAGATTTGCAATATAATTTGCAAGTTCTGCGAG
>JAZNBZ010000212.1:0-7181 GCA_045587285.1 Candidatus Flemingiibacterium sp. | reverse complement strand
CCTGCTCCTTAGCCATTTTTATAGAAACGGTCTGGAAATCGTTCAAAAACTGCTTACAGCAATAGGGCTGACCGCAGATGCCAAGACCGCCAAGCATTTTTGCTTCATCACGAACACCGATTTGGCGAAGCTCAATTCTTGTATGAAAGCGACCTGCAAGATCCTTTACAAGCTCGCGGAAGTCCACGCGTCCCTCTGCGGTGAAGTAGAAGAGCAGCTTCGAGCCGTCGAACGCATACTCGACGTCGATAAGCTTCATACCGAGCTTATGCTCTGCAATCTTTTCGGCGCAGGTCTCAAAGGCTTCCTTCTCGTATTTTACGTTTGCCTCGTGACGGGTAATATCCTCGGCGCTCGCCATACGTACGACCGTGCGAAGCGGAAGAACGACCTCTCGCTCGGTGACTGTGCGCACTGACAGCTCGCACACGCCGAACTCAAGTCCGCGCGAGGTTTCGACGATAACGCGGTCGCCCTTCTTGATCTCGAATTTTTTCGGATCAAAGTAGTATATCTTGCCGCCGACCTTGAAGCGAATACCCACGACCTTATATTTCGCAAGCTCGACCTCCGGCTTCTCGGGTATGGGCTCGGGGACGTACTCCGCCTCGCTCTCAAGACGCTCTGCGTCCGCGCTCGTTATCGAGTTGAGCTCGTTGACGATCTCGGCGTCAAGGCTTCCTGCCGTAGTCACGTACTCGGTGTATTCCGCCTCGGAAGCGGCAGGGGCACCCTCGCCGAGGATAGCCTCCAGCGACTGCTCTAATGCTGCCTCGTTGGTGCTTGCGGGCTTGCGGTCGCGGTTGTGGCGCTTTCCGCCGCGCGAACGGCGGCGACGGTGGTCCGATTTAGCGCCGTTGTCGCCCTGTACGGCATTGTTGCCGTTGTCGGCGGCGGGAGCCTTTACGTCGTTTATTTTGATTTCCGTTTTCCGGTCAGCCGTGGGCGGCGTGTCGTAGCGTCCCGGGCGCACGCTGATGCCCGATGCGTCCTGCTCGGGCGTGCGCGGCTTATTGTTGTTGTGACCGCGGCGGCGGTTGTGCTTGTAGTATGGCTTTTTGTTGCCGTTATTTGACTGTCCTTTCGCGTTGTCGCGCGGAGTTTTCTCGTTGTTTTCCATCTGTTTCCTCGTTATATAAATTTTTTGTTTATCTTCGGTTCGTTCGCGTTGCCGCTATGGCATCGCAGAAGGTGCAGACCTGCGAGAGCGTTACGTTTGCGTTTTTTTCGAGGGTATATTTCGCGTTGTCGAATACGCCGACGAGCGCCATAAGCTTGCCGAGCGCGAACGAGTCAGCGACGGCACGCGCCTTCTCGGCAGTGGTGTAAAATACCGTTTTCGGCTCGCTCACAAGCTTGCACAGAACAAGGTCGCGTGCGGCGTCTGCAAGCAGGGAATAGATTTCGGAAAGCTCGGTGCGCTGCTTTGCGCTTGCGAGCTTCGTTGCGAACTCGTAGAATTGGAGCTCGCTTTTGGCGTCGCGTCTTGCGGCGAGCAGCTCGAGATACGTTTCGGCGCTTTTGTAAAAGCCAAGGCATTCCTCGCTTTTGTTGCCGCTTGTGAGCTCCAACGCCTTACCTATACTTCCACGCGAGAGCTTGATTGCCGCGCCAAACGCATCGGGTTCGCTCTCGGAAAGCCTTTTGGCATTTGAGTCGTTTTTTATCAGATATTCTCTGACAAGCTCGTCGTCAAGCGCCTCTGTACGCAGTATCGGTGCGCGGCTTCGTATGGTCGAGAGCAGATTGTCCGCGTTTTCGGACAAAAGCATAAACATAACGTGTGGCGGAGGCTCCTCCAAAATCTTGAGAAGCGCGTTTTGCGCCGAGTCGTTCATCGTATCCGCGAAGGGAACGACGTAAAATTTTCTCGGCAGCTCGTTGGGCGCGTACGCGGCGTCCTCGCGGACCTTGCGTATTACGTCAACGCCGAGCTGAACCTTGCCTTTTTCCGCCGTTACGGTGATGACGTCGGGCGACTGGTCGCGGAGTATTTTTGAGCACTCTCGGCATTCCATACACGGTCGCTCGTCGGCAGAGCAGGACATAGCCGCGCAAATCAGCCGTGCGAGTGTGCGCTTGCCGCTTCCCTCGGCGCCCTCAATGACGTAGGCGTGTGAGATGCGAGATGATGCGACATCGCGCTTTAAGCGCTCTATAAGCTTTTCGTTTCCGAGAAAAGAGTCGAAGCCCGACATTTCACGCACCTCCGCATCGCATAGATATACAAAATATATTATAACAGATTTTTTTATCCTTGTCAACTCTAATAATACCGTTATAAGCGTAAAATAGTGCTGACGAAGCGCCGAGATAATAACGCGCCGTAAATTTTTTAAGAAAAAAGAGTAAAAATGTTTCTTTGGGTTGATTTTTGACGTTAGTCTATGATATAATATGCTATGTATACTTATCTGCTGACGTGAGCGCATCTCGCCGTGCCGCGGTTCGGCTCGAATTTTGGAGCGCATTTGTTAAGCGCCTGTAAACATTTACGGCGAGCTATTAAGCAGCGTTACGTCAGCGCATATTATTATTGTATAAAGTCTATTTTACGAGGAGCGCTCATCTGTGAGTGAGAAAACTATAGCACAAATACTTCGCGAGCGTACGGAGGCACAGCTTTCGCCGTACGCCTTTCGCGAATCAGACTCGAAGGGACGCGAGATACCCTTGCCTCCCTCCGAGGTCAGAAGTGAATATCAGCGCGACCGCGACCGCATTATCCATTCAAAGGCATTCAGGCGGCTTATGCACAAAACGCAGGTGTTTTTGGCACCCGAGGTCGAGCATTACCGCACGCGCCTTACGCACACGCTTGAGGTAACGCAGATCGCGCGTACTATCGCGCGTGCGCTTCGCCTTAACGAGGACCTCTGCGAGGCGGCGTCCCTCGGTCACGACCTCGGTCACACGCCGTTCGGACACATCGGCGAGAAGGCACTTCAGCGTTACTGTCTGCCCGAGTTTACTCATTACGGGCAGAGCCTTCGCGTGGTTGAAAAGCTCGAGCGTCTTAACCTTACGCACGAGGTGCGCGACGGTATTGTAAACCATCAGGGCGAGCATCTTGCCGAAACGCTTGAGGGCAGGGTAGTCAAGTTTGCCGACCGTATCGCGTATATCAATCACGACATTGACGATGCTGTAAGAGCGACGCTTATTTCCGAGTCGGATATACCCGAAAGCCTTCATAAGGTGCTCGGAGCTAACCATTCGGCGCGCATCAATACGATGGTAACGAGCGTAATTCGCGCAAGCGAGGGCAAAAACGATATCTCGATGGAGGACGGCGTTAAGGCGGCAACCGACGAGCTTCGTGCCTTCCTTTTCGAGAGGGTTTATTACAGTCCTCACGTGCTTTCTGAGGAGGAAAGAGCGGCGAGCCTTATCGTTCGCCTTTTCGAGTATTACGTTAAGCACCCCGATGAAATGCCGAGAAGCTATCGCGAAATGTGCGAGGAAGAGCCCATTGAGCGTATCGTCACCGACTTTATCTCGGGAATGACCGACCGCCACGCCATCAACGTGTATGAGCAGCTCTTTATACCGAGCACGTGGAGCGGTATCAAATGAGAGGTGGTTACATATGATATCACCCGAAATTGTTGAAGAAATTAAATACAGAAACGACATCGTGGACGTTGTAAACACCTACGTGCCCCTAAAGCGCGCGGGCTCTAATTACAACGGAAGCTGTCCCTTTCACAGCGAGCGTACGCCGTCGTTTACGGTGTTTCCCGCAACGCGCAGCTTCTATTGCTTTGGCTGCGGCGCGGGCGGCGACGTGGTGACGTTCATTATGAAGCGTGAGAACGTGGATTACGTTTCCGCGCTTGAAATTCTCGCAAACCGAGTCGGAATTGAAATTCCAAAGGACGCGAGAAGCCGTGAAGAGGAAGCGAACACGGTAAAGCGTGAGCGCGTGCTCTCGATGAACCGTGAGGCGGCAAGATTTTTCCACGCGGCGCTTTACGATCCGACGCTCGGCGCAAAGGGACTTAAATACCTAATCGAGCGCGGGCTTTCGGGCGCGACTATCAAGCATTTTGGGCTTGGCTTTGCTCCCGACGGTTTTGGCGCACTGACCGAGCATTTAACGAAGCTCGGATACACGGCAGAGGAAATGTCCGTGGGCTTTCTTTGCGGAATTTCCAAAAAGACGGGCAGACCGTACGACTATTTCCGCAACCGCGTGATATTCCCGATAATCGACGTCACGGGCAACGTGGTAGCGTTCGGCGGACGCGTTATGGACGACTCCGTTCCGAAATACCTTAACACCTCGGACACGCCCGCGTTCAAGAAAAGCAGAAACCTTTTCGCGCTTAACTACGCGAAAAACAAATGCTCGGACAGAATAATTCTGTGCGAGGGATATATGGACGTCATAGCGCTTCACGCCAACGGCTTTGAAAACGCCGTGGCGACGCTCGGTACGGCAATAACGCCCGAGCAGGCGCGTATTATGGCGAAATACACGAAGCAGGTCATAATCTCGTACGATACCGACGAGGCGGGACAGCGTGCCGCGAACAAGGCTATAAAGCTGCTCGGCGAGGTCGGTCTTGACGTGCGTGTGCTTCGTGTGACGGGTGCGAAGGACCCCGACGAGTTTATGAAGAAAAACGGCTCGACGGCGCACGAGAAGTTTAAGCTGCTGCTTGACGGCAGTAAGACGCAGTTTGAGTATAAGCTTGATAACGTACTCTCCAAATACGACACGTCCATAGTAGACGGGCGTATCAAGGCGGCGTCGGAGCTTTGCACTATTATCAGCGAGGTTTATTCCGAGGCAGAGCGCGAGGTCTATATCGGCGTCGTTTCGCAGAAGCTCGACATACCGCGCGACAGTCTTAAAAACGACGTCAAGCGTATGATGAATAAGAATGAGCGCGCGCAGAAGAAGGAGGAGTTTCGCGGACTTGTAAACAAGACTGCGGGCTACGGCGACCGTGTAAATCCCGATACCGTAAAAAACACGGGAGCGGTCAACGCAGAGGAAAATATTCTCGGTATATTGCTCATATATCCCGAAAATTTGGCGAGCGTGAAGCGCGGTGCTCTTGAGCTGTCGGAGGAGGATTTCTTCTCGGAGTTCAACAGACGCGTATTCAGCGAGGCGCTGGCACGCTGCGACGAAACGGGAAAATTTGATTTCACGCTGCTTAACGAGGTCTTTGACGCGGACGAAATGGGACGCATAACCTCTATGGTCGTTCGCCGCAGACAGCTTACGGAAAACGGCGTACAACTGCTTTCAGATATGATATCAAGGCTTCGCGAGGAGTCCGCGCGGCGCAGAATGTCGGGTGACGATATGGCGCAGATCGCGGATATACTCGCAAGCAAGCGAAGCAAGGGCAAAAAAAGTTGACTTACGAAATATTTTTGCAACCTAACAAAAAATCAAAATAAAGGATGGTTGAAGGTTTGAAAAACGTAACCGAAAACAACGAAACAACTCAGAAGCGCGACGCCGCTTCGGAGCTTATTGCACGCGCCAAGGGCAAGGGCACTATAACCTCTGCCGAGATCACTCAGGCGCTTGCCGGCACAGACTGCGATATCGACAAGGTATACGAGCAGCTCGAGGAAAACGGTGTCGATATAGAATATCTTGACTCGACGGAGCTTATGGACAGCGAGATCGAGGGCGAGGTTTACGAAAGCGTTGACGATCAGGGTCTTATCGCTATGCAGGAGGGACTTGCGGTTGACGATCCCGTTCGTATGTACCTCAAGGAGATCGGTCAGATACCGCTTCTTGACAGCGACGGCGAGGTCGCGCTTGCCGAGCGTATCGCAAACGGTGACGAGGAGGCGAAGCGTGAGCTTGTAAACGCAAACCTGCGACTCGTCGTTTCTATCGCGAAGCGCTACGTCGGAAAGGGAATGTCCTTCCTTGATCTTATCCAAGAGGGTAATCTCGGTCTTATCAAGGCGGTCGAAAAGTTTGACTTCACGAAGGGCTACAGATTTTCTACCTACGCTACGTGGTGGGTGCGTCAGGCGATAACCCGTGCTATTGCCGATCAGGGCAGAACGATACGCATACCTGTTCACGTGGTAGAAACCATACACAAGCTTTCGAGAACGTCGCGTCAGTTTTTGCAGGAGCGCGGCTACGAGGCGTCCGACGAGGAGCTTGCCGAGCTTATGGGACTTACGCCCGCAAAGGTGCGTGAGATAAAGAAGATCGCGCAGGAGCCGGTGTCGCTCGAAACGCCTATCGGTGAGGAGGACGACAGCCACCTTGGCGACTTTATCACCGACGAGGATTCGCCTCCGCCCGAGGAGGCTGCCTTCGGTACGCTTGACCGTGAGGCTATTGAGAAGGCGATGTACGTTCTCACTCCGAGAGAGAGAAGCGTTATTATGTTCCGCTTCGGACTGTTTGACGGCTCGGCGTGGACGCTTGAGGCGGTTGGCGAAAAGCTTAATATCACGCGTGAACGCGTGCGCCAGATCGAAACGAAGGCACTTCGCAAGCTGCGCAGACCTGCCGTCGTCAAGATGCTTCGAGGATAACGTACGGCTTTATGATTAAACCCACAAGGAAAGGTAAAACACATGGTTGACAAGATAGATAATTACGAGCTTGACGAGGAAAACGAGGCGCGCGAGGGCGAAAACGCCAACGAAGCTGCCGAGCCCGAAAAGAAGTTTAACATAAACGAGCTTATTGCCCGCGGTAAGGCAAAGGGCTCGCTTACGTCAAGTGAAATAATGGAGGCGCTTGGTGAGATCGATTACGATGCAGATCAGATCGAAAAGCTGTACGAGGATTTAGAAAACAACGGTGTTGAGGTAAATTATCTCGACAGCCCCGAGTTTGCCGACATCGAAACCGAGATCGAGCAGTATGAATCTGCCGAGGATATGGAAAAGATGCTCGTGCAGGAGGGGCTTTCGATAGACGATCCCGTGCGTATGTATCTCAAGGAGATCGGTCAGGTTCCGCTTCTTGATAACGATAAGGAGCTCGTGCTCGCCGAGCAGATGGCACAGGGCGACGAGGAGGCAAAGCAGGAGCTTGTTAAGGCGAATCTGCGACTCGTCGTTTCTATAGCAAAGCGCTACGTCGGAAAGGGTATGTTCTTCCTTGACCTCATTCAGGAGGGCAACCTCGGTCTTATGAAGGCGGCCGATAAGTTCGACTACAGAAAGGGCTACAAGTT
>JAZNBZ010000211.1:0-7613 GCA_045587285.1 Candidatus Flemingiibacterium sp. | reverse complement strand
GGCAGCTGAGCCGATAGGGGGCGTCGGGGGGATCTATGGATTGGCGTGGTGAGTTCGCTTGCGAACTCACGCAGGTCGGCGAAGCCGTCCTGCAGGAGATTGGTCCTATGCCCTCCCCAAACGGTTCGGCGCAAGCGCCGAACCGTCTATTCGAAGCGGATATAAAGAATATTGATTTGCTTAAGCGAGAATGCAAAAAAATCATAGTGAGGTAAAATTCAGTGAAGCTAAAATTTACCGTAGAGGGTATGAGCTGTGCTGCTTGCTCGGCGTCTGTCGAGCGCGTCACGCGCCGACTGGACGGCGTAAGGGAGGCAAGCGTAAATCTGCTTGCAAAAACGCTTTTTATCGAAGCGGACGATAATGCCGCCGACGTTTCCGAGCGCGTATGCGCCGCCGTTAAAAAGGCGGGCTTTTCTGCAACGCCGATAGTCGAAAAAACGGCGAAAAAGCCCGAAAAAATGGATAAAGCGAAGAGCACAGAGAGCGCGTCGCACGAGATGAAGGTACGCCTTTTCGTGTCGCTTGGATTTTTAGCCGTGCTTATGTACCTGACAATGGGACATATGGTCGGCCTTCCGACGCCGCATATCTTCCACGGCGGCGAAAACGCGCTTGTTTTCGCATTCACACAGTTCCTTCTGACTCTGCCCGTTATGTACCTTAATCGCAAGTTCTATATCGTCGGCTTCAAGGCACTTTTCCATCGCTCGCCGAATATGGATTCGCTCGTGGCGATAGGCTCGTCTGCGGCGGTCGTGTACGGCGTCGTCGCGATATTTATGATAGGCTACGGGCTCGGTCACGGCGACGCGGCTACGGTCGATTACTACCGCGAAAACCTCTATTTTGAGTCCGCGTCGATGATACTCACGCTCGTTACCGTGGGCAAATTTTTGGAACAGCGTAGCAAAAACAAAACCGGTGCGGCAATCGAGCGCCTTTCAAGGCTTGCGCCCGACACGGCGACGGTCGAGCGCGGCGGACGAACGCTTGAAATAAAAACCGACGAGCTTGTCGTGGGCGATATTATCGTAATTCGCCCCGGTCAGTCGCTTCCTGCGGACGGCGTTATAGTTGACGGCGCGTCGTCGGTTGACGAGTCCGCGATGACGGGCGAGTCGATACCCGTCGAAAAGACGGTCGGAGAACGCGTTTTTTGCGCTACCATCAACAAAAACGGCGCGTTTAAGTACCGCGCCGAAAAGGTAGGCGGCGAAACGTCGCTTGCTAAAATAATCGAGCTCGTACGCGATGCGGGCGCGACGAAAGCGCCGATTTCGAGGCTTGCCGACAAGGTCAGCGGCGTGTTCGTGCCGATAGTTATGGCGGTTTCGCTCGTGACGTTTATCGTGTGGCTCATACTTGGTGCGAGCGTTGATTTCGCGCTCTCGTGCGGCATATCGGTTCTCGTTATATCCTGCCCGTGTGCGCTCGGGCTTGCAACGCCCGTTGCCATCACCGTTGCAATCGGCAGAATGGCGGAGAGAGGAATACTCGTAAAGAGCGCCGAGGCGCTTGAAATTCTCAATGAAACCAAAACGGTTGCGCTCGATAAAACGGGTACCGTAACCGAGGGTAAGCCGTCGGTGACGGACGTTATCGCAGACGACGAGGCGGCGCTTCTCTCCGTTGCGGCATCTCTCGAGGCATCGAGCGAGCATCCGCTCGCCGAGGCTATACGCGAGTACTGTGCCGAGCACGGCGCAAGTGCTGTGGCGGTGAGCGACTTTAAGGCGGTTTCGGGACGCGGCGTTACCGCGAAAATTGACGGCGATACCGCATACGCCGGCAACGCCGTTTATATGGCGGAGCAGGGCGTTGACGCGTCAGGTGCGGCGGACGTGCTCGACGCACTCGCGCGTGACGGCAAAACGCCGATGCTGTTTGCGTGCGGCGGAAGGCCGCTCGGAATTATCGCGGTCGCAGATACGATAAAGCCGACGTCAAAGGCGGCAATCGAGCGACTGCACGGTATGGGCATCTCGGCGATGATGCTGACGGGCGACAACGAGGTGACTGCGGCGGCTATTGCAAGGCGCGCAGGCATAAACGAGGTCGTCGCAGAGGTTATGCCGTCTGACAAGGAGCGCACCGTAGCCGAAAAAATGAAGGACGGCAGGGTAGCGTTCGTCGGCGACGGCATCAACGATTCGCCCGCGCTCACGCGTGCCGACGTTGGCATTGCGATAGGCTCGGGCGCGGATATTGCAATAGATTCGGCGGATATCGTTTTAATGAAAAACGACCTTGCTGACGTACCTGCGGCGATTGAATTTTCGCGCCGTACGATGAAAAATATCAGGCAAAATCTTTTCTGGGCGTTCTTTTACAACACGCTCGGAATACCGATAGCGGCAGGCGTTTTGTCGGGTGTCGGAATAACGTTAAGCCCGATGATTGGAGCTGCGGCGATGAGCCTTTCGTCGCTTTTCGTGGTGACTAACGCACTGCGGCTTTACAGAGTAAAAATATAATTTAAAGGAGATACGAAAATGAAAAAGATCATCAAAATCGAAGGTATGCACTGCTCGCACTGTCTGACTCGCGTGACGAGTGCTCTTGCCGCGCTCGGACTTTCTGCAAACGCAACCTTGCCCGACGGCGTTGCAACCGTTGAGGGCGCGGATATTGACGACGCGAAGCTTCGCGAGACGGTTGAGGACCTCGGCTTCGACGTTGTATCCATCGAGAACGCATAAATTAAAAGGAGGGAGCGTAAGTGGGATTTTCTGACCTTATAAAAAATTTCTTTACGCACAAGGATTTTTTACCGAAGGCAAGCGAAATACCCGGAACTCTTTTTACACCGCTTCATATCGCGTTTTCACTTTTTTGCATCGCGGTCGTCGCGCTCGTATGTATCACGCTGAAAAATAAGAGCGAAAAAACGCTTCGCACGTTTTTTGCCGTGCTTTGGGCTTTTCTCGTCGTTTTTGAGGTAAGCAAGATACTCTGGGAAACGTACACGGGCAAGAGTGTCAGCTTCGAGTGGGGCGGTATCCTGCCGCTTTACCCGTGCAGCATTTTTCTGTATGCGCTTCCGTTTGCCATCTTCGGCAAGGATAAAGTGAGATACGCGGCGTGCGGCTACGTTTGCACGCTCGGCTTTGTCGGCGGCGCGGTCAATTTCGTGTACCCCGCGAACATTCTCGGCAACTATTCCTGCATATCCTTCGCGGGATTTCACACGTTTCTCTACCACGGCGCTATCGTCACCTGCGCGCTGCTTATGCTCCTTTCGGGTTATCACTCGTACACGCGTGCGCGCCGCTTTACAGACCTTCTTTTGCCGAGCGTGCCGTTTCTTATAATGTCGGTCGCGGCGAATATCGTGAACTTTTCTAAAATCGACGCGGATTATATGTTCTTTAAGCTTGAGTCGTTCATCTTTGCGCCGCTTGGTGCGGCACTGCCCGACGTTGTATCGGTGATACTCGTGTACGCGGTGTATATCCTCATACACGCGGCTCCGTACGTGCCGTTTTACGTTAAAAATCGGAGAAGGGCGAGGGCTGTTGAAGCGTGATACTTATGGAGAAGCGTCCGCAAAGGAAAAATACTCGCTTGGAAAAATATGATTATAATCGGACGGGCGTATTTTTTCTAACGATTTGCACAAAAGACAGACAATGCTTACTGTCAAAAGTTGTAGGGACCGGCGTCCCCGACGGTCCGCGCGATGGCATACAAGAAAATGTAGGGATAAACGGTGCATATAATAAAACGCATATGAAACTCACAAAACACGGAAAAATTGCGGACAAATATATAAACCAATTAAATGATTTCTATAATGATATTTCCGTGAAGCAATATGTAATAATGCCAAATCATATTCACATATTATTATTTGTGCGTGGTGGCGGACCGTCGAGGACGCCGGTCCCTACAGTGCAAAATTCGGTCGTTTCGCGCTTTATATCGACGTTTAAACGTTTTTGCAACAAAGAGTATGGCGAAAATATTTGGCAATACCGCTCATACGACCACATTATACGAAGTCGAGAGGATTATGAAGAACACGTAAAATACATCTATGAAAATCCGATACGTTGGCAGTTTGATGAGATGTATTTGCAAGAATAAATTAAAAGGCTGTCCCGAAAGGGACAGCCTCTTTACATTAAAGGTCAAACGGATTTATAAGAATAATGCTTTTATTTCTATACTTTGCGTATTTTACAGTGGAACCTGTCCCACTCGGTGAACCATCCCATACGGCAATTATACAGTCTGATTTATCCACCATTATGCGGTTCCTTTTTTGCAT
Organism: Candidatus Flemingiibacterium sp.; assembly: GCA_045587285.1. Lineage (GTDB taxonomy): Bacteria > Bacillota > Clostridia > Oscillospirales > CAG-272 > Flemingiibacterium. The sequence goes on along the minus strand of JAZNBZ010000211.1, from coordinate 3,340 downwards.
ACAATCTTGCGTGTATGTTTCTTCTAGTACAACTATATCATTGCATCTGCGTATGATTTTATCATAGCGCCTTTTTTGAAGAAAGGACCATTTTTCTGATTGGTTACGGCAAGGTATATATGCGGACAGCTTAATGTCGCTGTTGGATTTTGCAAGTTCAATAACTATTTCAGCGGCGTACATATCTGTGCCAAGCGCCATTCCCGTTATAAAGTGCATTGTTCCGCTTTCTATAAGACGTTTGATTTCGAGTCTTAATCTATTCTTTAACTCAATACAGCGAGAATCTTGCTCATTAAATCCAAAGGGCAGATTTTGAGGACGATGTCCGGTAAAACAGCAAGTCATAAATAAACCTCATTTTTTTGATAAAAATATTAATTCATACCCGAAAAGGATATATAGATTATTTTATCATATCCGAAAAGGATATACAATATAGTTATAAAAATGTTTACAAATGAGGGATATTATGAGCATAGATTACGATGCAATAGGCAAACGGGTACGCGCAAAGCGTTGCGAATATGGATATACGCAAGCAGAGCTTGCAGAACTTGCAGAGATAGAGCCGTCGCACGTTTCGCACATAGAACGCGGAGCAACGAAGGTGAGTTTGCCTACCTTGATTGCGATAGCAAACGTGTTAAATGCAACGTTAGATGAATTAGTCTACGGTAATTTGAAAAACGATTCGGCAGTATCGGTGCAAATGATAAATGATATAATATGCGATTGTACACCCGAGGAGCTTCGCACACTTATAAAATTTCTTGAGTCAGCGAAGAGTTTGTTAAGAGATGCAAAGTAAAGATTCGCATAATTAAAAGGCTGTCCCAAACGGGACAGCCTCTGTGTTTTCACGCTCTTGTGTTTACTTCTTCGGAATGATCACGCCATAGTCTCCGTCGTTGCGGCGGTACACTACGTTGACCTCGCCGCTTGCGCTGTTTGAATAGAGGAAGAAATCGTGGCCGAGCAGGTTCATCTGGAGGATAGCTTCTTCTGCGGTCATTGGACGGAGCTCAAACTCCTTGAGTCTTATAGTGGGTTCTTCATCAATAGGTTCTTCGGGGATTTCGCTTACGACGTTTTCGCGAAGCCGTTTTTCAAGCTTCGTTTTATTTTTGCGGATCTGACGTTCAATCGCTTCCATAGCGAGGTCGAGGGCGTTGCGGAACGTTTCTGCCGTTTCTTCGCCGCGGTAGAACATACCGCCTGCCGCGATGGTCACCTCTACGCGCTCACGGTTTTTAGGTGCGGAGAGCTTGACCGTGGCTGTGGGTTCATCACGGAAGAATTTGTCGAATTTTGCAAGCTTTGACTCGGCAATGGGCTTGAAATCTTCCGGTACGCTTAAATGTCTGCCAACGTAGGTTATCTTCATATACTCTCCACCTTTTATTGAATTTTTCTGCGGATACGGACGGTGACTTGCGCCATCTCCTCTCCGCATATATAGTATAGCATATTTTGCCGTAAAAATCAATACTTTGCGCAAAAATATTTTGAAATATTTTGTGAATAGTGCACATAAAATTTTTACAATTTAATTTGCAAGAAATCTTGCGTTTTTTATTGACACGGAAGGTCAAAATATGGTATAATATATATTGTACCGTTGTATTTTTTGGGCGGCGCCCCGCCTTTGCTTTTGCTCGCGGCGGTATTCCCGCCGGGAGGTCGGGGGAAACCAGCTCTCAAACGCCGATCAGGTTTCCCCCGACACCCCCTTCCGCTCGGCTGTAGAAATCGTTGGAGTTTTATGTCCTGATTTGATGGTATAATAAAAACTTCGCCAGCCGAGCCTGAGGGGGTGGAGGGGGACGCGGAGCGGCGTCTGAGCGCAGCGAGCCCCCTCCCGAGTCGATGCTTGCATCGACGAGCTATAAACGTGCGTATCACGCACACAATCAACTTACGTCAAAAAATAAAATTTTATACATATTTGGAGGACAATGTAATGTCACAGAAACTTCGTGCCGGCATCGTCGGCGCAACCGGCATGGTCGGTCAGAGATTTATCACCCTTCTTGAAGATCACCCCTACTTCGAGATCACCGCTTTGGCGGCGAGCCCTCGCAGTGCGGGCAAGACATATACCGAGGCTCTCGGCGGCAGATGGAAGCTTCAGACTCCTATGCCCGACTCCGTTAAGGATATGGTAGTTATCGACGCGGCAAAGATCGACGTTATGGCAGAGCTTTGCGACTTCGTATTTTGCGCGGTAGATATGAAAAAGGACGAAATAAAGGCGCTCGAGGAAGCGTACGCAAAGGCGGAGATCCCCGTTGTGTCCAATAACTCCGCTAACCGTTGGACGCCCGACGTTCCTATGGTAATTCCGGAGATCAACGATGCTCACCTCGAGGTTATCGAGGCACAGAAGAAGCGTCTTGGCACAAAGCGCGGCTTTATCGCGGTTAAGCCTAACTGCTCGATACAGTCCTACGTTCCCGCGCTCACTCCTCTTCTGAAGTACGAGCCTACCGAGATAGTTGCAACCACCTATCAGGCAATCTCGGGTGCAGGCAAGACCTTCAACGAGTGGCCCGAAATGATCGACAACGTTATCCCGTACATCGGCGGCGAGGAAGAGAAGTCCGAGCAGGAGCCGCTTCGCGTTTGGGGTAAGATAGTAAACGGCGAGATCGTCAAGGCTGACGCTCCGCTTATTACGACGCAGTGCATCCGCGTGCCCGTCACCGACGGTCACACTGCGGCTGTATTCGTAAGATTCAAGAACAAGCCCACCAAGGAAGAAATCCTTAAGGCTTGGGCAGACTACTCGGGCAAGCCGCAGGAGTTAGGTCTTCCTCACGCTCCCAAGCAGTTCATCCACTACTTTGAGGAAGACAACCGTCCGCAGGCAAACCTTGACCGCAACCTCGAGGGTGGTATGGCTATCTCGATCGGTCGTCTTCGCGAGGACACTCTCTTTGACTACAAGTTCGTAGGCCTCTCGCACAACACTCTCCGCGGTGCCGCAGGCGGCGCTGTCGAGATCGCAGAGCTCTTGTACAGACTTGGTTATCTTAACAAGTAAGCGTTAGTAGGGAGTACGCGGCTTTCTTGAAAGAAAGCCTGGCAAAGAACTTTATACAACGCATTCGCTAACAGAGTGTTTGGCTAAACCGAAATCCACGCTCTCGGTAGTCGGGGCCCCACCGACACCCGTGTCGGTGACCCAACGACCGTTTTCCCCAAAAGGTGGAGCGTGCCACATTAATACTCTTTGCGTCAAAAAAGTTAGCTAAAGCAACAAATTTTGATTAAATGAAAAGGAGCTGTCGGCATTTATAATCTGACAGCTCCGCATATTATAACGACAAAACGGAGG
>JAZNBZ010000210.1:0-7558 GCA_045587285.1 Candidatus Flemingiibacterium sp. | reverse complement strand
ACTTCCCCGCTCTTTACCCAATATACCGTATCCTCTGCTTCACCGTCCGATTCGGCATTCTTGGTATCGTCTGCCGTAGATTCGGCTTGTGAAGGCTCGGTTTCTGCCGACTCACTGTCCTCAGCCTCAGCTGTATCGGACGAAGTGCTGTAAAACGGATCGTCAGGATCCATGGGACTGCTGTAAACCTCTGTCCCGCCCTTAATAATAAAAAGCGGTCCGTCCGAGCTTTCTGTACAGGAAAACAGCATCATTGCCGTCACAACCAAAAATAGGAGAAGTGCAATTTTTGATTTTAACATATCACTTCACCTCGACGATGGTAACGCCGAGATCGCCCTCACCATACTTACCGTAGCGGTAGGACACCACACGCGGATCGGTTTTAAGATACTGCCAAAGCGCATTCTTAAGTGCACCCGTACCTTTTCCGTGGATAAGTCGAAGCACGTGTATACCTGCGATATGCGCCTCGTCGAAATACTTGTCAACTCTGTACCAGGCGTCCTCGCCGTTAAGTCCGCGAAGATCGATCTCGTCACTGAAGTCACGCGACACGACCACGCGGTACTTGTCCGCCGCGATCTGCTTTTTCTGCGCGTCGGTAAACGTGACCTTTGCCTCGTCAAGGAGCATAAGGTTCGACACCTTCGTACGCGTTTTGATTATACCCGCCTGCACGGTAACGTTTCCGTCCTTGTCGGGCACGTCAACTACCATTCCCTTTTTGCCGATATTGATTATCATAACGTCGTCGCCCTTTTTAAGAGGACGCGGCAGAACGTAATCCTCGGCGACCTTTTCCATTACGGGGTTTATCTTCTCGTCGCTCTCACGAAGCTGTTTGCGAATATTACGGCGCGACTCCTCGAGTGCCGAGGAAAGGTTTGCGCTCTCGCGCTCCTTTTTGACCTTTTCAAGCTGCTCCATCACGTAGTTCGACGTGATCTTCGCGCTTTCAACGATGGATACCGCTTGCGCGCGAGCCTTTTCAAGCTCGCTTTCTGCGCGTGCCATATCCTGTGCGATCTTCTTTTCGCTTGCCGTCTTGTATTCCTCGAGCTCACGGCGAAGTCTTTCTGCCTCGGCACGGTTTTTATCCATCTCAAGCCTGCTCGCTTCAAGCTTTTCGATAACGTCCTCGAAATGCTTGTTCTCCTCGCTGACGAGCGCCTTCGCCCTCTCAACGATAGCATCGGAAAGACCGAGCTTTGAGGATATCGCAAACGCGTTGGACTTACCCGGCGCGCCGATAATAAGGCGGTAGGTCGGCTTTAGAGTATTTACGTCAAACTCGCAGGACGCGTTGACAAATCCGGGCGTTTCGAGCGCGAACGCTTTAAGCTCCGAATAGTGCGTGGTAGCCGCACAAAGCGCGCCTGCCGCACGCACCTTTTCGAGCACTGCAATGGCGAGTGCCGCGCCCTCGACGGGGTCCGTACCCGCGCCAAGCTCGTCGATAAGCACGAGTGAGCGTGCGCCGACGTTTTCGGTGATGTTTACGATATTCACCATATGTGAGGAGAAGGTTGAGAGCGACTGCTCTATCGACTGCTCGTCGCCGATATCGGCGTAAATATCGTCGAATATGCAGATCTCGGACGTGTCGGACGCGGGAATATGAAGTCCTGACTGCGCCATAAGCGAAAGCAGTCCGATAGTTTTCATCGTGACCGTCTTACCGCCCGTGTTCGGGCCCGTGATAACGAGCGTTGACATTTCTCCGCCAAGCGTAACAGTTATCGGCACGACCTTGTCCTTGTCAAGCAAGGGATGGCGTGCGCGAATAAGACTCACCCTACGGTCGCCCGTAATACGTGCCGGCGTTGCATCAAGTCTGAATGAAAGCTCGCTTTTCGCGAATATAAACGCAAGCTCGGTGATGTTTTTGTAGTTAAGATCAAGTGAGTTTTGTATATCTCCGCAAGCCGCAGAAAGCTCGGTTAAAATGCGCTCGATCTCGTTCTGCTCCTTGACCTGCAAAACGCGAAGCTCGTTGTTCGCCTCAACGACCGACATCGGCTCGACGAACAACGTTGCGCCCGACGAAGACGTGTCGTGAACAAGTCCGCGCACATCGTTTTTGTGCTCAACCTTAACGGGGATAACGTAACGCCCGTTACGCATCGTGATAATGTTTTCCTGAAGGAATTTCGAATACGAGCCGTTGATGAAGTTCTGGAGCGTATCCTTGATCTTATTGTTGCCAAGACGCATCTTGCGGCGTATATCCGAGAGCGTCGGGCTTGCCTCGTCGGCTATCATATCCTCCGACACGATAGCGGTCAGTATGCGTTCCTCAAGCTTTTTGTCCGTGATAAGCCGCTCGAACATTTCGTCAAGCGACGTGGTATCGCGTCTGTCGGAGCGGCTGTATTCGAGTAGCGAGCGCGACGTGCGAAGCACGTTTGCGATATCGAGAAGCTCACGCGGTGAGAGCACGGCGCCCTTTGCCGCGCGGTCAGCCGCGTCGCGCACGTCCTTTATCATACCGAACGACGGCATACCCTTTACCGCCTGCATCGCCTTCGCTTCAGTCGTTTCGCGCTGACGGCGAAGTATGCGGTCGGGATCGTTTTCGGGCAAAAGCGCGAGTGCACGCTCACGCGCACCCTCCGTCGGCGCACACTGGGCGAGCATCGCGAGTATTTTATCGTATTCGAGCGTTTTAAGCGCTCTTTTGTAGTTACTCAAAGTTTAAACAGTCCTTTCGGATTTGGGTAATATTAGAATGCGAGCATATCAAGCACCGTAAAATGGTGATCGACGTGATTTTCGAGGTATTTTTCGCACGCCGAGGAAAATTCGGGCAGAAGCTCGTCCGCGAGCGTGAACGCGAACAACCTCGACGTTTGTGCGTAGAGCGCGTGCTGTATGGCAAGCACCGATGCCGGCGCAAGGGGGATTATTATCTGCGCGGTACGCATATCGTCAACCTCGCGGTCGTTTTCAATGTGCGTTTCCTTGTTAAGAAGCCCCGAGCAGTGCTTACAGCGCATACTGCCCTCCATTACGTTAAGATACATACGCTCGTTTTCAACGCCGTGACCGCACTCCTCGCAGTTTACGACGTTCGGCGCAAAGCCTGCGATAAGCGCAAGGCGCATTTCGAAAACGCCCTTGATAAGCCGCAGAGGCTTGTCCTCAAAATGGGTTATCGCCCAAAGCGTGTTAAGCGCAAGGCGGAGCATTTCAGTTGCAGGCTGTCCCTCGACAGACACGTATTCAACCGCGTTTAAAACGTACGTCGCCACGGTCATTTTATCAAAATCGTCGCACAGATGAAAATAGCTTTCAATAAGCGACGACTCGTTGAGCGTATATTTATCGCCCTTTTCGTAAACCACGAACTCGCTGTAGCAGAATATCTGCGTCGCGGCGGTGTGCCGTGTACGAAGCCGTACCGAGCCGCGCACGAGCACCGATATACGCCCTCGCTCGGCGGTCAGCACGTTGATGTATTTTGCGTTATCGCCAACGGGCGTTTCACGCAGTACGAGTCCCTTAACGGTGTAAAGCATCAGTCGTCGTTGAAGCCGAAGGTGTTAAGTAGGCTCGCGTTGTCGCGCCAATTTTCCTTCACCTTCACCCAAAGGTCAAGATGCACCTGCACGCCGAAGAATGCTTCCATATCCTCGCGCGCCCACGTTCCGACCTTTTTGAGCGCCGCACCCTTCTTGCCGATTATGATGCCCTTATGGGAATCCTTCTCGCAGAATATCTCGGCGCGTATCTTTATGATAGTCGGCTTTTCCTCAAACGCCTCGATAACGACGGCCGTACCGTGCGGTATCTCGTCGTTGAGCGTACGGAGCAGCTTTTCGCGGATTATCTCCGCCGCAAGCAGGCGCTCGGGCTGATCGGTAAGCATATCCTCGGGAAAGAACCAACCGCTCTCGTGCAGCAGCTTCGACGCTTCGTCGATGATAATAGACACGCCCTCGCCCTTAACTGCCGCCATAGGCACGACCGCCTCGAAATCGCAAAGCGCGGAGTATGCCATAATGCACTCGGCAACCTTGGTCGCGTTGACGGTATCGGTCTTGTTTATAGCGAGGATAACGGGCGTTTCCTGCTTTTTGAAGCGAGCGATTATGCCCTCCTCGATCTCGGAAACGTTTTTCGCCGCGTCAACGACGAGTATTGCCGCGTCAACCTCACCGATGGCTGAGGATATGGTCTTGACCATATAATCGCCAAGCTTATTCTTGGGCTTTAACATACCGGGAGTGTCGAGGAACACGAACTGATCCTCCCCCTGTGTCAAAATGCCCGTGATACGGTTGCGCGTGGTCTGCGGCTTGCTTGAAACTATGGATACCTTCTCGCCGAGAAGTGCGTTAAGAAGCGTCGATTTGCCGACGTTCGGGCGTCCGACGATAGCGATAAAGCCTGTTCTTGTCATAATGCTTGTCCCTCTACAGATAGGTTAATTTAATATAATATAAATATTATACCACAAATATCCGCGTTTGTCTATACAAAGTTTATCTCTGAATACCCATACAGTCGAGCACCGCCGACTGCTTTTCACACATCACCTTTTCGTCCTCCTCGCTCGTTACGTGGTCGTAGCCGAGAAGGTGGAGCACGGAGTGCACGGTGAGGAACGCAACCTCGCGAGTGTAGCTGTGACCAAGCTCCTTTGCCTGCTCGCGCGCGCGCTCAAGCGAGATAACGATGTCGCCGAGAAGCACCGCTTCAGTCGCCATATTGATGTCGCACTCGCCGTCCTCGCTCATCATCGGGAAGGAAAGCACGTCCGTCGCCGAGTCAATATCGCGGTGCTCGCGGTTTATCTCGCGAATACCCTCGTTATCGGTAAACGTCACGGAGATCTCCGAGCTGCACTGAAAGTCCTCGTACGCGAGTGCGGTGTATATCGCCGCCTTTACAAGACAGCGAAGCTCGCTCGTTACGTTTTCCTTATCCTGCTCGTTCGTGAAGTGAATATAGTGTCTCATTCTTTGTCGTCCTTTCTGACTTTGTATACTTGTTTGTTCGCCCTTGCCTTTTCGTAGCTTTCGTACGCCAAAATAATTTTCTGCACGAGTCTGTGACGCACCACGTCGCGCTCGGAAAAGCGGTGTACGGCGATGTCGTCAATTCCCTCGAGAATTTTCACCGCTTCTAAAAGACCGCTCTTTTTGCCGAACGGCAGGTCGGTCTGCGTAAGGTCTCCCGTAACGACCGCCTTTGAGTTAAAGCCGAGTCGCGTTAAAAACATTTTCATCTGCTCGGGCGTGGTATTCTGCGCCTCGTCGAGTATGATAAACGCATCGTCAAGCGTACGACCGCGCATATATGCGAGCGGCGCGATCTCGATAATGCCGCGCTCAACGTAACGTTGATACGCCTCGCTTCCGAGCATCTCGTAAAGCGCATCGTAAAGCGGGCGCAGATACGGATCTATCTTGTTCTGAAGGTCACCCGGCAAAAATCCGAGCTTCTCGCCTGCTTCGACCGCGGGACGCGTCAGTATGATACGCTCGACCTGCTTTGATTTAAGCGCCGTTACCGCCATCGCGACCGCAAGGAAGGTCTTACCCGTTCCGGCAGGCCCGATGCCCATTATAACCGTGTTCTTCTTGATCGCGTTCACGTATTTTTTCTGACCGACGGTCTTCGCCTTTATGGGCTTGCCGCGCGTTGTCAGGCATATCGTGTCGTCGTCAAGCTCGTTGAGCTCACTTTTTTTGCCGTCGGATACCATATCTATAACGTAATCAACGTTCTGCTCGGTGAGCGTGTTTCCAAGCTTCGTCATACGCTTTAAATATCCGAGCGCATCCACGGCTCGCTCCACGGCAGTAATATCCGCACCGCTCACGCTTATCGCATCGCCCACACCGTTTGTGTCAGCGCTCGACTTTATCACGACGCCGAACGCCGACTCGAGCTTTTCAAGATTTGTATCAAGCTCACCGAAGATCGCCGCCGTTTGCTCGGCGGATTCGGTGAGTATTATTTTTTCGGGCATTTAATCCCCTCCTTGATTTTCTGTCGTATATATCGGCACCTCCAGTGCTATATCGCGAAGCACCGTCAGCTCACACTTTATAACGTACACGCCGTCTTTGAGCCCTGCATTTATTTCACGCGAGATAAGCTCGCACTCGGCGGCAATCTCCGCGCATTTCTCGCGCAGTCGCCTATACGCCTCGGCGCGCGCCTCGTTTTCTGTAAGCGCTATCGGCACGTCCGCCCACTCGCGGTACACGGTTTCGCGCACCGTTACGGGCACCGTTACGGCATCGAAAAAGCGAAGCTGATCCTCTCTTTCTATTTTATCACAATTCTCAGGTAAATTCGAGGTATTTGAGAAAATTTTTATAGAAATTCCGAAAAAATTAAAATATTTCTCCGAAAACTCGCGCCCCGTCGCCTCACGCACCGTGCTTTCAAGCGGAACCTCTATTAAAATCTCGCGTTTCACCCTTGCCAAAACCGTTCCGCGAGCGTGTGTGAGGCGAAGCCCGTGCTTCATTTCTTCGATTCCCGACGCGAGAAGCTCCCCCTTCCTGACAAGCTCCTCCTCGCGCGCTATCCTTTGTCCGCGAAGTATCTCGATATATTCAACGACGCCGTCCTCGTCCGCAACGAGATTGTGCGGCAGACTCTCGTCAACGTCAAAAACGTGCGGCACCATCTCGCGCACCTCAACCGTCGCGTGCGTACCGCGAAGGTTTACGGATACCCACGCTAAATCGTCGTACTCCAGCAAAAGCTCGCTGTGGAGCGCGTCAAAATTGGTAGAGGGTATGTACGTTCCAACACCGCAGCCGAGTGCGTCGAGTCGGGCGAGGATATCCTTATCTGAAATTTTTTCGTTGCCGATGACCTCAAACGACCATATAAACTGCTCTGACGCCAATATTATCAAAACGAACAAGATAGCGCCGATCGGTATGCCGATGCGCTTTTTGTATTTTTCATAAAGGCGCGGAATACCGTGCTCGGCAGCTATTTCGTACACAATACTGTTCGCCTCCATAGCCGCTTCTATCATCGCACACTGCGCCCACTCTAGCGAAAACGTGAGTGCGTCCTCACTTCTTTGCATACGCCTGAAATTCGTACCCGAAAGCGCGAGAAGGTCTGCCGCCGCGTCTATGTTTTCCGTTACGCGGTAATCGCGCCAGCCGCGTATCCAGCGCACGGATTTAGCTATCATTTCCACCCTCACCGCCAAGGCAAATGCTTCGCACAGCTCCGCGCACCGCTATACGGCCGCCCGAAAAGCTTCGAAGCTCAAGCCCTTCACCGCTAATACTTATCTCACCGTCGCAAAGACGAAGCGCTACCTCGTTTTCGGTATAATTAAGCAGCCCTTCACAGCCGCTCACGGTAACCTCGCGATTTCCTACCGCTTCGATAAAGGAGGCTTTTCCAAGTGTACCGACCGGTATATCAAGCCTCTCGCATACTCTTTGCCCTATCGGAATTTTTTTACCTTTACTCATATTCTCTCCCAAGTACCGCATAATCGTTAATAAGCGTTTCTGCTTTGTCAATTATATGTTACGCAGGCGGTGATTATTATTGTAAGTCAAAAAAA
>JAZNBZ010000209.1:0-7937 GCA_045587285.1 Candidatus Flemingiibacterium sp. | reverse complement strand
ATGATAAAGGCTATGAGCGCTCCGTACGGCGGACTCAAGTTTATGCCGACGGGCGGACTTAACGAGGGTAACATCCTCTCTTACTTAAAGTTTAACAAGATCCTTGCGTGCGGCGGCAGCTATATGGTATCGGCTGACCTTATGAACGCGGGCGAATGGGACAAGATCACCGAGCTTACGAGAAACGCCGTAATGCAGATGCTCGGCTTTGAGCTAAAGCACGTAGGCATCAACTGTGCGAACAAGGACGAGGCAAACAAGGTGCTCGCTCTTATTGAAACGATGTTCGGCTTTGCAGGCAAGCCCGGTAACAGCAGTGCGTTCGCAGGCACGGGCATCGAGCTTATGTACGAGCCGTACCTCGGCAAGAACGGTCACGTCGCTATCGGCACGAACTTTATCGACCGTGCGATATTCTACTTTGAGAATATTGGCGTTAAATTTAACGAAGCATCGAAGAAGGTTGACGCAAAGGGCAACACCGTTGCTATCTATTTCGCGGACGAGATCGCAGGCTTCGCCTTCCACCTCGTGCAGACCAAGTAAAAATAGATTCACCCGTCACGAAACCGTGACGGGTTAATTTTTATGCCTTATAATTCTTCTCGATAAACTCCACAACCGGCGTGGGATCCTCGAGCGAGTGCGGATGGTGCCCTCCGCCGGGCTTGAAGATTATTTCCGCCTTGCCGCCTGCCGCCTCGAGCGCCTCTACAAAATATCCGCCGTGCTCCGGCCAGACGCATTCAACGTCCGCGTCGCCCTGAACGATGATTATCGGGATATCCTTTACAAGAGCGGCTTTATATTTCGGATAGTCGGGATAAGTATTTACTTCTGCTTTGGTGATGCCAAGCCACTTGAAGAGGAGCATCTGCTCACACGTGCCGTCGTACTTATCGCCGCCGGGCCAATAGTGATTACTAAGGCAGGGCGCATCGAGGTACATCGCGCCGACTGCATCGGGATATTTTACCGCGTAGTTGACAGCGTAAAGCGCACCGCGCGAAAAGCCGAACAGCACGGGCTTCTTTGAAAGGTTGAAGGTCTGCTCCATAAAATCGTAAAACTCGCGCATCATAACGATCGACTCGGGACAGCCGTACATATTGCTGACCGAGTGGTAAACGATGAACCAACCGCGCTCGAGCATCGCGCGGTCAACGCTGTCAAACGCGCCGAAAAATTCCGTGCGCCAAACGGTCGGATTGCCCTTGGCAGGTGCGTCGGGACGGACGACTATAGTCTGTCTGCCGTTAAGCAAAAGCGTGAGCTTCGTTGAGGTGTCCGTGTAACGCTCGGACGAGATGAATTCGTATGTCATAGTGTAATTCTCCTATAAAATTAGGTTATACTAAAATTATAGCACACGGGCAGTATACTGTCAATATCATTTCTTGAAAAGTGCGCATATTTACTTGACAAAGTCGGCATACGGTTGTATAATAAAAGAAGTATTTTTCAAAAGGAGCATTTAATATGGGACAGAGAAAAGGTAACCTTATGAGCGTGCGCGACGACGTCAGAGTTTTTGACGCAACGCTTCGCGACGGAGGTCTTTGCAACGATTTTAAATTCAGCGACGAATTTGTACGCGAGCTTTACAAAACGAACGTAAAGAGCGGCGTTGACTATATGGAATTCGGCTACAAGGCTGATCCCGATCTTTTTGACAAAAGCGAGTTTGGTCCGTGGAAATTCTGCCGTGAGGAGGATATTCGCGCAATTGTCGGCGACAATATATCCGATATGAAAATTTCCGTTATGGCGGACGTCGGACGCTGTAATTACAAGCGCGATTTTCTGCCTAAGTCCGAATCGGTCATCGATATGGTGCGCGTTGCGTGCTATATCAATCAGATACCTGCGGCGCTCGATATGATCGAGCACTTTCATTCGCTCGGATACGAGACCGCCTGCAACATAATGGCGGTGACGCAGGCAGGTGCCGACCAGATAGAGCAGGCACTCAATATGATCATAGCCTCGAGCGTTGACGTCATCTATCTTGTTGACAGCTACGGAGCGCTTTTCCCCGAGAATGCATCCACACTCACGCAGATGTACATTGCCGCGGCTGACAAGGTTGGTAAAAAGGTCGGCTTCCACGCACATAACAATCAAAATCTTGCATTTGCTAACACGATAGATACGCTCTCACGCGGTGTAAGCTACCTTGACGTAACCGTTCAGGGAATGGGACGCGGCGCGGGCAACTGTGCGACGGAGCTGTTGCTTGGCTTCCTCAAAAATCCGAAGTACAACCTATACAGTATGCTGACGTTTATCGAAAAGTATATGAAGCCGCTTCGCGAGTCGGGCGTCGTATGGGGCTTTGATCTGCAGTATATGTTTACGGGTCAGCTCAACCGTCATCCGCGTGAAGCACTCACGTTTACAGCGCAAAAGCGTGAGGATTACAGCACGTTCTATAAGGAATTGCTTGACAACGAATAATCAAAACACGCTCTGCAAAAGCAGTGCGTTTTTAGTTGTCGAGTTCCGAATTCACTTGTAGGGACCGGCGTCCTCGACGGTCCGCCTGCGGCTTATGTGCAAAAGAAAAGGACGGGCAACAAAAGTTACCCGTCCAAATTAGCTCATCTAAATCAGAGTGCCTTAACGATAGCTTCCGTGTCGGATGCGATAACAAGCTCCTCGTTGGTGGGAAGAACCCAAACCTGAACCTTGGAGTTGTCGGTGGAGAGCTTAACGTTGTTAGGCTGACGGAGAGTCTTTGCATTGAGCTCATTGTCGATCTCGATGCCGAGGAAGTCCATAGCGGTGCAAGCACGCTCGCGAAGCTCGGGGTTGTTCTCACCCATACCTGCGGTGAATACGACAGCGTCAAGGCCATTCATAGCAGCAGCGTACATACCGATGTACTTCTTAACCTGATATGCGAGGATGTTAGCGGCAAGCTCTGCACGCTTGTTGCCCTCAAGGATAGCAGCCTCGATGTCGCGGCTGTCAGAGGAGATGCCGGATACGCCGAGGAAACCGCACTTCTTGTTCATATAGTCGCTCATCTCGGAGGGGGTAAGGCCCTCGTGCTCCATAATGAAGGTTACAATAGCAGGGTCGATAGAACCGCAGCGAGTACCCATCTCAACGCCGTCGAGGGGAGTGAAGCCCATCGAGGTGTCGATAACCTTGCCGTCCTTAACGGCAGAGATCGAAGAGCCGTTACCGATGTGGCAGGTTACGATCTTGGTGCCCTCGGTCTTGCCGAGAATCTTGCACATCTCGCCTGCAACGAAGCGGTGCGAGGTACCGTGTGCGCCGTAACGGCGGATGGAGTACTTCTCATACATTTCGTAGGGAATAGCGTACATCCAAGCGTAGTCGGGCATAGTCTGATGGAAAGCGGTGTCGAATACGAGAACCTGGGGAACGCCGGGAAGCTCGCTTGTGATACCCTCGATACCCATAAGGTGTGCAGGGGTGTGAAGGGGAGCAAGGTCGATGCACTTGTTGAGCTTCTCGATAACCTCGGGGGTAACGAGAACGGACTCGGAGAAGTAAGCACCGCCGTGTACGACGCGGTGACCGACTGCTTCGATCTCGCTCATAGACTCGAGGCAACCGTATTCCTTGGACACGAGAGTGTCAACGAGGATCTTGGTTGCTACGGAGTGGTTGGGCATTGCGATGTCGGCAACGTAATTCTCGCGGCCGGGCATCTTGTGGGTGATCTTACCGTCGATACCGATTCTCTCGCAGATACCCTTTGCGACTACTTCGTAGGTAGCGGTGTCGAAAAGCTGATACTTAAGCGACGAGCTGCCTGCGTTTACAACTAAAACTTTCATTGTTTTTCCTCCATTGATTATTGCATTTTTGCTTATTTTGTGGTAAAATAAAAATATACAGTTTATTATAGCATAAATTTTCCCATATTTCAATAGGTATTTTCAATTTTCCACCGATTTTTTTAGTTTTGGAGTGCCAAAATGAAAACTTACGCCGTAATTTCCGAGTTCAATCCGTTTCACAGCGGGCACAAATACTTAATAGACACGCTTAAAGCGGACGGCTCGGCTGTCGTCACCGTTATGAGCGGCAGCTTTGTCGAGCGCGGCGACGTTGCGATAATCGACAAATACGCGCGCGCAGAGGCGGCGGTACACAGCGGAGTTGACCTCGTTCTCGAGCTGCCCGCGCCGTGGTGCTTTGCCGGGGCGGAGTTTTTCGCGCTCGGCGGCGTAGCCGTGGCAAACGGCATCGGCGTCGTGGACGCGCTCGCGTTCGGAAGCGAATCGGGCGATATCAACTCGCTCACGGAGTGCGCCGAACGGCTGTCCTCGACGGAATTTGCCGACGCGCTTGCGTCTGCACGTGAGAAGCATCGCGATAAGGGTATAGCCGTACTTCGCGCCGAGGTGTACGCGGAGCTTTACGGCGCATCGTCGCACTTCGACGGCTCGAACGACCTTTTGGGGCTCGAATATATCCGCGCGCTCCGCAAGCTCAAAAGTGACGTCGAGCCGACTGCCGTGAAGCGCATCGGCGAGGTCTACAACTCAGAGGAGCTTTGCGAAATATGCTCGGCGACGGCTATCCGTCACGCTCTAGCGCCCGATGCACGCGATTTCTCGCGCCGCGACCTGTCGCGGTATATGCCAAATGCATCGTACGATATTCTGATGCGCGAGCTTTTGGGGGGGCGCAGATACGACCTCTCGCGCCTTGACGCGGCTGTGCTCGCACGGCTTCGTGCGGTCTCACCGAGCGAGATCGCGAACATTATGGAAATGTCGGGCGGCATGGAAAACCGCCTTACCGCACTTGCAAACGAGTGCCGTACGATAGGCGAGCTCGTCGAAGCGGCGAAGGGAAGGCACTATTCCGCATCGCGCGTACGCCGCGTGCTTATAGCGTCGCTTCTCGGCGTGACGATGCGCGACGTGGAGTCGGCACCGCTCTTTACGAGCGTGCTTGCCGCAAACGAACGCGGTCGCGAGCTGCTCGCGATTTCACGCAAGAAATCTGACATTGCGATACTCTCGAAAATGTCCGATGCGAAGGGACTTTCGGGCGAGACGGCGGAACAGTACGCGCTTCACCAAAAGGCGGAGCGGATAGCGGAACTTTGCTGTTTTGGCAAGCCGCGCAAGGTTGGCGCAGTAATGGTGTAATTCTACGGCAAAACCGATTGACATTGGCGGTCGGTTGTGGTATAATTATTTCAAAATACTCTATTAGGAGATGTGAAAATGCTTAACGTAACAGTAGTACAGCCCTCATATTTTGCAGGCGATAAGCCCGACGAGGCTATAGCAAGCTTTCTTATCGAACAAATGAAATCCGTTCCGACGGATGGACTTATCGTCCTTCCCGAATATTCAAACGCGGGCGGTATATCCGATCCCGAGGCGGAGCTTGCGGCTCTGCCGCGCGCCGAAATGATGCTCGAGGCGGCATCAAAAACCGCCAAGGAGAAGGGCGCGTACGTTGCCGTGAACGTCCTCGAGCGCCGCGGCGGCAAGATCAAGAACAGTACCTATCTCTACAACAAAAACGGCGAGGCGGCGTTCGTTTACGATAAACAGCACCTGCCGCCGTCCGAGGTTAAGCTCGGCGTTGAAGCAGGTAACGAAAGCGGCAAATGCAAGTGCACCTGCGAGGTTGACGGCATCCGCTTCGCGTTTATGACCTGCTACGACGTTTATTTTAGCGAGCAGATCGAGCACATAGCCGCCTTCAAGCCGGACATTATACTTATCCCCGGCTATCAGCGCGGTGAGCGTACGGATATCATACGCGCACAAGCGAAGCTTACGGCGTTCAGATGCAACGCATTCGTTGCACGCTCGTCCTTCTCGATGGACAGCGACGAGCGCGGCGGCTGCTCTATGATAGTAGCGCCTGACGGACAGATCATCAAGGATATTGGCAAGGAAGTTGGCAGTATATCTGCCGATATCGAGCCAAAAGAGAAGTATATGCGCCCCGCAGGCTTTGGCGGTGACACCGTACGCAACGACGATTTTATCGCGGCGGGACTTTGCCCGAACGCATTTTAAAAGGCGATATGCAATAGTGAAATACAATACATATTTATTCGATTTCGACGGCACTCTCGTCGACTCGATGCCGACATTTGCGGCGGTTATGACTCGCATACTCGACGAGAACGGCATAGCGTACGGCGACGACATCGTTAAGATCATTACTCCGCTCGGATACCTCGGTACCGCGAGATATTTTAAAACGCTCGGACTTGGGGGTGATGAGAACGAGATTATTGCACAGATGAAGTCATACTCGATTTTCGAGTACGAGAACACGATTGAGGCTAAGGAAACAGTCATAGAAACCCTCAAAGCACTCAAGCAAAGCGGTGCAAGCCTTAATATACTTACAGCAAGTCCGCATCAAATGCTTGATCCGTGTCTTAAAAGACTTTGCATATACGATCTTTTCGATAACGTCTGGTCGTGCGATGATTTCGGCACAAGCAAGGCTGATCCGAACATATACAAAATGGCGGCAGAGAAGATAGGCGTGAGCGTTGGCGACGTGCTTTTCCTCGACGACAATATGGGCGCGCTCGGCACTGCCAAAGTTGCCGGAATGCCCGTGTGCGGCGTATATGATCCCACGTCAGATGATTGTAAGGATGCAATAAAAAAGGAAGCGAACCATTACGTTATGCGTATGGCGGAGCTTACCAAAATATAAAATTTGTTAAATAAAATTTTGGAGGACAGTGTTATGAAAAAGGTTGCAGTTATTATGGGCAGCGATTCCGATCTGCCGGTAGTTAAAAAATGTATCGATCAGCTCGTGGCGTTCGGTATCCCGTATGAGGCGCACGTTATAAGCGCGCACAGAACCCCCCGTCAGGCGGAAGAATTCGCGTCGGGCGCAAAAGCAAACGGCTTTGGCGTCATCATCGCGGCGGCAGGTAAGGCGGCGCACCTCGGCGGCGTTATCGCGGCTTACACCACGCTTCCCGTTATCGGTATTCCGATAAAGTCCTCGACTATGGACGGCCTTGACTCGCTTCTGTCTATGGTACAGATGCCCGGCGGTATTCCCGTTGCGACCGTTGCCATCGACGGCGCGCAGAACGCGGCTATCCTCGCGGCACAGATGCTCGCACTTTCCGACGACGGTCTTGCCGACAAGCTCGAGCGCTTTAAGGCGGAAATGGAAGCAGGCGTTATCGCAAAGGACGCAAAGCTTCAGTCCGAGCTTGCGTGAGAGGGAATACGATGAAGAAATTTGCAGTTTTAGTTTCGGGCGGAGGCACGAACCTTCAGGCAATTCTCGATGCTATCGACAGCGGCATCATCAAAAGCGGTAAGGTAGACGTGGTCGTTTCCTCGAAGGAAGGCGCGTACGCTCTCGAACGCGCGAAAAATCACGGCGTTGAGGGCATCGTTATCCCGAAGAAGGATTATCCCGACAGAAGCGATTACACGAAAAAGCTTATCGAGGTGCTCACAGCACGCGGTATCGACCTCGTCGTGCTCGCAGGCTTTATGATAATACTCGACGGCGAGTTTACTCGTACGTTTGAAAACCGCGTGATAAACGTGCACCCCGCGCTCATACCGAGCTTTTGCGGTGAGGGCTTCTACGGTTTACACGTCCACGAGGCGGCGCTTAAAAAGGGCGTTAAGCTTTCGGGCGCGACGGTGCATTTCGTAAACGAGGTGTGCGACGGCGGTCCGATAATCGCGCAGAAGGCTGTGGCGATAGAGGAAGGTGACACGCCCGAAACCCTTCAGCAGAGAATTATGCAAGATGCCGAGTGGAAGATACTCCCCGAGGCTATCGAGCTGTTCTGTGCGGACAGACTTACCGTAGTCGATAATATCGTACATATCAAATAAATAAACGGTGCAGTAAAACTGCACCGTTTTCGTTTATGCTATCTTGAGAAGGGATTTCGCGTTTTCGTCGTAACGCCTCGATTTTACGTGAAT
>JAZNBZ010000208.1:0-7152 GCA_045587285.1 Candidatus Flemingiibacterium sp. | reverse complement strand
GTCCATTACGGCGCGAATGGCAGCGGCAGCCTCGTCGGAGCCCTCCTCCATACCCTCGCAGGTATAATCGCCAATATTGTAGTCGGCTATTCTGTATATCTTCTTGTTTTCCATAACGGTATCTCCTTTCGGCACGTTAGTTGCCTGCTCTGTAGTAGTTGATAAGACAGCCGCAGAGGATGATGGTACGCTCGTCGTCGGTAAGCTCGCCCATACGAAGGGTGATCGGCTTGACCTCGCCGCTATTCTTGATAACGTACGCGTCGAACTCATACTTCGCCGCCTCGACGGTCGCGCGTGCACCGGGCACGTAAACGTGATCGCCCACCTCGAACGCATCTGCGTTGTCGAAGATAAAGGGTAACATACCCCAGTTGATGAGGTTGGAGCGGTAACGCTTGGTTGCGTACTCGATAGCAACGTTAGCCCAGCCGCCGAGCACCTTCTGGCAGGATGCCGCCTGCTCGCGTGCGGAGCCGTCACCCGGCTTGTTAGCGTAAACTACGCTTCCGATGCCGACGTTCTTTGCGTTGACTGTGGGATTTATCTCGCGAATCTTCGCGAATACGGGCGCAAGCTCGCCTGCGGTCGTGTCCTCGCCTGCTTCGCGAGCCTTTTCAAATTTTTGAACCTCTTTCGCTCTGCCTACGTATGCAGGATCCTTTCTTGAAAGCGCGAACTCGGAGAGCTTTAAGGGGTTGGAGCGGTAGGACGAGGTTTCACCCGAGGGGATAAGCTCGTCGGTGGTGGTTACGGGATCGGTGATAACCGATGCAACGCGGAGGAGCAAGTCCTCGGTGAGCGCGGGCATTACGGGCCAGTCTGCGATATTGGGACCGATCTTGAGCTCTGCCGCAGTGTCAGCCTTGCCAAAGCCCTTGTATACGCGGTGATCGTATACGGTGGAGTCGAAGTGATAGTTCGGAGTGGTGTAATCTACGTCTATCTCGGTTGCGGGGGTAAGGATACCGCCGTTGCGTGCGGTCGCCGCGATGGAGCGTGCGTCCATAAGCGCAACTGCCGCGATTTGACCGTTACCGGGCTTGGAGCCCTCGCGGTTCGGGAAGTTACGGGTGGAGTGGCGGATGGAAAGACCGCCGTTTGCGGGAACGTCACCTGCGCCGAAGCAAGGACCGCAGAATGCGGTGCGAAGCGTTACGCCCGCTTCCATAAGCTTTGCCGCCGAGCCGTTCTTTACAAGCTCAATGTATGCGGGCTGGCTTGCGGGATATGCGGAAAGATTGAACGCGCCGCAGCCCGTGGAGTAACCGCCGAGAATATCCGCCGCCGCAACGAGGTTGTCAAACGTACCGCCGGCACAGCCTGCGATAACGCCCTGATCGACCTTAATGCCGTCCTTGGTTATCTTGTCAACGAGCGAGAGCTTGATGTTCTTGTTGTCAAGCTGCTCTGCGACGCTCTTTTCGCACTCGCGGAGAATGTCTGCCGCGTTGTCTATAAGTCCGCGTACCGTGTAGGTGTTCGAGGGGTGGAACGGGAGCGCGATCATCGGCTCAACTCTCGAAAGGTCAATCTTTACGACGCCGTCGTAGTAAGCAACGTCGCCGGGGGTGAGCTTCTTATACGCATCGGAGCGGCCGTGGAGGTCGAAGTAGCGCTTGGTTTCCTCATCCGTTACCCAGATAGAGGAAAGACAAGTGGTTTCGGTGGTCATAACGTCGATGCCGTTACGGAACTCTATCGGAAGGCTTGCAATACCGTCGCCGACGAATTCGAGCACCTTATTCTTAACAAATCCGTCCTTAAATACAGCTCCGATTATAGCGAGCGCAACGTCCTGCGGACCAACGCCTGCCTTCGGCTTGCCCGTCATATGTACGGCGATGACCTCGGGGCGCTTGATGTCGTAAGTGCGGCAAAGAAGCTGCTTTACGAGCTCGGGACCGCCCTCGCCGATTGCCATCGTACCGAGCGCACCGTAACGCGTATGGCTGTCGGAGCCGAGTATCATTTTGCCGCAGCCACTCATCATCTCGCGCATATAGGAGTGGATGACCGCGATGTGCGCAGGAACGTATATACCGCCGTATTTCTGTGCGGCGGAAAGACCGAATACGTGGTCGTCCTCGTTTATGGTACCGCCAACGGCGCAAAGGCTGTTGTGGCAGTTGGTGAGCACGTAGGGTATCGGGAATTTTTCAAGACCGCTCGCGCGAGCCGTCTGAATGATACCGACGTAGGTTATATCGTGCGACGCCATAGCGTCGAATTTGATTCTAAGGTCGTTTTCGCTGTCTGCCGTATTGTGCGCGGACAGTATGCCGTAAGCCATAGTGTTCTTTTTGGCGGTGTCCTTGCCGATGCCGCCCTTGCCGAGCGAGGCAAGCTTTGCCGTTGTTACGGCTCCGTCCGGCACGAGCACGTTGCCGTCAACGAGATATGCTCCGCCGCGAATAAGTTCTACCATTTTGATGTCCTCCGTGTGGCAAATAATTCTTTACCTTATTATCATAACACGAAAAACTGTAAATTTCAATATCTTAACGCAATTTTATGCGTGAAATAGGCTCAACTTTTTATCAAAACTCAAAATAATTTACAAAACCCTATTTATATTTGCCGCAAGATATGATAGAATAATATTAATTAACATTATCTTTTGGAGGACGATATGGCTAAATACAGAAGAGGACGCGTTAACGAGGAGGTTGTTAAGGAGCTTTCGAGCATTCTTCGCGAGGTCAAGGATCCGCGCGTGTCGGACGCATTCATCAGCGTAACTGCGGCGGACGTTGCAACCGATATGAAGACCGCGAAAATATATTTTTCCGCGTTAAGCGGTGACAAGGCAGAGGTCAAAAAGGGACTCAAAAGCGCTTCGGGTTATATCAGAAAGCGCCTCGCCGAAACTCTCAACCTGCGTCAGACTCCTGAGCTTTTCTTCATTTCCGACGATTCGATAGAGTACGGCGCGCACATAAATTCGCTTCTTAACAAGATCGAATTCACCGACGTGCTCGACGAGGAAAACGGCGATGAGTGAGCTTTCTAACGTAGCGTTCAGCGAGGTGTGTGACCGCCTTGAGGCGGCATCGTCCGTGCTGATACTCTCGCACGCGCGTCCCGATGCGGACACGCTCGGAAGTGCGTTCGCACTGCGTGAGCTCTTGCACCTTATGGGCAAGCGCGCCGAGGTTATAAACGGCGACGAGATTCCGAAAAAGCTGCGCTTTATTTTCGGCGTGGATTCGCTCGCGCCCGAAACGCTTCCCGAGGATTTCACGCCCGACCTTATAGTGTCGGTGGACGTATCTGCCTCGAAGCTGCTTGGCACGCTTGAGGAAGCGTTTGCAAACAAGGTCGAGCTTGCTATCGACCACCACGTGCTCGGCACGCCCTTTGCGAAGGAAACGTACGTCGGCGACGTCGGCGCTTGCGGCGAGATAATACTCGATATTTTTGCGGAATTTGAAAAGCGCGGTAAGGTAGCGCTCAACCGTGCGGCGGCGACCGCGCTTTGGGCGGCGATCTGCTCGGATACGGGAAGCTTCAAATACGAGGCTGTAACCGCTGATACGCACAGACGCATCGCGAAGCTTCACGATGCGGGCATAAACCACGCGGAGATTGCCAGACGACTGTACGACTCGCGCCCCGTGTCGCAGGTTATGGCGACCAAGGCGGCGCTTGGCGCACTAAAATTTTACGCCGACGGCAAGCTTGCCGTTATCAACTTCACGCAAGCGATGATGAAGCCCGATAATTTAACGAACGAGGACATTGACGATATCATTTCCCTCACTCGAACCATAGAGGGCGTTGAGGTGGGTATGACAATAAAGCAAAACGCGGACGATCTTACGCTTTTCAAGGTGTCGATGCGCTCAAACCGCGTTGCGGACGTGTCGAAGCTTTGTGCGCTGTTCGGCGGCGGCGGTCACGTCAGAGCAGGCGGCTGCTCGGTTAATGCGGAAAATGAAACGATTGCCGAACAGATGCTTGTTGATGCGGTAGTGCGCGAGCTTGAGGCGCTTGACGCTTCGGGCGCGTTTGAAGGAGCGGACACGTTATGACGGAGCCGTCGGGAGTTATACTTATAAACAAGCCTGCGGGCTTTACCTCGCACGACTGCGTAAACAAGATACGCCGCTTATACAACACGAAAAAGGTCGGTCACACGGGAACGCTTGATCCGATGGCGACGGGCGTTTTGCCCGTGCTCGTCGGACGTGCGGCAAAGGCGGCGGAGCTTTTGGTGTCGGACGATAAAATATACCGCGCAGGGCTGAAGCTCGGTTTGACTACGGATACCGAGGACACGACGGGTGCTACTCTCACCGAATGTGACGATATACCCGATTCCGAGCGCGTTCTTGCGGTATGCCGTGAGTTCGTGGGCGATATTATGCAGGTTCCGCCGATGTATTCGGCGCTTAAGGTTGACGGCAAAAAGCTCGTTGACCTCGCCCGCGAGGGCGTTACTGTCGAGCGCGAGGCAAGACCGATAACGGTTTACTCGCTTGACGTTGAGGCGACCGACTCGCCGTGCGACTACATACTGACCGTGCACTGCTCGAAGGGCACGTATATCCGCACGCTTTGCGCTGATATCGGTGCGAAAATTGGCTGCGGCGGCGCGATGAGCTCGCTCTGCCGACTCGCAAGCGGCTCGTTTAAGCTTGAGGATACGCACACGCTCGATGAGCTTGAGGCACTTGCGCCCGATGAACGCATCACGGCACTTTGCCCGACGGAATCGCTTTTTGCCGAGCTTGATGCGGTAAAGCTTGCGCCGTTTTTTGAGAAGCTTTCGCGCGACGGCAACGAGATATACCAGAAAAAGATAGGTGCGTCTTATCCTCTCGGCGCTCGCGTTCGCCTCTATGGAAAAGAGGGCTTTTACGCTCTCGGCGAGGTGCGCGAATATCCGCAGGGTACGGCGATAAAGGTTATAAAATTATTCGCTTTGTGAGGTCACGATGGCTTTTTCTCTTATCACCGCCGAAAACGGCGTTAAGTATCTGAAATCCAACGTTATTCCCGTACCGCACGGGTTTGCCACTCGTGTCGGCGGCGTTAGCCGCGAGGCACACACCTCATCATTAAATCTCGCGTTCAGGCGCGGTGACGAGCACGAAACGGTTATGGAAAATCTGCGGCTTTTTGCGGATGCCGTCGGCGTTAAGCCCGAGAGCGTCATAAGCCGTCACCAAGTCCATTCCGCTCGCGTCGTTTACGCAGACGAGGGAATGCGCGGCGAGGGATATTTTACAGACACGGACGCGGAGTGTGACGGATACGTCACCGACCGCGAGGGCGTTACGCTCGGCGTTAAGACTGCCGACTGCGTGCCGATACTTTTTGCAGATAAAGAGGCGCATGTTATCGGTGCTGTTCACGCAGGCTGGCGTGGTACGGCATCGGGGATTGCGGCAGAGTGCGTTCGCAGAATGTGTGAGCTTGGCGCAAAGCCCGAGAATATTCGCGCGGCTATAGGTGCGGCGATACGTTTTTGCTGTTACGAGGTCGGTGAGGACTTTCTTGAATCGGTTGCGGCGCTCGTAGGCGAGGATACGGCGCGCGAGTTTATACGCGAGAGGGACGGCAGGCTTCACGCTGATATCGTCGGTATGAACCGCCGATTTTTGCTCGAGGCGGGGCTTTCGGATGCTAATATCGACGTGTGCGAATATTGCACCTGCTGTCAGCCGTCGCTGTTTTTCAGCCACCGCGCGTCGCACGGAGTTCGCGGCACTATGCTGTCAGTGATATCGCTGTAATGTGACGGGCTTGTGAGGGCTTTTGGAAAGTTTTGCGATTATTGCGTGCGCGTGCGAACAGTTCAAGATTTATTCATATTAGTATGGTATAATTTTGTCGTGCCCAAACGGGCACGACGGTGTTTTTTTGCCAAGGAATTTATAAAATCAACCTAAAATCAGGGGGACGATCAACGATGATAGAAGTACAAAACCTGGTCAAGCGTTTTGGCGCGAAGGTGGCGGTGGACGACGTCAGCTTCACCATAGGCGACGGCGAGGTTGTCGGCTTCCTCGGGCCTAATGGTGCGGGCAAGTCTACCACGATGAACATAATCACGGGCTATATGTCCTCGACGTCGGGCACGGTGTCGATTGACGGTATGGATATACTCGAGGATCCTATCGGCGCAAAGCGTCGGATAGGCTATCTTCCCGAGCAGCCGCCGCTTTATATGGATATGACCGTTCGCGAGTATCTCAATTTCGTATACGAGCTCAAGGGCTGCCGTCTTAACCGAAAGAAGCATCTTGAGGAGATATGCAAGGTCGTTAAGATTGCGGACGACTACAACAAAAACCGTCTTATAAAGAACCTCTCGAAGGGATATAAGCAGCGCGTCGGTATCGCGCAGGCACTTGTCGGCAATCCGAGCATAATCATTCTCGACGAGCCGACGGTCGGTCTTGATCCTAAGGAGATAATCGAGATCCGCGCACTTATCAGAAATCTCGGGCGCGCGCATACGGTCATTCTCTCAACGCACATACTTTCCGAGGTGCAGGCGGTGTGCGACCGCATACTTATTATAAGCTCGGGTAAGCTTATCGCCGACGAAAAAACGGAAAATGTTGTCAACGCACTCGAGGGTAATCGCAGGCTGAGTGCACGTATATGCGGTCCGCAACGCGATATACTCCGCGCACTTCGCGCAATGCCCGAGGTAACGCGCGCCGAGTCGGTCGGTGAACGCGAGGGCGACAGCTTCCTTTACGCTATCGAAAGCTCGTCGGGCGTGGATATACGCAAGGGGCTTTTTGGTATGCTCGCTGCAAACAACTGGCCGCTTATCGGCCTCGAGCAGCAGGGTACAAGCCTTGAGGATGTATTCATTTCGCTTGTTGATACGAAGAAAAATACGAAAAAGGTACGCGAGCTTCCAAAGTTCGATATTAAG
Source organism: Candidatus Flemingiibacterium sp. (assembly GCA_045587285.1). GTDB lineage: Bacteria > Bacillota > Clostridia > Oscillospirales > CAG-272 > Flemingiibacterium. The sequence continues at coordinate 254 of JAZNBZ010000208.1, read as the reverse complement.
GTAAATGACGAAGAGGCAAGGGAGGGCGAGAACTGATGTTAGCTATATACAAGCGCGAGATGCAGGCATATCTCACCTCGCCTGTCGGATACGTCTTTATCGCAGTATTTCTCGCGATAAACGCCTTCTTTTTCTGCTTTTGCACGCTCCTTCAGGGCGTAAGCAGCGACGTTGCCTCTTATTTTTCTCTCATAATGTTCGTGTTTATCATTCTCGTGCCGCTGCTTACGATGAAAATGTTCAGCGAGGACCGT
>JAZNBZ010000207.1:0-5188 GCA_045587285.1 Candidatus Flemingiibacterium sp. | reverse complement strand
CGTGACTATCAGTTTTAGCAAAAATCAGAGTTTTCGGCACTTCCTTACGACGAGGGAACAAGGAGGTAAACACATTTTCCTTGAACGTGCGAATTACGGTACGGATTTGGCTTGGATTGACGATATCCCGGTCAAGCTGCGCAGGCGTATAATCCACGTCCTCATCAAGCTGTTTCCAACGCTTTTCGCGAGATAAGCGGCTACGAACCTCTATCATCTGCTTCATAATGTGCGTTGTGTTCTTGCCTATATTGGTTTCAATGAGGAAAATATCCTCACCTACGTTTACGCCATCAATAATCGCTTGTTCACGAGGGTATTCGCTGACTACGTTCTCGTTGAAAAACGCAAAGGTACGCTTATCGGGAGTTGCGGTCAGACCGATAATAAAGGAATCGAAATATTCAAGCACCTGATTCCACACATTATAAATGGAACGGTGGCACTCGTCAACTATTATGCAATCAAAGAATTCCGGCGGATATTTTTCGTTGTAAACTACCTCTTTGGGTGCTTTGGAGTCTGCCGTTACAAACTCATTGAATGATGTTTCCTCGGCAGATTCGTCAAGCTCATCGCCTTTGAGGATGGAGTACATTCTCTGAATAGTGCTGATGCAGATCTGAACACCCTCGGGGATATACGAGGATTTGAGTCTATGTACGCCATAAATCTGCGAGAAGGAACGGTTATCATCTGTCGGTCTGTATGCCAAGAATTCGCGCTCTGCCTGCTCGCCAAGACCTTTCGTATCCACGAGGAAAAGAATACGGTTCATTTTTCCGTATTTCAAAAGTCTGTATGCCGCAGTAATAGCCGTAAATGTCTTTCCTGCGCCCGTTGCCATCTGCACCAAAGCTTTCGGACGGTTATCGGCAAAGGATTTGTCAAGATTTTCAATAGCGGTTATCTGACATTTACGGAATCCCGTAGGATCAAACTCGGGAAAATGCTTCATATTGTTGCGAATCGTATCCGCCTGCTTCAAAAGAGCGTTCAGTGTTTCGGGACGATGGAAAGAAAATACTGTTCTTGAACGATATTTTATATCGTTATAGTCGGTAAAGCGTGTGAGCTTGTCCGTTGCTTCGTATGCGAAGCGAATGCGGTAAATGCTTTTGATCCACTTGAACGTGCTATTCGCATAACGAGAAGACTGCCCCTCAACAGCAGTTATGTTTTCACCTTCATCCGTTTTTTTAGCTTCGATAATTCCTACGGGCACTCCTTCTATGAAAAGCGCATAATCCACAGGCCCGGTACTCGTCGGGAACTCCCGAACAGCAACACCGAGAGAAGCTGACAAATTCAAGGATTTAACATCCTGAATAACCCAGCCGGATTCTATTAACTTTTTATCGATTGTTAATCGAGCTTTTTCTTCAGGTTTCATAAAAACCTCCGTTTTTGAATATCAAATTATGCTTTCATCTTATATACACGATTTTTTGCCACCCTCGGCAACAACGATTTACTCATCAACCATTGTTTTATTTCTCTTATCTACGATAGAAGCCATATATTTTTACATCAAACCAAGAAATTACTTATTTGTCATCTGACTCATTATTATCCTCAGTTAATACATCTACCAATCCAAAGTTTTCATTTTCTTCCATTTCTTTTTGAGCAGCTTTCAAATCTTCTCTACAAAACAGTTGATTATTTAACCAATAAGAAAAGTCGGTATAAACTGAATTTATATGTATCTGTGTGTTGTTAATAAAAATCATCCGCCTTTTACTTAATTCGCCATTAAGTTCAGATATGAAAATATTTAGACACATAAAGCCAAAAGCGAACAACGTAATAACTATTGTTGCTCTTTCAATTACATCCAACGGGATTAATAAAAACGGAGAAACAACAAAAGCTAATATAGAAATGGCAAAAAAGAGAATTTCCAAGATTTTCAACGATTTTACCAACATAATCGTATTAAACTCATTGGGATGTTTAGATTTTTTGAAATTAGGATTCTCTTCTTCAAGATTTTTCTTAACATTTCTTATATTAACGCCTTGATTAACAGGAAAAACTTTTTTCCTTAATTTGTCTTCAATAAAGCGTGAAGAACATTTTGTGATGTAGCCCATTTCGTTTCTTTGGCATAATCCAATTGTTACACCTGTCGCACAATCGCTTAATGACATCAACAAAGCCGATAAAGACAATCCGAAAAGAATTTCCTGCCCAGATGTAACGAAACCAATTAAGTCACCTATAGCTATAAAAACATATCCAAAAAACAATATTAAAAACACAAATTTAGATTTCATATTCTACCTCTTTTACTCAGAAGCCTTGCCGCTTTTTACCCACTCATCTATTTCGCTTGTCTTGGACATCCAATTACGTCCAACCTTGTGAGCAGGCATATTTTTTTTAGTAATCCAAGCCAACATAGTATCCCGGCTAATGCCAAGATAAGCGCAAATTTCTTTGGTGGAATACCAACGATCCGGCATATCAATTTTCTCAGACATTTTCATATCTCCTTGTAAGTAAAATTGCTCATAATACATTATAACATAAAATTATAAACTTTTCAATAGCAGTTTGCCGATTTGTGTCGGATTATTTATGATTTGCTTTGATTCGCCACTGATAAAGATACTGCCCACAAACTTCGATATGTTTGTGGGCAGTAAAAAATATTAGTTATGTAAAGTTCCAATTGCAATCTGCATCCCAAGTTTGAAAGCATACTCAAAGATAGCTGCTTCCCCAATACTCATATATTCGCTCCAACAATCGTGGAACTTTTCGAATATCTCTTTCTGCTCGTCCGTGAAGCTTTTCTCCAAGTCCTCGTGGTGACGTGACATATAACTAAGGAGTTCTTTCATTTCCTTCGTTTTATTTCTGCTGTCCTCTTGAGGAATTATATTTCCGTGCCACAGTTCGTTGATGATCGATTTCATTTGTAGACAACCTCCTTAAGAACGATTTCTTCCGCACTTGCCTTGATGTTGTTCATCATTTGCACCCAACGCATTGGATCGGAGGCTTTGAATTCTTCAGTCACGCCCATTCGTTCTTCCATCTGTGTGATATGTAAATAAATCTGTTCGTGTGCCTGCTCGTCGATACCGTAAAGATGTTTGTTTAAGCGGCCTTCGGTCAGCAGGGTGGTATATGTACCTCTGCGGTGCTTCTTGATGAAGTCGAGATGGAGGTGTCCGTATTTGCCGATTTCGTGGTTAGTTTGCTCGGAGATTTTAAGCATTGGGTAGTATTGTTCGCCGCGAAGCTCGTATTTGATGCCATTTTTAGTAATGTACTTTTCCATAATCATATTCCTTTCGTGTTTCAAAATTCCTTGTAAACACAAGCATTTTCGGTACTTTGGGAATATGTTTCGTCTGCATCGGCTCTTTGCCTTTGAGCAGATCAGGTATGAACAATCCGACCAGCGGCAAGTTGCCGCCCCCAATTATCGGGGATGTTCGGCATATATCCTTGCCATATCACACGATGGCGAAGTTCGGATTTTAACGTTTTTGCCCGACCAACGGCAAGTTGCCGCCCCCAATTATCGGGACGTGCGGCATAAAACCTTGCCATATCACGACGGTGAAGTTCGGATTTTAACGGTTTCGCCACAACTTAAAATTGAAGCCGCAGAGATAGCTCTGCGGTTTCAATGTATTCTATCATAAGGAGACTGACATTTGAAAATCAAATCACTCACATTAATTTTATTATTATTGTTACTTCTATGCTTTACGGCATGCAGTTCACCTATCTCACATACACATAAGATCGTTGTCACCCCAATGCTCGATTCAACTTGTACCTTGTCGGGTTGGACTGAGGGTGAGTACTGTTCTATATGTAACAAGGTGCTCGTCATTCCTAAGGAAATAAAACCGATCGATCATGACTTAGTCATAGAGACTGCTCGCGAGCCTACCTGCACCGAATCGGGTGTTACCGAAGGTAGCTATTGCGCGGCTTGTAACGAAAGATTCTCGGAGCAGACCGCGCTAGAGCCGCTTGGTCATACCGAGGTAGTTAACGAAGCTGTTGGTCCAACGGGAGTCAGCACAGGGCTTACAGAGGGACGCAGTTGTTCTGTATGTAATCAGGTATTCGTTCCCCAACAAACGATCGACATTCTGCCGCCTGTAACGATCGATTCCCATTTTGGAATTATCACAGAGTCAAAAGCCACTGTTACAACAGAGCACATAAAGCTGAACATACCCGCAAACGTTTATATTCCTTATGATCTCGTTGATAATATAAACACCGTAACGTCGACTATGGAGCTTGCTTCGGGTCTGAAATTCGAAGGCAGCAGATACTATGCCAATGAGTTTTTAGATGTCAACGTAGAAAAGTATACCGACTCGCTCAACGAAAGAGGACCGTTGCACGACGATAACGACGAATGCAATATCGCTTCGGGCGATCTTCTCTTATTCGATACCTTTATTCACGAGCTCACTCATTCCCTGCAGTTAAATCAATCAAATTGGCACTACTGTGAATTAATAACAGAAGGATTTGCCGCCTATACCACATACAAAACGCAAAAGCATATAGAAGCTTATTCTCCCGAGATATCTGTCATCGTTGGAGCGTCAGGCAATACTCTTGCCGAGAACTACGAGCTGAACTATGACGAGCTTTTCAGCCATTCCTTTGGATATTGGTTTGAAAACGGATTTAACTTTGAAAGCAACGAAACCGTTCACTTAGGATTCCGCTTCATGTGGTATCTTGACGAGGTATACGGAAATTATTCCAAGTGGATCACCGCATACGAAAATGAAAATTGGGCTTTTGTAGCATTTTCGAATCAGCTTCCGATAGAAGAACAGATCCGCGCCTTTAAGAGTGCATACGGCGACGACGTTTTCGACGGATTTTACTCATGGTTCACATCTAACGAAAATCTTTTCAAAAAATCCCAGCCGATAGATTTGCGTGATGTCGAAAAGATACAGCTCTACCCCAATTTCGCTTACGATGAAATATTTTATGAAATATCGGGTGCTATCACATACAACGATCTTTTCATAGACATCGACGCGGGAAAGAGATATATTGCCGAGTATAAAGCTCAAAACATCGACGGCATGATGCTCGATATTACCGAGGGTGTTGTAGTTGAGCTTTACGATAGCGAAGGCAGACTCCTCAAAACACCTATCACATCGAATGCTGAGCTTATTCCTTT
>JAZNBZ010000206.1:0-11221 GCA_045587285.1 Candidatus Flemingiibacterium sp. | reverse complement strand
CTTGGCTCACAGAACGACATGGCTACGATCCGACTTATCAGCTTTTCTATATTTACAAGTGCTGCGGGCTCGTAGGAGTCGTAGGTAGAAGCGAAGATGTTTTCGCCCTCCTCAAAAATTTCTCCGAAAATGCTTCCGAGTCCTCCGAGGCTGTTTACGTAGATAAAGTCAGTGTCTGCACCCTCTACGATGAGGTCAAGCATCTGCGTCTCATAGCCAAGGTCGCCACGGGTATATCTAAGCTTGAGGGTATTCTCAAAGTATGCGGGGGTGAGATGCTGATAGCCCTCGTATGCAAGCGCCTCAAGCGTTGCAGAGGTCATCTCAACTCTCTCGCAGGTTACCGGGACAGCGCCCCACTGAACGTTCGTGGATACTATGCTTGTATAACCGTCGGTGTCCTCGTCAAACTTGGGCATCGGAACCATACCATAGTCATCAGACATTTCATTACATATGGGTATAGTAAAGAATCTCTGAACGAGGAAGAGCGCTTTGCCATCAGCAAAATTGCGCGCATAAGGGAACGAACTTGCGGCATTGTTATCCTTCGCTGCGTCGTAATAGGAAACGTCATTTTTGAGCGTAAGAAGCTTTTCAACAAGAGTGATGGTACGCTCATTGTTCATCTGGAGAGTCGGGAAACCGTCTGCATCGCGTCCGGTGAAGTCAAGACCGGAGCTATATGCAAGGCTAACGAGAGTATCGTTGCCACCGGTTACGTAGCCGTGTACGTCCTTGCCATCGTTGACACCATCGCCGTTTTCGATGTATACGCCCTTTGCAAGCTCAAGGAACTTGTCAATAGTCCAGGTGCCGTCGAGAACCATCTTATAAATATCCTCGTCCTGCATACCGTGGATCTCCTCGAGAAGGCGCTTGTTGAAGGTTACGCAAACAAGGCGCTCAATAGAGTTGAAGGTAATGCTGCCGAACAGCAGATACGGATCAAGGGGATTGAGGGACACGGATTCGATATAATCCTTACTCCACCAAGGATTGTCGAGGTTAACGTAAGGAAGCTCACTGACAGTCTTAAAGAATCCCATATCTGCCATAGTTCTCATATTGCCGTCAACGGTGAATACCGCATCATATTCGTCGGTCCAGGAGTTTACAGCGGTGTAAACCCACGTGCTGGCAATCTCGAAGGGGGTTGCATTAAAGAACTCAAACTCAACGCCAAGGCGGTCAGTAACGTTCAAAAACTGCTTGTATCTTGCCTGCGCGATAATATCACCGCTATCTCGGTCCTCTGTGGTTGCTTCGAGATATCCTTCAGCCGTTATAAGGCGGAAGGTCTCGCCGGTATAGTCAAGTCCTTCGGGAAGACCGAGTACATCGGCTGTTCCCGAGGAAGGCGTCGTATCAGACGGATTCTTTTCGCCGCCATCTCCGGTCGGACCGCAGGATGATGCGATGAGCATAGCCGCAAGCAAAAGCGCGGCAATTCTTAATTTTTTCATAGTAATCTCCATTTCGCAAAACGTGATTTATTGCCATATAGCAACGATATATATCCAACATATCGCTATCATAAATTATAACATCACGCCGTGTCAAGTGTCAACTGTGATAATTAACAAACTTCCCCCGACTTTTTTGTGCAACACTACACAAGCAAGCCTTGTTTTGGGTGTAAATTCTCACACGACAAATATTCGTACAAAAAGGACCGTCCCGAGGGACGGCCCGCTTTTGTTTATATTCAAATTATTCCTGTGCTGCCTCAATAAGTTTGTCAAGTCTTGCCTGCGCTACGCCTGCGTAGGAATCGTAAGTAGACGCGAAGATATTTTCGCCTTCTTCGAAGATCTCCTTGAAGATGTTGCCCATGCCGCCAAGAGTGTTAACGTAGATAAAGTCGGTGTCAACGCTCTCTGCGATAATATCGAGCATCTTTGCCTCGTAGCTGAGGTCGCCGCGAGTAAATCTAAGCTTGAGATTATTCTCAAAGTATGCGGGAATAAGGTGGTGGTATCCCTCGTATGCAAGGCACTCGAGCGTTGCGGAGGTCATTTCAACTCTCTCGCAGGTTACCGGAACAGCACCCCACTGTACGTTGGTGGTAACGATGCTCGTGTAGCCCTCGGTATCCTCGTCGTACTTGGGCATCGGAACCATACCGTAGTCATCTGCCATTTCAACGTGATACGGTGCAGAGAAGAATCTCTGGATAAGGAAGAGACCTCTGCCCTCACCGAACTTACGTGCATAAGGGAAGCTAAGTGCCTCGGGGTTATCCTCGGAGGCGTTATAGTAGGATTCATCATTAAGAAGCGTAAGAAGCTTTTCAACGAGGCTTACGGTGCGCTCATTGTTAAGCTGGAGCGTCGGGAAGCCGTTCTCGTCACGGCCGGTAAATTCAAGTCCGGAGCTGTATACAAGGTGATTAAGATCGTCTATGCCACCGGTGATGTAGCCGTAGGTGTCGCTGCCGTTTCTGACGCCGTCACCGTTGTCAACGTATACGCCCTTTGCAAGCTCAAGGAACTTGTCGATAGTCCAAGTGCCGTCAAGAACCATTTCGTAGATATCGGTATCCTTGAGGCCGTGAACCTCCTCGAGGATACGCTTGTTGAAGAATACGCAGCAAATGCGCTCAACAGCCTGATTGTAGGTTATGCTGCCGAAAAGCAGGTAGGGATCGTCGGGGTTGAGGGATACGGCCTCGATATAGTCCTTACTCCACCAAGGATTGTCAAGGTTAACGTAAGGAAGCTCGCTGACGGTCTTAAAGAAGCCCATTTCAGCCATCGTTCTCATATTATAGTCAACCGTAAATACTGCGTCGTAGTCGTCGGACCAGGAGTTTACAGCGGTGTATACCCAAGTTGACGCAACCTCGAAGGGCGTCGCCTCAAAATACTCAAACTCAACGCCGATACGGTCAGTGGTGTTTGAGAACTGCTTGTACTTAGCCTGGGTGATAATGCTGGTGTCCTCTGCCGGATCGTAGTCCTCCGGTATGGAGAGATAGCCCTCGGCAGTGATAAGGCGGAAGGTCTCGCCCGTGTAGTCAAGGCCCTCGGGAAGTCCGAGCACCTCGGTGCTTCCGGAGGACGGAGTTTTGTCCGTATTGTCATTGTTGTCGCCCGTGCTGTTATTGCAGGAAGCCGCAACGAGCATAGCAGCAAGAAGCAACGCGATCAGTCTGAATTTCTTCATAACACTTTTCCTTTCAAAAATACCGTTTTTATCGCCGCGCAAAAATGTTGCATTGGCAATATATTCACACAGTAATTATAACACTTTATCGCTCCAAGGTCAATCGTGATAATAAACAAACCCGCGCGTATTTTTTTGTATAAAAGTTTCAACTGCGTGTCGTATTTCAAAAAATCACGGGGGGCTGCCGATTCGGCAGCCCCCCTTTTGCTCGTATTTTTGTTCGTACTTATTTATTCCTGTGCAGCCTCGATAAGCTTGTCAAGCTTCATCTGTGCCACGCCTACATAGGAGTCATAGGTGGAAGCGAAGATGTTTTCGCCCTCGTGGAATATCTCCTTGAACATGTTACCCAAACCGCCAAGGCTGTTTACGTAAAGGAAGTCGGTATCAACGCTCTCTACGATGATATCAAGCATCTGCGATTCGTATCCAAGATCGCCGCGCGTATATCTGAGCTTAAGGTTGTTCTCAAAGTACGCAGGGGTAAGATGCGTATATCCCTCGTACGCAAGAGTTTCAAGTGTAGCAGAGGTCATTTCAACTCTCTCGCAGGTTACCGGAACAGCACCCCACTGAACCAGATTGGACTCGATGCTCGTATATCCCTCGGTATCCTCGTCAAACTTAGGCATCGGAACCATACCGTAATCGTCTGCCATTTCCTTGCAAACGCCTATAGAATAGAATCTCTGAATGAGGAAAAGTCCTTTTCCGTCTGCAAAGTTGTGTGCATACGGCAACTCAACGCCCTCATACTCATCCTTGGTTACATCATAGTAAGACACGTCGTTTTTAAGCTGAAGAAGCTTTTCAACGAGAGAAACGGTACGCTCATTATTCACCTGAAGCGTCGGGAAGCCGTCCTCATCACGACCGGTAAAGTCAAGTCCCGAGCTATAAACCATATTAACAAGCGTATCTACTCCGCTCGAAATGAAGCCGTGAACGTCATTTGCATTGTTGACACCGTCACCGTTATCAATGTATATACCCCGTGCAAGCTCGAGGAACTTGTCGATAGTCCAGGTACCGTCGAGGACCATATCGTAAATGTCGGTATCCTTGAGTCCGTGGATCTCCTCCATAAGGCGCTTGTTGAAGGTTACGCAAACAAGACGCTCGATCGAGTTATAGGTAATGCTGCCGAAGAGCAGGTATGGATCGTGAGGATCGAGGGAGACGGATTCGATATAATCCTTACTCCACCAAGGATTTTCAAGGTTAACGTAGGGAAGCTCGCTAACAGGCTTGAAGAAGCCCATTTCAGCCATCGTTCTTACGTTGCTGTCAACGGTGAATACCGCGTCGTAATCGTCGGACCAGGAGTTTACCGCCGTGTATATCCAAGTGGTCGCAACGTCAAAGGGCTGTGCGATATAATACTCAAACTCAACGCCAAGTCGGTCGGAGGTGTTCATAAACTGCTTATACTTCGCCTGACCGATAACGCTTGAGTCCTCTGCTGGATCATAGTCATCCAAAAATCCAAGATAGCCCTCTGCGGTAACCATACGGAAGGTCTCGCCGGTAAAGTCAAGCCCCTCGGGGAGACCGAGCACGTCGGTGCTGCCGGAGGACGGAGTTTTGTCCGTGTCGCCATTGTCACCGGTAGTGTTGTTGCAGGAAGCCGCAACAAGCATAGTCGCGAGAAGAAGCGCGATGAATCTGAATTTTTTCATAACTTTTCCTTTCGTGAATATGGTTTTTGTATAGCGCTGCTATATTTGCAATATATCTACACAGTAATTATAACATCCTGCGCCTTAGGTGTCAATGTATTATCCTTTTATGAATATGGTTTTTTATCTAATCCTAACGCTTGTTTGTTCGCGAAAAGCACGAAAGGGGCTGCCGTGAAGGCAGCCCCTTTGCTTATATTATTCTATTATTCCTGTGCCGCCTCAATAAGATTTTCAAGCTTGGTCTGTGCTACGCCTGCGTAGGAGTCGTAGGTAGATGCGAAGATATTTTCGCCTGCATTGAAGATCTCCTTGAAGATGTTGCCAAGACCGCCAAGACTGTTAACGTAGATAAAGTCGGTGTCAACGCTCTCTGCGATGATATCGAGCATCTTGCCCTCATAGCCAAGGTCGCCACGGGTATATCTGAGCTTAAGCGTGTTCTCGAAATATGCGGGGATCAAGTGAGTATATCCCTCGTATGCAAGGCACTCAAGCACTGCAGAGGTCATCTCGGTTCTCTCACAGGTTACAGGAACCGCACCCCACTGAACGTAGGTGGTAACGATGCTCGTGTAGCCGTCGATGTCCTCGTCGTATTTCGGCATCGGAACCATACCGAAGTCGTCGGTCATTTCAGCATTGATGCTCGAGGAGAAGAATCTCTGGATGAGGAAGAGACCCTGACCCTCAGCAAACTTACGAGCATAGGGGAAGTTAACTCCCGCGTCGTTATCCGCATTGGCATCGTAGTAAGACTCATCCTTAAGGAGCGAGAGAAGCTTTTCAACAAGGCTGACAGTACGCTCGTTGTTCATCTGGAGAGTCGGGAAGCCGTCATCGTCGCGGCCGGTAAATTCAATACCCGAGCTATACATAAGGGTGTTGAGGTCGTCGCCGCCGGAAATATAGCCGTAGGTGTCGTAGCCGTTTCTGACGCCGTCACCGTTATCAACGTATATACCCTTTGCAAGCTCAAGGAACTTGTCAATAGTCCAAGTACCGTCAAGAACCATCTCGTAGATGTCGGTATCCTCAAGTCCGTGGATTTCCTTAAGTAGGCGCTTGTTAAAGAATACGCAGCTGATGCGCTCAACGGCCTGGTTGTACGTAATGCTGCCAAACAGCAGATAAGGATCGTCGGGGTTGAGGGATACTGCCTCGATATAGTCCTTACTCCACCAAGGATTGTCAAGGTTAACGTAAGGGAGCTCGCTGACGGTCTTGAAAAAGCCCATTTCCGCCATCGTTCTCGTGTTGGTGTCAACGGTAAATACCGCGTCGTAGTCGTCCGACCAAGAGTTTACAGCAGTGTATACCCAAGTGGAAGCGACCTCGAACGGAGTTGCATTGTAAAACTCAAATTCGACGCCGAGACGGTCGGTCGTGTTAAGAAACTGCTTATACTTCGCCTGACCGAGAACGCTCGAATCCTCTGCGGGATCGTAGTCTTCGGGCAAAGAAAGATATCCCTCTGCAGAGATAAGGCGGAAGGTCTCACCGGTGTAGTCAAGTCCCTCAGGAAGTCCGAGTGCGTCGGTGGCGTCGCCGGGCTGAGTTTTGTCCGTGTCGGTCTTGCCGCCGTCCGTGCTGTCGTTGCAGGAAGCCGCAACGAGCATAGCAGCAAGCAATAGTGCTATAAGTCTAATTTTTTTAATAGTGTTCTCCTCAAAATTACAAAATTCGTTACGTTTGAACCGACCGCAAAAAATATTGAGGTCAAGTCCCTATCGTACAATAAATTATACCACATTCGGCACGCCTTGTCAATTGTGCAAAGCATATAATACCAAATGGCTGTTTTGTGCATTATCACAACAGGCAAAGCACGGCAAAATGCTCGCCGAGAGTGTGTCACACTCCGCCTCAGTCAATAACCTTGACCGAGTAGCCGACGGTATACTCCTCGCCTGCGGGAAGCGTTATCGCGTAAGGCTTATCCTCGAAGTTGCCGCTCTCGCCGAGATGTGCGGGAAGTCCATTCCACGGCTCGATGCAAACGAACGGCGCCTTCTTTCCGGGAGGCGTCCATACGCCGAGCGCGTTGAAGCCGGTGAAATCGAGCTCGATGCCCTTGCCGGTAACGCTGTGCACGAGCTTTACCTTACGGCTCTGAAGCTTCTTCGTAAGCAACGCGTCAACGTCGTAATCCTCGTGACGAAGAGGCCACTCGTTGGTATTTTTCAGCTTGTCAACGACGGGAAGCGAAGCGTCTATGTAACCGCCGCCGTAATTCGTGGTGTAGATAACGTCCTCGTTCTCGACCTTTTCGAACACGAGCTTATAATCGGAGAACTGCTCGCCCTCGTTTATCGGACAAGAGAAGCCGGGGTGACCGCCGATGCAGAAGCATATCGGCTTATCGTCGGTGTTTACAACCTTGTATTCGGTGGAAAATCCCTCGTCGGTTACCTTATGGGTGATGAGAAGCTTGAAATCATAAGGATATACCTTCTTGGTGTCCTCGTTTTGAGTAAGCTCGTACACGGTCTTATCAGCGGTAGCCTCAACGAGCGCAAACTCCATCTTTCTTGCAAAGCCGTGCTTCTTTAAGGGATATGCAACTCCCTCAAACTTCACGCTTTCCTCAAAGGTAGATCCAACCGTCGGGAAAAGCACGGGAGCGTGTCCGCTCCAAAAATCGGGATTGCCCTTCCAAACGTACTCCTTGCCGTCAAGCTTATAGGAGATAAGCTCTCCGCCAAGCGTTCTGCAAACCGCCTCTGAGCGTGCACTTTTGATGATAGTTTCCATTGTTGTTCCGTCCTTTCAAACGTTTTTAAAAAAGTCGGGGCGACCTTGCGGCCGCCCCGTTTAAGTTATTCCTTCATACGAGGCGGAGCGTTTTCATCTGCCTTTTCCTTTGCTGCATTAGCAGCCTTTTCAGCCTCCTCGGCCTCTCGCGCCTTGCGAGCCTCCTCGTTTTCCTTTGCCTTGGTTTCGTTCTCCTCAGCACTCTTTTTCTTCTTGGCGTCCGACATAGCCTCAAGCTCCTCTATCGTGGGAGTACCCTCCATAGCAGCGTTAAACTGATCGGCGTCCATAACCTCGTTCTTCTGTAAGAACTCGGCAATGAAGTGAAGCTTGTCGATATTCTTCGAGAGCAGCTCCATCGCGGTGTCGTACGCGGTGTTGATAATACGCTTGATCTCGTTGTCGATAAGCGTAGCCGTGCCCTCGGAATAGTTACGCGACGTGTTAAAGTCACGACCGAGGAATACCTCGCCCTCATCGTGCTCCGAGCCGTAAACTATCGGCCCGAGCGCCTCGCTCATACCGTAGCGCGTAACCATATTGCGTGCGATGTTGGTCGCGCGCTGAATATCGTTCGACGCACCCGTGCAGATGTCGCCGATGATGAGCTTCTCCGCAACGCGTCCGCCAAGCAGCGATACGATCTCGTTTTCCATATCCGACTTGGACATATGCGCTCTGTCCTCAATCGGGAGCGGAAGCGTATAGCCTGCCGCGCGTCCTGCGGGAATTATCGAGATCTGATGCACCGACGTGTTAGGCTGTAAGAGCTTCATAACGATAGCGTGACCTGCCTCGTGGTACGCGGTGATGCGCTTGTCGTCCTTGTGAACGACCTTCGACTTTTTGTTGGGACCGACGATAACCTTAATAGTCGCTTCTTCGAGGTCCTCCATTCCGATAAGGCTCTTGTTCTTACGAGCCGCAAGAAGTGCCGCCTCGTTGAGAAGGTTTTCAAGGTCTGCACCCGTGAAACCAACGGTAGTCTTTGCGAGCGTTGCGAGATCTACCTCTGCCTCGAAGGGCTTACCCTTCGCGTGAACCTTGAGGATTTCCTCTCTGCCCTTCTGATCGGGGTAGTCTACGGTTATCTGACGGTCAAAGCGTCCCGGACGGAGAAGCGCCGGATCGAGTATATCGGGGCGATTAGTTGCCGCCATAACGATAACGCCGTCGTTGCCGCCAAAGCCGTCCATTTCAACGAGAAGCTGGTTGAGCGTCTGCTCACGCTCGTCGTGACCGCCGCCAAGACCTGCGCCGCGGTGACGTCCGACTGCGTCTATCTCGTCGATAAATATGATGCTTGCGGGATTCTTCTTCGCGGTGTCAAAAAGGTCGCGCACGCGAGATGCGCCGACACCGACGTACATTTCAACGAAATCCGAGCCCGAGATGGAGTAGAAGGGCACGCCCGCCTCGCCTGCAACAGCCTTCGCGAGTAAGGTCTTACCCGTACCGGGAGGGCCTACGAGCAGTACGCCGTGCGGAATATGCGCGCCGAGCTTGGTAAACTTTGCGGGATCGCGAAGGAACTCAACGACCTCCTGAAGCTCCGCCTTTTCCTCGTCGGCACCTGCAACGTCCTTGAAGAATACCTTCTTCTTTTCGTCCGAGCCAAGCTTCGCGCGAGCCTTGCCAAAGCCGCCCACCTTGCCGCCCTTACCGCCTGCGGTCTGGTTAACTATAACTATCCAGAACACCACGAACAGCACGGCAACTATAAGATACGGCATAAGGCTTACCCACCACGGGATAACCTGCGGCTCTGCTATATTGTACGACTCGATAATTCCGTCGTGGAGCTGTTCTTCTATCGTTTCGCCGAACTGCCCCCAGAAAAGGTCGAGATCGCGCAGGGTAAAGGAAATAACCTCTCCGTCCTGCTTTTTGATTGTCAGATTATTGTTCTTGTCAATCTCAAACGCCTTGACCTGCTGCTCGTAAAACAGCTTGTCGATATCGCTGTAGATAACCTCCTCGCCCGGCTGCGAGCTGAAAAGCGCCGCCGTCGAGATGAATATTACACCGATAAGAACTGCGTAAAAGATCAGAATTTTACGGTTTGATTTCTTCATTACTCACTACTCCCCCGTGGGACTCCTTTATATATGATTGCCCCTGCTTACTTTTCGTAAACCTCGGGCTTCAGAATGCCTATGTAAGGCAATGCTCTGTATTTTTCCGCATAGTCAAGACCGTATCCGACGACGAACTCGTCGGGAATGATACGTCCGCAATAATCGGGGATAAACTCCACCTCGCGGCGGTCGGGCTTGTCGAGCATAGTAACCGTCTTGACGCTCTTTGCGCCCTTGAGCTTCAGATATTTCGTAAGATGTGAAAGCGTTTTTCCGCTGTCGATAATATCCTCGACTATGAGTATATCCACCTTGTCAAGATCGTTTCTGTGAAGGTCGAGCAGAATATTTACGTTACCCGTAGTCTTGGAGCCTGCTCCGTAAGAGGACACCTTCATAAAGTCTATCTCAACGGGTATTTTGATCTTCTTCATAAGGTCGCCCATAAATACGACCGAGCCCTTGAGAATACAAACGAGCAAAAGACGCTTGCCCTTATAATCCTCGCTTATCTGATCGGCTATACGGGTTACTATTTCCTGACATTCTTCCTCGCTTATGAGTATGCTTTTAATGTCGTTAGTCATTATTCTTCTCCGTTATAATAATAAATTACGTCCGCCGTGCCACCGCCTGACTTCACTCTGTCGGCAACGGGAAATCCCGGCACCCAAACGACGCCCTCTCCGTCGCAGAATATCGGTGTTTTGGTGCGTTTTTTGACGCTGTACGCGCGGTCATTATATAACTTTTTAAGCTTTCTCGTCATACCGCCGTATACGTAAGCGTCGCCGTCGCGGCGGGAGCGAACGAACAGCGTATGATTTATTTTATCAAAACTTATCCTCGTGTGTATTGATAATTTGTAAATATTTTCAAGGCTTTCGTTATATTTTTGTAAATCCCCGTCTCTCGCGACAACAACAGCAAAGCCCTCGTCAAATCGGTTCACGCCTTCGCAGAGCTCGTATTCAAACTCACGCGCGGCTTCGGGCTCGGACGCGGTAAAATAAAGCCGTCCGCCCTCGTACACAGCGCGCGCCTTGCCGACGAGCGACAGACTTGCACCCTCCCGATAGCCTTTTGCAAGCTCGAGCACCGCGTCAATATGAACACGCTCAAGCGTTTTGCCGCTCACGCGCGCAAACATAATGCATACCGCACGCGAGGCGATAGCCTTGTCGGCACCGGCAAGCACCGCCACATCAATTTTGCCGTCGTGCACATTGTCCGCGACGAATCTTTCTGCCATACCGTCAAGACATTCTGCATCCGCGCGAAGGTTCTCCGTCATACGCGTTGCGGCAGACAAAAACGACTGGTTAAGCCGTTCAAAATACGGCATTATCTCGTGGCGGATATAGTTGCGCGTATACGCAGTATCGTCATTTGTGCTGTCAAATATATATTCTATGCCGTTTTGCTCACAATATCCAACGACGTCACGCTTGGAAGCATAAAGTAACGGCCTGATAACGGCAACGCCGTCAAGGCGGCGTATCGGAGCAATACCGGACATCCCCAACGTGCCGCTCCCTC
>JAZNBZ010000205.1:0-3037 GCA_045587285.1 Candidatus Flemingiibacterium sp. | reverse complement strand
CTATAACGGCGTTGAAGCGGCAAACGGCGGAGCATCGTCAAGCGATTACACGCTCGGACGCATAAGCGTTTCAAACAATGCGTATGCAAGCGCACAGAGCAAAGCCGGCAACCGCCTTGTGTGTGCACAGAGTATGACGCTGCTTGAAATTTCCGGGTTACTCAATCCGAGCGTACCGACCTTCGGAGGTGACTGATATGAGCAGAAAACCGCCGTCTCACCTCTACGGGCACAACATCACACTGCGCGTTTGCACCGGCGTTGACACGTTTCAAAATCCTACGTGGCGTGAATATGCGGTAACGGGCGTAAACGTGCAGGAATCGACCGGCACCGTCGTCACGGCGGCGAACACCGATGCGTCGCGGCGGTCGCTTATGTTTGTCGATTCGCTCTACACTGCTCCGCAGCTGGACTGGATGCGGCTCAAACACGAGAGCGAGGACGCAGGCAAGCGAATGCAGGTCGTGCACAAGGATGAAGTTTATATCGTCGAAGCCGTCGACCGTGTCGAGGATGAATACAATATGCTCGATCATTGGGAGGTGGAAATGGTATAATGCCCGTAACGATAACAACAAACATTCCGAAAATCAGGCTCAAAGTGGACGGCGCATGGAAAAAAACGCTTGTCCCGCTTGCCGAGCAGGCGTTGACCGACTGTAACTATTACGTTCGTCAGGACACCGGCGCTCTTCGTTCGTCGTCGCTGTCGGCATCGATACCGCGCGAAGGGCTTCTCATCTGGAATACACCATATGCAAAGCGCGTGTATTATACCGGTTCGCCGTCAACGGAAGTAAACCCGAATGCGTCGCTGATGTGGTGCGAAAAGGCACACGCCGAACGCGGTCGGGATTGGCAGGCGTTGGCGCAAAAGATATTTAATTCAAAATTGGAGGGATGACGTGAGCGTATACAACGATGTGCTTGAAACGGTAAAGAACATGATCGTCGATATCGGTGTGTATGCAGTGCCGGTCAGCGGCTCTCTCCCTCCCGGTAACGGCATATCGATCACCATCGGCGCAGGCTCTCCCGTGTCAACAGACCAGTCCAAGGGCGCGGCGTCAGAGCTTGTGCTCGCCTTAAACGGCAAACATTCAAATCAGGAGATCGTCAGCGATACACTCGGTATCATTCACACATCGCTGACGCAGCGTAAAACATACCCCCGCGGCACACGGTATGAGATAACAGACATAGAAACGACCGCCATTCCCTCGCTTATCGGGCGTGAGGATGACGGTATGTGGCTGTACGGCTCATCACTGCGTGTCGCTTTCCACCTATTGCCACCAAAAACAGGAGGTTAAAGCGTGAGCTATTTAACTATTTATAATATCAAGGTCTCCATCGGCACCGAGAAGACCGGTGAATCATGGACTTACTCCGACTTCGGCGAGGGCATTGAAAACGTCGCCGAGGCTCTTAATGAGGTGGTACAGCAGTACCAGTTCATTTCAAACGGCGGCTTTGCTACCAACCACGTTACCGGCGCGGCTCCGGCATGGACGCTCACCGGCAGACGTGTGCTCGGCGACGCGGCACAGGACTATATTTTCGGCAATAAATACAGCTTCGACACCGCGCGTCAGTCGTCGCTTAAGGTTACATACACTGACAGTTCGGGCGGTACTGCCGTAAATAAGGGCTTTACCGTGCCGTGCACCTTCTGCAATCTGCAGGAATTTTCGGGCGCGTCGACCGACGACAGCGCAATATCGATGGAGCTTCGCTTCGACGGCAGACCCACACCGGTAACACAGTAAAGTAATATAACCACACACACGGGCAGTGCGAACTGCCCGATTTTTTTGAAATAACGGAGGAATCAGAAAAAATGAAAGCAAGACGCAATCAGTATAAAATCGAACCGCTCATGCTCTGCGACGAAAATGACAACGTAGTCGAGACTATAAACGTCCGCTCGGATTATATCGCTATGCGCAACCGTCTGCTCGCGTCGCTCGGCGAAATACAGAAGCTCTCCGAGGATCACGCAACCGACGAAGTGATTGGCGGCACGGTGCTTGAACTCATGAAGGGGCTTTACGGCGAGGAAGGCGCAGTCAAGATCCTTGAGTTTTTCGAGGGCAATTACACCGAGATGATAACCATCGTAACACAGCACATTTACGAGGATATCCTCCCGGCAGTAAACAGACTGCTCGACGAACGCCGCAAACAGGCTAAGGCTTACGGGAGAAAATAACAATGACCTTTTGCGAAGGTCTTCCCTATACGGTTGAGTGGAACGGTCGGCGGTGGCGTATCCGTCCGGCGTTTGACAACGTGCTTTGCGCGCTCAGAACTCTTGACGATACCGATCTGCCGCCGGACGAACGCCGTAATATCGCGCTGGCGTATCTAATGGACGGCGATTATCGAAACGCCGACGGGCTTTTGAACGCCGTCCTTGAAACGCTCGATCTTGTGCCGAAGCAGTCGGACAAGCCCAAGGGCGAACGCGCGCTTGACTTGTACCTTGATACGCCGTACATCTATGCGGCGTTCATGCAGGCTTACGGTATCGATCTTTACGAGCAGCGCGGCAAGCTCCACTGGCTCAAATTTCACGCGCTTTTGTCGTCGATACCGCAGTGTACGCGGCTTTCGGACATCATGCAAATGCGCACCCGTGAAGTGCCTGCACCAACGAAGAATAACGCAAAGCAGCGCGAGGAAATTATACGGGCCAAAGCGCACTATAAGCTCCCGATCAGCGAAGCCGAGAGCCGCGCAGAGTTTGAAAATGCGTTTCGCGGACTGATTGCCTCCTATGAAAAAAGAGGTGATATTTAATAATGGCTGACGGCAAGGTCGTATATCAAATTGTCGGTGAATCAAAAGGGCTTGCCGCCGACATGGCGAAGGCCGAGGGCGTAATACAGCAGTCGGTTGCTAAGTGGGACAGCATTGCAGCCGGTGCGGCTAAGGCTGTTGGCGCGGCGTTTGCGGCGGCGGCGGCTACCGGGGCGGCGGGTCTCTCGGCCTTAGGCAAGCCAGGGGCTGAATATAACGCGCAGATGGAGAA
>JAZNBZ010000204.1:0-2052 GCA_045587285.1 Candidatus Flemingiibacterium sp. | reverse complement strand
CGAGCGGAAAATCCGCCGCAGAGCTTATCCGCGCGGTAACGTCGCCCAACGGCACCACCGAGCGCGCAATGAACGTGCTTTACGACGAAAACGTTGACGGTATCATCGACCGCGCGATGCGTGCGTGCACGCTGCGCGCCGAGGAAATGGCACGCGAGAACTCAAAATAAGTCATAGGCAAAGGCTTCACCGCATAGAATGTAACAAAAACTATGGACGGTGAATTTTATGGACAACTACATTCTGCGGGGACAAGCAAACGATAGGCTCGACAAAAAAACGGTACTGCTTGCCGCTTCGTCGCTGTTTATATTCGGGGCGTTTCTCGGCTGTGCCGTGTACCGCATACTCGGTATGGGCGAGTCGGAGCTTTACGACAACCTGATCGAGCGGTACTTTTTGGCGCTGTTCTACAAATGCGACGCGACGCTTGACGTGATACGCGTCGCGCTCGACTGTATTTTTCACGAGCTGTGGCTGTTTATCGTAGTGTTCGTGTCGGGCTTTACGCTGTTTTCGCCGATAGTGGCAGGACTTTCCCTGCTCTATCGCGGCGTGCTGTTCGGATTTGCGATGACGATGCTGCAATTTTCCTCGAAGGCGGGGCTTCTGCTCGACGCTATCGTTTATCTCGCGGCGGCGTTCGCGCTTTCGATGCTTCTCTCGCTTTTAGCGGCGGATGCGGTGCTGTTCTACTACCCCGCAGGGAGCGTACGCTTAAAAAGTCCGCGCACGAGGCGGTACGTGCTGACGTTTCTTAGGATATGCGCGCTGGTTTGCCTTGACGTAATTTTTATGCTGTTTTTGATACACGTATACATATAGACACAAAAAGAAAGGAAATTTAAAGTCTTGAAGATATTCGGAAAAGAGTTTAAGCTTTTTAATCTCGCAAAGGACGGCAAGGGCGTAAAAAAAGAGCCCGAGGGCCCGAAAAACCTCAAAAACTTCTTTAAGCATTTCGCCAGCAAGTTCACGCGCCTTATAAGCGTGAATATGTTTATCGTGCTTGGAAACTTCCCCGTATTTTTCTTAATGCTCGCGCTGAGCGGAAATCTCGACGAGCAATCCTTTGCGCCTGCGCACACACTTTTCGCGCCTATGTACGGCGTGCTCACGCACGAAGCGAACCCCGTCACCGCCGTGCTTCAGGGCATCTACGGCACGCAGGCACAGATCGGCTTTCCGACAACGCTTACGTACGTCTTCTACGGACTGTCCTCGCTCGTTATCTTCACCTTCGGCTACGTTAACACGGGCACGACGTACATTCTGCGCAATATGGTAAAGGGCGAGCCGATATTTATGTGGGACGACTTCTGGTACGCTATACGGCGCAACAAGCGTCAGGGTATGATACTCGGTATAATCGACCTTCTCGTATCCTTCGCCTGCGTTTACGACATTATATTCTTCTACTTCAACACGGGCGTATCGCCGATGATGAACTTTATGTTCTACGCTTCCCTACTAATCGCGCTCCTCTGGTTCTGGATGCGCTTCTATATGTACATCGTAATGGTCACGTTCGACTTGTCGATATTCAAGATACTGAAGAACGCGCTTATCTTCGCCCTTGTCGGCATCAAGCGCAACGTGATGGCGACACTCGGCATCGCGGCGATGGTGTTCATCACGTATTATCTGATGGTGATGATACTGCCGATCGGCATTATAATCCCGTTCGTGCTGCTTTTCGCCGACTGCGCATTTATGGCGTGCTACGCGGCGTTCCCGAAGATAAAGGAGATTATGATAGATCCGTATTACAAGGACGAAGCCCCCAAGGAATACGAGGAGCCGATATTCCAAGATCTTGGCTGACAGATAACCGCACGCCGTTTGGCGTGCGGTTTTTTTATACGAGCGCATACTGCTCGGCTTTGTCCTCGCGCGCTCTGCGCGCTCGGGGATACGAACGCCACCGCCACTCCGTAGGGGACGATGCCCACATCGTCCCGTTTACGAGCGGTTACCGCTCGTGTAACCTCGCCGCCTTTGGCGGCTCGGGGAGACGAAAAGGGAGAGGAGGAAGGCGCTCAGGCGCCACGC
>JAZNBZ010000203.1:0-5722 GCA_045587285.1 Candidatus Flemingiibacterium sp. | reverse complement strand
TGGGCCCCCCGACTTCACCACCGCTCGGTACCGCTAAATGGTGGTTGGGGGGGCGGCAGGGGTGCCGACGAGGCCCCCAACTGCCCGTGGCGCGGTGCACGAAAATCGAAGCGCAAATGTGCATATCGAGAGCACTAAACTCCGACTCACCTTTCACGGACAAGATGTGATGGCGAAGCCAATTTGAAGTTTTTTGCCAGGCTTTTTTTCAAAAAAGCCGCGTATCCCATACAACAAGGAGAACACCTATGGAAAAAATCTACACAATACCCGTCAACGAGGCGTTTGACGCGTCGCGCGACGACCACGCGTGCGGATGCCCTTTCTGCACGCTTTACAATATGCTTGAGGACAACGAGCTTGAGCTGATACTCGGCGCGTCTATGATGGAGCCCGACGTGCGTATCAAAACCAACGAGCAGGGCTTTTGCAAAACGCACTACGATATGATGTTCACGCGCAAAAACCGCCTCGGAATGGCGCTTATGCTCGAGAGCCACTTAAACGAGCTTCGCGAGGACACGAGCGGCAAGGGGCTTGCCGCGCTGAAGGGCGTCGGCGTTGAGCCGATGAAACGCCTTGCCGAGCTTGAGGAGAGCTGTTACGTTTGCACGCGCATCGAGTTTTCTCTGTCGAAGATGCTTGAAACGGCGGTGCTTTTGTGGGAGCAGGACTCCGCGTTCCGCGAAAAGCTTCGCGCACAGCCGTACATATGCCTGCCGCACTACCGTATGTTCGTCGAGCACGCACGCAGGGGCCTTCCCAAAAAGCGCTTCCCCGACTTTTATAAGGACGTGTCGGGTGTCGTCAACACCTATTTTGACGAGCTTCGCGAGGACGTGAGCTGGTTCTGCAAAAAGTTTGACTACCGCTACGACAACGAGCCTTGGGGCAACGCCAAGGACGCAGTCGAGCGCGCCATAAAGTTTACCTCGGGTGATATACACAAGGGCGAAAATCCGCTCGCTAAAAAATAACCGCATGCAGACCGTAAAGAGCCGTCTTTTTGACGGCTCTTTTTGTAAAATCGGCGTTTTCCAAATTTTGTGCCTCGCAAAATAGCCAAAAACGCTTTGCTTGGTTTTAATTATTTAAACCATAAACAAACCAATTCTGTATTTTTCTACCATTTTCGCGTGCCTGTCGTGTGCATTATTGACAAAAATACACCTTCAATCTTGATTTTTCCGCCAAAATGGTATATAATATTAGAAGTGTGTGTAAGAAACACTGTCACTGTAAAGTAAAAGTCTTTTCCCCAAATAAAAGCTGACTTCACCGTTTTACCCCTTCGGCAAATAAATAAGGAGATACTTATGTCACGAAAACAGTTTGACGGCAAGGTAGTAAAAAAGATACTGAATTTTGCTGTCCCGACGGCGGTCTTTGCCGCGGCGGCGCTATACATAGCAGGCTTTGCATCGTATGAGGTAGCGCTCGAGGCAAGCATCAACGGCACGCCCTGCGGATACGTAGAGGCGTACACCGATCTTTCCGACGCCAAGTCCAACGTCGAAACAACAGTTTATAACGCAACCGACGGAGCCTACAGCGCCGATATAGAGGTTGCATACGAGCTCGTTAACGTCCGCAGTCCCAAATATCTCACGAAGGCTGAATGCCTTGAGCTTATCTGGAGCGAGGTCGAGGACGACTTCACCGAGGCGTATATGCTCTACGTTGACGACCGTCAGGCGGCGGCTTACGAAAGCCGCGAGGAGCTTGACGCTCTCATCGCCTCCATCGAGGCTGACCTGCTCGCCTCCGTTGGCGAGGGCTTCAGCGCGGTTAAAATAAACAACCGCGTTCGCATCGAAAAGCAGCTTTGCCTTAACACGGCGTTTAAGTCGCTCGACGAGATAAACGACCTGCTCAATCCCCTCGCGGCAGAGGAGCTTGAGGCGGCTAAGGCAAACGCCGACAACAAGCTTTTAACTATCGGCTCGCTCAAGGCGGCCGCACCGAGCGACGAGGAGTCTGCAAGCGTTACCGACGGGCTCACTCTCGAATACAATTTCGTAAACACCGTAACGCTCGACGAGGAGATTCCCTACGGCACCAGCTACGTCGAGGATTATGACAACTACGTCGGCTACGAAAAGCTCGTAAGCCGCGGCACGAACGGCAAGCGCACCGTTACCTACGAAATAGTCTACGACACCGAGGGCAATATCATCGGCAGAAACGAGCTTTCCGAAACTATCATCACCCCCGCAAAGGACAGAGTGATAGCAGTCGGCGCAAAGCCCCTTCCCGAGGCAGTTCCCACGGGCACGTTCATCTGGCCGTGTGAATCCCCGTACGGCATATCGTCACCGTTCGGCTGGCGAGTTATCTACGGCAAGAAGGAATTCCACCTCGGAATCGACCTTCCCAACGCGGTCGGCACGCCGATATACGCCTCCGACGGAGGAAAGGTAGTCTTCGCGGGCTTCTCCCCCTCCTACGGCTACAACGTGCGTATCGAGCACGCCGACGGCTATTCCACCACGTACGCGCATCTGTCCAAGGTGCTCGTTCGCGTCGGAGATATGGTGTATCAGGGACAGGAAGTAGGCAAGATGGGCAACACGGGCGTTTCCTACGGAAGCCACCTGCATTTCGAAATCAGAATAAACGGCGAAGCGCAGGATCCCGAGCTGTTCTTACCTAAGGAAAAAATCGAGCTTACACTTGATAAATAAGCAAAAGGGACGGAGCGATCCGTCCCTTTACTATTTTAAAAAAGGACTGCCAAAGCAGTCCTTTTTGCTTATAATACCTCTGCCGCCTCGCTCTGTACGTCGGCAGCCACAAGCTCAAGCTCGCGGTTGTACGCCTCTATAACACGCTCTTCAAGCTCTGCTCTGAACTGCGCGTTGATCGGGTGAACGATGTCGCGGTAAGTACCGTCGGGGTTCTTTCTGCTGGGCATTACGATGAAATACTTATCTCGAGCATTGATGACCTTAATGTCGTGTACCGCCAACTGACCGTCAAACGTCACGGAAACTATAGCCTTCATCGGGCCGTCGTCGAAAAGCTTTCTTACCTTGATATCAGTGATTACCATTTTTGATCCTCCGTTTTGCCCGAGTAGGACAAAGCTCAAAAAGAAGCAGTCGGGCGGTTTCTGTTGTTAAAATATAGTGGGGCTTTGTACCCTGCTACTATTATACAAGACAATTGTGAAAATTATGCAATCATTTTTTGAAATTTATAAGGCTACTTCGCAAGTTTTTTATTACGGAGTTTAGTCCGTTTTGTGAATTACGGAAAATAAATAAACCGTTTTTTAACAAAAGGCTTTTATTTTTGTGCCGCGTATGATATAATAGTATTGTTATAAAATTGATTACGGGAGATTTTTATGTATACAAGCTACAGCGCTATACAGCTTGAAAAAATATTTTCCGCGGCGAGATCGGTATATTTTATCGGTATCGGCGGCATCAGTATGTCCTCCCTTGCGCACATCGCGCTCTCGGGCGGACTCACCGTCGGCGGCTACGACCGCACGCCGAGCCGCCTCACCGCCGCACTCGAAGCCGACGGCGCGACCGTTTACTACGAGCTTAACGCCGCACACGTGGACGCATACGACGTTATCGTCTACACGGCGGCTATTGCACGCGACAATCCCGAGCTTGCTCGTGCGCTCGAATATGATGCACGTGGCGAAAAATACTGCGTATACCGCGCGGATTTTCTTGGCTACTTAATGAGCTCGCACAAGAACCGCATCGGCGTTTCGGGTATGCACGGCAAATCCACCGCCACCTCAATGGTGTCGCACATATTCCTCGCGGCAGATACCGACCCGACGATAGTTTCGGGCGCGGAGCTTTCGGCGATCGGCGGTGCGCACCGCATCGGCTCGAAGGAAAATTTCATAATGGAGGCGTGCGAATATCAGGACAGCTTCCTCTCCTTCACGCCAAATATCGCAGTGGTTTTAAATATTGATATGGACCACCCCGACTACTTTAAGGACCTCGACCAGATAATCACGTCGTTCAGCCGCTATCTCGACATCGCAAAGGACGGCTACGCTGTGCTTAACGCCGACTGCGGGAACGTAGCACGCGCGGCGAAGGATTATACGGGCAAGGTCGTTACCTTTGGTATGAAAGAGCCTGCGGATTTTACCGCACAAGGCATCACCTTCGACCACGGCAAAGCAGAGTTTGATATTATAAAGCGCGGTAAGCTTTTCACGCACGTAAAGCTCGGCGTTACGGGGCGGCACAATATAATGAACGCACTCGCGGCAAGTGCGGCGGCGGATATCTGCGGCGTGTCGCCCGACGATATCTCGCGCGGACTTGCAAGCTACACGGGTGCAAAGCGCCGTATGGAGCTTCGAGGCAACGTCACAGGCATATCTGCAAGCGTACCGCTCTACGACGACTACGCGCATCACCCGACCGAGATAAGAGCCACCCTCTCGGGCGCGCTCGAATGTGGCTACGACCGCGTGGTGGTCGTGTACCAGCCGCATACCTATTCGCGCACGCACGAGCTGTTTGACGAGTTCGTTGACGCCTTCAACGGCTGTGCAAAGAATGGTGCACACATCGTCTTTGCCGACATTTACGCGGCTCGCGAGGAGAATATCTACGGCGTCAGCTCCGAAATGCTCGCAGAGCGCGTAGACGGCTCGGTTTACCTTCCCTCTTTTGAAGAAATCGCCGCTTACCTTCGCCGCGAGCTTCGCGAGGGCGATATGCTCATTGTAATGGGCGCAGGCGATATTATCAATCTCGACAAACTGTTGCTGTAACCCTTGACTTTTTCGCACGGTTATGGTATACTGTAAAAAAGATAGAAACTGCCACCGGGTAGTGTAATGCAAAAGCATTCGTTCGTACAGCGTTAGGTCTTAGAAGCTGTGCGCCCGAATGCTTTTTTGATAGAAAGGTACGATATGAAATTATATAACCCATTCCGCGATCTCACACGCTTTGAGCTTGTTTTGTGGCTCTCGTCCGTCGCTGTGGTCATCGCCTCGTTTATATTATCGGGCGGCGAGGGTATACTTACGACGATAGCCTCACTGATAGGTGTGACCGCGCTCATATTTCTCGCCAAGGGATACGTGATCGGACAGGTCCTTACCGTTGTTTTTTCCGTTTTTTACGGTATCATATCCTTCTTCTTCGCCTATTACGGCGAGATGATTACATACCTTTGTATGAGTGCACCTGCCGCCGCTATAACGGTGGTGGAGTGGCTGCGACACCCGTATGAGGGCACGAAGGAGGTCAAGGTCAGCCGCCTCACGAAGAAGCGCATCGTCTTGATGATAGTGTTAACAATAGTTGCAACCGTCGCGTTCTACTTTATCCTCGGCGCGCTCGGCAACGCAAATCTTATCGTTTCGACGCTTTCGATAGCAACGAGCTTTTTGGCTTCGCTCCTGACGTTCTTCCGCAGTCCGTACTACGCGCTCGCGTACGCGGCAAACGATATCGTGCTTATAGCGCTGTGGGTGCTTGCAACAATTGAGAGCATAACGTACCTGCCGATGGTATTCTGCTTTATAATGTTCCTTGTGAACGACCTTTACGGCTTCTACTCGTGGAAGCGTATGGAGAAAAGACAATCATGACCACCGGTTGAACCGGTGGTTTGCACAGCCCCTAGAAGGGGCAACTACTGGCTTAACCCCTGGAAGGGGTTCTGAAGTTTAGCACCGCATTACCATCTCAGGCAGCCGCTCTCGTGCGGCTGTCTTTATTTA
>JAZNBZ010000202.1:0-4052 GCA_045587285.1 Candidatus Flemingiibacterium sp. | reverse complement strand
GCCGGAGATAGTCGAGGGCGAGCGCGAGATAGTTGTCAACAACGTGAACGGCGTTTACTACGTCGAGGGCGAGTGGCTCGAGCAGCTTATCAATTCGACGAACTTCGGCGACCGCGAGTCTATCGCGTTCTTCCAGCGCGTGCTGAAGGACAGCGGCGTTATCGACGCGCTCGTGGCAAAGGGCTGTCAGGACGGCGACGAGGTCAACGTCTACGGCGTTGAGTTTGATTTTATAAATTGATAAAAACGGGGCGTCGGGGACGCCGCCCCCTACAAGACGGCGGGCGCGCAATTTGTGGCGATATTGCTCGCTTCAGCTATTGACATATGCGACATAATAATGTATAATATTACATTATAGCAAAATAAACGAAAAAGGATAGGTCACCAAAATGTTCTGGCAACAAGAAATAGAAACGATGGACCGCGCCGAGCTTGAGCGCCTTCAGCTAAAGAAGCTGAGGAATATCGTAGACTACTGCTACAACCGCGTTCCGTTCTACAAAAAGCGTCTTGACGAGGTAGGCATCACCGCCGACAAGATCACCGCGCTTTCGGATATTCAGCATATCCCTTACACAACGAAGGACGATATCCGCGACACGTACCCCTTCGGACTTTTCGCGGTTGACAAAAAGGAAATCGTACGCTTGCACGCGTCGAGCGGCACAACGGGCAACCCCACCGTCGTCGGCTACACCAAAAACGACCTCAAAATGTGGACGGAGTGCGTATCGCGACTCGTCGTTGCGGCAGGCGCAACCTCGGACGATATCGTTCAGATAGCGTTCGGCTACGGTATGTTCACGGGTGCGCTCGGACTTCACTACGGTCTTGAAAACATCGGCGCGACGGTCGTTCCCACCTCGACGGGCAACACCGAAAAGCAGCTTAAATTTATGAAGGATTTCGGCACGACGGCACTTGTTTCGACTCCGTCGTACGCGCTTTACAT
The DNA here is from genome assembly GCA_045587285.1 of Candidatus Flemingiibacterium sp. Classification (GTDB taxonomy): domain Bacteria; phylum Bacillota; class Clostridia; order Oscillospirales; family CAG-272; genus Flemingiibacterium. The sequence goes on along the minus strand of JAZNBZ010000202.1, from coordinate 3,097 downwards.
AGCAGAGGTTGCCAAGGACCTCGGCATCGACTGCCGCGAGCTTGGCGTGCGCCTCGGACTTTTCGGCTCGGAGGGCTGCTCTAACGAGATGCGCCAAAAGGTCGAGGAGGCTTGGAACCTCTTTGCGACCGACAACTACGGTATGAGCGAGCTTTGCGGTCCCGGTGTATCGGGCGAATGCCGTTACCGCTGCGGTCTGCATTTCGCGGAGGACCACTTCCTTCCTGAGATCATCGACAGCGCGAGCGGTGCCGTAAAGGCACGCGGCGACGAGGGTGAGCTCGTCGTAACCACTCTCTCCAAGGAGGGCATACCGCTTCTGCGTTACCGCACCAAGGATATCTCCCGACTCCACTATGAAAAGTGCGAGTGCGGACGCACGCACGTGCGTATGGAAAAGCCGCTCGGACGCGCGGACGATATGCTCAAGATCAAGGGTGTCAACGTATTCCCGACGCAGATCGAGAGCGTGCTCGTAAGCATACCCGAGGTTGGACCGCAGTATCAGATCGTGCTCGGCACGAAGAATTATATGGACACCTTCGAGATCAACATCGAGGTATCCGACGCAAGTATGCTTACGTCCTACAAGGCACTTGAGGAGCTTCAGATGAAGGTTCGCCACAAGCTTCAGACGGTGCTCGGACTTGACGCGAAAATAAATCTCGTCGAGCCCAAGTCGCTTGAGAGATTTGTCGGTAAAGCAAAGCGCGTTATCGACAATCGCCAGAAGTGATTTTCGATAACTTGAAAAGACTTTTTGAGCGTGTAACGCTCTGTTAATGCTCTCGACGGCAAGCCGTCGAGAGGCAGGGGGAAACCATCTGCTCTCAAACGCCGATACGAAGGTTTCCCCCTGCACCCCTTTCCTTGCCTCGGCTGGCGAAGGTTCGTTGTTTTAATCAGAAAACTGATATTCAAGCCGTTGTAGCCGAGCCGGGTGGGGTGTAGGGGAGGGCGGAGCGGCGTTTGAGCGCAGCGCCTCCCCGACCGAGCGACGGAACGGTCGCGAGCAGTTCCTCCCCACGACCTCGACACCTCGGAGTGTCGAGTAAAAAACGTGCGCGAAGCGCACAAACCATTAGAAATCTATATTTTTGGAGAATACAAAAATGAAAAAAATAATGCTTGGAAATGAAGCCGTTGCACGCGGACTGTACGAAGCAGGCGTGCATTTCGTTTCGAGTTATCCCGGTACTCCGAGTACCGAGATTACCGAGGCGGTGGCAAAATACGATGAAATCTACGCGGAGTGGGCGCCTAACGAAAAGGTCGCTCTCGAAGCCGCACTCGGCGCATCTATCGGCGGCGGACGCGCGTTCTGCGCGATGAAGCACGTCGGTCTTAACGTTGCCGCGGACCCGCTGTTTATCACGTCCTACGTCGGCACGAACGGCGGCTTCGTGATCGGTGTCGCTGACGATCCCGGTATGCACTCCTCGCAGAACGAGCAGGACAGCCGTCACTACGCTATCGCGGCGAAGCTCCCGATACTCGAGCCGTCCGACTCGGGCGAATGCCTTGAATTTACAAAGCTCGCTTACGAATTCTCGGAGGAGTACGACACTCCGTTCATTCTCCGTCTTAACACCCGCGTTTCTCACTCGCAGTCAGTAGTTGAAACCGCAGAGCGCAAGAACGTGGCTGTCAAGGATTACGCCAAGGACATTTCTAAGCACGTTATGATGCCTGCGATGGCTCGCGGCAGACACGTCGTGGTTGAAGAAAGACTCAAAAAGCTTGCAGAGTTCGCTGAAAATTGTCCCTTTAACAAGGTTATCGAAAACAAGGGCGCGAAGATCGGTATCATCACCGCAGGTCCGTCCTTCTGCTACGCGCTTGAGGCGTTCGGTGAGAGTGCGTCCTACTTAAAGCTCGGACTTTTAAATCCGCTCCCGACAAATCTTATCAAGGATTTCGCGGCGAAGTATGAGCGCGTTATCGTTATCGAGGAGCTTGATCCTATCATCGAAACGCACGTTAAGGCGCTTGGCATCAAGTGCGACGGCAAGAATGTTCTTCCCATTTGCGGCGAATTTTCGCAGGAGCTTATCGCAAAGCTTCTTCTTGGTAAGGAAAATGCGGCATACACGCTCGAGGATAATATCCCCGTACGTCCGCCCGTGCTTTGCCCCGGCTGTCCGCACAGAGGCGTTTTCTACCTCTTTAAGAAGCTCGGTCTTTACGTAAGCGGCGACATCGGCTGTTACACGCTCGGCGCGGCGGCACCGCTCGCGGCTATGGACACCACGCTCTGTATGGGCGCGTCCATCTCGGCACTCCACGGCTTTAACAAGGTTCGCGGCGAGGCTGATAAGTGCGTAGCCGTCATCGGCGACTCGACGTTTATGCATTCGGGTATCACGGGACTCGTTGACATTACATATAATAAGGGTATATCCACCGTCGTTATCGTGGACAACAGTATCACGGGTATGACGGGACATCAGCAGAATCCCTGCACGGGCTACACCTTAAAGGGCGAGCCTGTAACGGGCATTATGCTCGAAAACATCGCGAAGGCAGCAGGCGTAGACGAGGCTCACATCCGCGTGGTTGATCCGGGCGATCTTAAGGCTACTGAGGCAGTGCTCCGTGAAGAGCTCGCGGCAAATTGCCCGTCGGTTATCATCTGCCGCCGTCCGTGCGCGCTTCTCAAGTACGTTAAGCGCGAGCCTGCGCTTAAAGTAAACGCAGACAAGTGCGTTGGCTGTAAGATGTGTATGAAGATTGGCTGTCCTTGCATCTCCATCGTTGACGGCAAGGCGAAGATCGACGCAACGCTTTGCACCGGCTGCGGACTTTGCACACAGATGTGTAAAATCGGAGCGATTGAGTAATCGCTCCTTGAACGTATTGCTCGGCGGCTCGCCGCCGAGGTCGCTCGGGAGGGGGAGCGCTGGTTTTCCCCGACCTGGAAAGCGCGCGGCGCCTTCGGGTATAAAGCGCGAGTGTAACTCGCAAAATAAAAACGAAAGGTCGTACATATTTATGACGAAAAATATAATGATAGTTGGCGTTGGCGGACAGGGCTCACTGCTCGCAAGCCGTATTCTCGGCAACGCCGTGCTTCTTCAGAACTACGACGTAAAGGTTT
>JAZNBZ010000201.1:0-26720 GCA_045587285.1 Candidatus Flemingiibacterium sp. | reverse complement strand
ATGAGCTGAAAATGCCCGAAAAACGCAACGAAATGCTTTCGCGCGTGGCAAAGCGTACGCTTGAGCTTAACAAGCTCCACATCGCGGACACGAGCCTTCCCAAGAGAAAGTATATAGACAAGTACCGAGACGGATTTTTCGACTGCCTTGACGTATGCTACCGTAAGCTTTACGGCACCGTGCCGCTTTCAAAAGAAGCGCAGGACGAGATCATCAGTCAGTTTATGATGATCGTGAATAAGGAATACGCGGTGTTTATCTGCGACGAGAACGAGCGAGTGGTTGCGTTCGGACTTTGCTTTCCGAGCATCAGCGACGCCGTTAAAAAGAGCGGCGGACGACTCACGCCGTGTACGCTTCTTAAAATACTCGGCGCGGTGAGAAATCCCAAGGTCATAGACCTCGGACTCGTTGCGGTACGCCCCGAATATCAGAATGCGGGCATCAATGCCGTTATCGTCAACGGACTTCTCGATATTCTGGAAGAAGGTAAAGTTAAGGCGTGCGAAACCAACTTAAACCTTGAAACGAACACGGCGGTTCAGGCGCAGTGGAAATATTTTGACGAGCGTCAGCACAAGCGCCGCCGCTCGTACATTAAGAAGATTGGAGAATAAATATGCTTGAAAAATTAAAGGAAATCCTCGGAAAGGTCCTTCCAGATATTGATATGGAAGCGGTTACCGAAGAAACGCGACTCGTTGAGGACCTCGGCTTTGACTCGCTCGCTATGATGATGCTCGCGATGGAGATCGAGGATGCGTTCGGCTTTAAGTTTGCCGAGTTCGTGCGATTTGAAACTGTATCTGACGTTTGCGGCTATCTTGAAAGCAGAATCTGACCGCAAAAAAGCACTTGCCGAAAGCAAGTGCTTTTTGCATATTATTATCGAAAAACGGAAAGCTCCGCGATTTTAATAGGCGCATCTGCAAATTCGTGTCGCCACTCCGCGCCTGCGGTGCTGATAACACGGAACTTTATATAGCGAGCCTTTTGCTCGGCAAATCGGATTATTTCCTCGTCGCCGAACTCGCGCATTTGGCTCTCGAAGAGCTTGGTGTAGCTTACGCCGTCGGAGCTTGCGTACAGCTCGTATCTGCTGACAAAGCGAGCGAAAGCCTGGTGTGGCTGAAGACCTGCTTTTGTAAGCTCCTGGCGAATCTCATACGGCGGATAATGACCGAACGCCGAGAAGGCTTGCTCCTTTTTCATATCTATAACGTACGTAGCGGAGCAAAGCTCAGATTCCCAAGGCTTCTTCGGATCGTTGCAAACAAGTATGGATGCATCCTTGCCGCTTTCGAGCTCCACTACGGTGAAGTCCGTTTTATCAATCGGTGTGAGCTCTGTTTTTTGATGCTCGTCAAATGCTCTGCCCGTCCAAACCGGCACGGACCAGGTACGGCGTTTGCCCTCGTCGGTAAATCGCAGATAGAAGTAACGCGCGCTGTCAGATTTTATCTCAAAATCAAACGAGGAAAAATCAACGTCGCGATACTCAGCGAGTATTCTGCCATAGTCGGATATAACGCGGCACACGGTGGGAGCAGTCGCAGGATCGTCGTGAAAATAGGAAACCTCCACGTGGAATTTATACGTGTCGGTCAGCGGCACGGTGCACGGTGCGGTGTGACCGTTTACGCTGTAAGTGAGCTTTATATTGCCGCTTTCAGTAGCGTAAAATCTTCTCGTCCACAGTGCGTCAAGCAACGCCTCCTTGCTGTTTTCATACGCCATTATCACCGTTTTGCCGGGCCAGACGTCGTATCCCCATTTAGGGCCGTGACAGTCGCTCGACGAGGTAGGGGACACGCAGAAGCCGTTGTCAAGCGCCTGCGAATATACGTACTCGAATACTGCGTTGCCGGACTTTATGCCGCCGTTGCCCATCTCAACGCCGTTTATAAGCGCTCGCAGCTCGGGGCAGGCGTTTTTCTCAATTGCAAATCCGGTGATGCCGGGATAAAAGTTGCTTATTCCGTACGGGTGGCATAATACGCATACGGCGAACGGAGAATCTGCCATTCCGTCAAAGAAATCCTTCCAGGTGGGCGCAAAAAGATACGTGCTTGAATTGAGAACGAGAATTTCTCCCGAGGTTTTGTGTAAGAGATTGAAGCGGTTGTGGGCGGTTTCATCAACGACAGCCTCAGAGCCGGGAATTATCGTGACGGGGTTCGGCTCTGCAAGCTCGATATCCGTAAAGCCACGGAAGAAGTCACGGTCGTTGTTGACGATTACGTGGTCGGTGATAACCGAAAACGCGAGGCGCCCGTCCTCCTTAACGCAGTTTATGTAGTCTATCTGAAATTCGCTTTCGCGCACCGCGTAGTCATCGTGCTTGTGAATTTTCGTCGTATGGTCGTGTAGGTCTCCTGCGAAATGCAGAAGCTTATCGCCGGGCTTTGCACGGCGCATTTCGCGCACGGAAATCTCGCAGGTGTACGTTACGCCGTCCAAAGCCGCGCTGACCGTGGCGTTTCCGGGCCTCGTAAGGGTAAGCAGCACACCGTGATTGAAGGCGAACTCATCATCGCCCTCAAAGGAGCGTATCGCAACGGTATCGCCGTCGCTTGTGCTCCACTTTATTTGTGCCCTCGAGATGTCGGAGTCACAGTCAAGGTACAGCGGCAGGACGTTACCGCAAAAGGAGTCTATATGCGTATGAGAAAGCTTTATGCTCATGGTTGCCTCCAAAAGGTATTTATGTTTATTTAATTATACCACGCGATTTGCTGTTTGTCAATGACGAAGGGTACTGCAAATTTTCGAAATCGTGTTGCAAAAGTCGCCGCGTTGTGGTATAATTTATACATCACGTTTACAAAAGAGGAAAACAAATGAAAAAATCAAGGCTTGTATTTAACCTGTTTTTCACGATGATGAAAATAGGTTTGTTTACGTTCGGCGGCGGATACGCTATGATCGCGCTGCTTGAGAACGAATTCGTTGCAAAGAAAAAATGGCTCACGAAGGAAGAATTCCTCGATATGCTTGCAATCGCGGAGTCAACCCCCGGACCGATTGCTATAAACTCCGCAACGTATATAGGCTGCAAGACCGTGGGCTTTTTCGGCGCGCTCGCGGCGACTGTCGGCGTTTGTATCCCGTCGTTCGTGATACTTTACGCGATCTCGCTGTTTTTTGACGCGTTCCTTTCGCTCACTATCGTTGAATACGCGTTCATGGGTATTCAGGCGTGCGTTATCTACCTTATACTCTCCGCCGGAATTAAAATGCTCAAGGGTATAAAGAAAAACGTGCTCAACGTCGCAACCGTTGCGATAGTCGTTGCGTGTATGATTCTTTTCTCCCTGTTCTCGATAAAATTCTCGACTATATTCTATATTCTCATCTTCGGGGCGCTCGGCGTTTGCATTTACCTCTTTAGCCTGCTTTGCGGCAGAAAGGAGGAGAGCAAATGATCTATCTTGAGCTTTTCTTAAACTTTTTTAAGATAGGTGCGGTTTCGTTTGGCGGCGGATACGGTATGATCTCGCTCGTTCGCGAAACGGTGCTCACCAACGGCTGGCTTACCGAGGAAGAATTTATTAATATGATAGCCGTGGCGGAATCCACTCCCGGCCCTATTGCCGTCAATATGGCGACCTTCGTCGGCTCGACGCAGGGCGGCGTGCTCGGCTCGGCACTTGCAACGATTGGCGTCGTTCTGCCCGCGTTTATCATAATGATGCTCATATCGACGGTTATCCGCAACTTTATCAAATACAAGGGCGTTCAGGCGTTCCTCGGCGGAGTACGTCCTGCCGTTGTCGGGCTTATCATCGGCACGGCGCTTACGATGCTCCTTAGCACGATATGCGGCATCTCCGCCATCGGCGACAAGCTCGCGCTTGATTACAAGGGGCTTATCATATTTGCGATAGTCGTGGCGATATCCGAAACCGTGAAGAAGCTAAAAAAGAAAAAGCCATCGCCGATTTTGATGATACTCATCTCGGCTGTGCTTGGTATGATACTGTACTCGTTTTAAAATAAAATCCGCACCCTACGGTGCGGATCTTTTTATTTTTCGCCGAGCAGCCTCAGCGCGTTTTCGCTGAATATCTTATTCTTTAATTCCTCCGACAGCTCGAGCGAGCTTACGTAGTCGTGCGCCGCCTTCATTGAATACCACGGGAAATCGCTGCCGAAAAGCAGCTTATCGGGATCGTGATTTTGCAGCATACGCGCCATCTGCGCTTTGTCAAGCGCGTACAGCGGCGCGAGCGAGGTCTCAAGCCACAGATTTTTGCCGATAAGCAGTCGCTCGACCTCGTCCCAAGCTCTGCAAGCACCAAGATGCGCCGCGACGAATTTAAGCTCGGGGTATTTATTAAGCACGTTAAGTATGCGCTCCGGCGTGCAGTGCATAAAATCGGGGGAATAAAAATCCCAGCCCGAGTGCGTTATCACGAAAAGGCCGTTTTCAATGCACGCCTCGTAAACCGCGTCGAACTTCTCGTCGTCTACAACCACGCCCATATAGTCGGGGTGTATTTTGACGCCGCGAATACCTGCGTCGCGAAGGCGGCGTGCCTCCTCGCGAATGTTTTCGCTGTACGGATTAAGCGAGCCGAGCGCCCACAATCTGCCGTCCCTTAGGTTTATCTCTATTGCGAAATTGTTGACGTTAGTCTGTTGCTTGGGGTTGGTGGCAATATTGAGTATTACCGCGCCGTCAATGCCCCACTCGTCCATACGGGAAAGTAGGCTTCCCGCAGTTCCGTCGCCGTACGGCTCGATGCCGCCGATGCCCGCAAGCTTCGGGATAGCCTTCGCGGCAACTGCGTCGGGGAATGCGTGCGTGTGAAAATCTATTATCATAGTTAAAGCCCTTCTTTTGATTACTGCGGATATATTCTACCATATACCGCTCTCAAATTAAAGCAAATATTGTAAATATTTGCGAGCGTGCGAAATTGCGAGAGAAATATAAAGAAATATCAAAATAGGTATTGCAATTTCCTGATTTTTGATTTATAATAGTATTATAATGGGGTAGAATGGTATTCGTATAAAAAGTGTGAGCTTTTATACGTAATAACATAAATGCCCGAGAGATAAAAATTTAAAATCAATTTGGAGGTAAATATATGGAGAACAAAACGCAAAACGGTATCGCGAGCGTAAGCTCTGCTGCCGAGCTGTGTAACCTCTCGCAAAACGAGGCGTCCTGTGCCAAGGAGCGTATTGCACAGCTTTTTGACCTTGGTACCTTCGCTGAGATCGGCGCGTACGCACACAGACTTGCCGCAGAGTTTGGCGAGGATAAGTGCGAGCTTGAGGGCGTCGTTACGGGCTACGGTGCGATCGACGGCAGACTCGTGTTCGCGTTCGTTCAGGATCCGTCCAGAATGAAGGGCGCGCTCGGAGCTATGCACGCAAAGAAGATATGCGATCTTTACGATCTCGCTATCAAGAACGGTGCGCCCGTTATCGGTATCTTCGATAGCGCAGGAGCGTACGTTATGGAGGGTGTTGAGGCTCTCGCAGGCTACGGCAAGATAATGAAGAAGGTGTCCGACGCATCGGGAGTTATTCCTCAGATAGCAGTCATCGCAGGCAACTGCGGCGGCGCAATGAACACCGTTGCTTCTATGTTTGACTTCGCGGTAGGCGCGAAGGAGGCGGCTCTCTACGTAAATCCGCCGTTCATTATGAACGAGCTTGATAAAAATGCGGGTTTCGGCACGATTGAGACTGCCGCAAAGAAGGGCGAGGTAAGTGCCGTTTGCGACAGCGTAAACGATGCGCTTGTCTACACGAGAAAGCTCCTTTCCTACGTTCCGCAGAACAACACCGACGGCACGGCTTACGCGGCTGTTACCGACGAGATAAACCGCCTTACCCCCGACGTTAGTGCAATCGTCGGCGCGCAGGGCTACAATATGACAGACGTTATCTCGGCTATCTCCGATAACGGCGAGTTCCTCTCTCTTGGCGGCGATTGGGCGAAGGCTATGCTGACAGGCTTTATTACGCTTAACGGTATGGTGGTCGGCGTGGTTGCAAATCAGCCGGCACATAACGGCGGCAAGCTTACCGCTTGCTCGGCTCGCAAGGCGGCAAGATTTATCTCCTTCTGCGACTGCTTCAAGATCCCCGTTTTAACTCTCGTTGATACCGAGGGCTATGATACGCGCGTTGAGGCTGAAAAGGCACAGTACGCGGCGGCTCTCGCAAAGCTCGCTTCGGCTTACGCTTCGAGCGAGATGGCAAAGGTTACCGTAGTGCTCGGCAAGGCTTACGGCGCCCCTTACACGCTTATGGGCTCGAAGGCTATCGGCGCGGATATCGCGCTTGCTTGCGAGAGCGCTAAGATAAGCGCTATGCCCACCAAGAGTGCGGTTGCATTCGCTTGGAACGATAAGGTTACTGATAACAATAAGCGCGCGGAGATCGAAAACGAGTGGGACAGCGTAATGGCTTCTCCCGTAGTTGCAGCAAAGGCGGGCGAGATCGACGATATTATAAATCTCGATGAGCTTCGTATGCGTACCGCGGCGGCATTTGAAATGCTTGGCGCTAAGAACGAGCTGTGCGCGAAGAAGCGTCACAACAACCTTCCGCTTTAATTTGGGAGGCTTACTATGATAACTAATCCTGTTTTTCTTACGGACACGTTTGACCCCACAAAGGCTATGGAGCTTTCCGAGGCGATTCCGTACGGACTTAAGACGGCGCTTCTTGGTATGTGCGTTATTTTTTCAGTGCTTATTATTCTTTTGGCGGTCCTTTCCGTGTTTAAGCTTGTCTTTTATAAGGGCGGCAAGAAACAATCCTCCGAAACTGCACCTGCACCTGCTGTGGCTGTACCTGCTCCGGCGCCCGTCGCGCCGAGGGCGGCGGACGACGCAGAGCTTATCGCGGCAATAACCGCGGCTATTGCGGTAGTGATGGATGCCCCCGAAACATCCTTCAGAGTCGTATCGTTCAGACGTACGGCGAAAAAATAATTATAAAGGAGATAACGATAATGAGAAGATTTAGTGTGACCGTAAACGGTAACGTATACGAAGTAGAGGTAGAGGAGCTTGTGGCAGGTGTATCTGCACCCGTAGCGGCTCCCGTGGCACCCGTTGCTGCTCCGGCAGCTCCGGCAGCAGCTCCCGCACCGGCAGCAAAGCCTGCGGCACCTGCAGGTTCTGCAGGCGCAGTAACAGTTAGCGCTCCGATGCCCGGAAACATTCTTAAGATGAACGTAACCGTTGGTCAGGCGGTTAAGAAGGGCGACGTGCTTTGCGTGCTCGAGGCTATGAAGATGGAAAACGATATTCCTGCTCCCGAGGACGGTACCGTTGCTTCCGTAAACGTACAGAAGGGCGCTTCCGTAAACTCCGGCGACGTTCTCGTTACCCTTAACTGATACCTCGACAACTATCAAGAGGTACGGATATGTTAGAAACAATTCAGAATTTTATTGACACGACCGGTGTCGTAAGACTCTTTGAGACGGGCGATTGGTGGAAGACCGTCGTTATGTGGTGCATCGCGTTCGTTCTCATATATCTTGCGATAGCGAAGAAGTTTGAACCGCTTCTTTTGCTGCCGATAGCGTTCGGTATGCTTCTTGCAAACCTTCCCGGCGCTAATCTTATACACACCGAGTTTTTCTTCGACGAGTATTACGTAAATCTCGGACTTATTGCCGAGGGTGAGCACGCTACTATGTCGATGATACTTAAAACGGTAGCCAACAGCGGCGGCCTTATAGATATCCTCTATCTTGGCGTTAAGCTTGGCGTATACCCCTCGCTCATATTTATGGGCGTTGGTGCAATGACCGACTTCACCTCGCTTATCGCTAACCCCAAGAGCCTTCTTATGGGCGCAGGCGCACAGCTTGGCGTATTCGTTGCATTCTTCGGCGCGCTTCTTATCGGATTCAGCCCGATGGAGGCGGCGTCTATCGGTATTATCGGCGGCGCGGACGGCCCTACGGCTATCCTCGTAACCAAAACGCTCGCTCCCCAGCTTCTCGGTGCAATCGCTATAGCGGCGTACTCGTATATGGCGCTTATTCCGATAATTCAGCCGCCGTTTATGCGTTTGCTTACCACCAAGAAGGAGCGCGAGATCGTTATGAAGCCGCTCCGTCCCGTTTCGCGCGTTGAGCTTTTGCTCTTCCCCATCGTCGTAACCGTCGTGGTTGCTGTAATCGTTCCCGATGCGGCTCCGCTCGTAGGCTTCTTGATGCTCGGTAACCTTGCTAACGTCAGCGGCGTTACCGACCGTATTTCCAAAACCGCGCAGAACGAGCTTATGAACATCGTTACTATCTTCCTCGGTGTTTCGGTAGGTGCTACGGCGAATGCCGAAAACTTTCTGAGCATCAACACCCTTTCGATAATCGCGCTCGGTCTTACTGCGTTCTGCATCTCCACCTGCGGCGGTCTTATCACGGGTAAGATTATGTGCCTTGTTACCAAGGGACAGATCAATCCCCTTATTGGCTCGGCAGGCGTTTCCGCCGTTCCTATGGCGGCACGCGTTTCGCAGGTTGAGGGACAGAAGGCTAACCCCGCAAACTTCCTTCTTATGCACGCTATGGGACCGAACGTTGCAGGCGTTATCGGCTCTGCCGTTGCCGCAGGCGTGTTCCTCTCGATGTTCAACTGATACGCTATTACATAAATCCGATATATATGGAGGAAACATATAAATGGCACAGGTAAAAATTACTGAAACGGTGCTCCGCGACTCGCATCAGTCACTCGTTGCGACTCGTATGACCACCGATGAAATGCTTCCTATTCTCGAAAAAATGGACGGCATCGGCTACCACTCTCTCGAGGCGTGGGGCGGCGCAACGTTCGACTCCTGTATGAGATTCTTAAACGAGGATCCGTGGGAGCGTCTTCGCAAGATCCGCGCGGCTGTGAAGAACACAAAGCTTCAGATGCTTTTCCGCGGACAGAATATCCTCGGCTACCGCCACTATGCGGACGACGTCGTTGAGTATTTCGTACAGAAGTCGATAGCAAACGGTATCGACATTCTGCGTATCTTCGACGCGCTTAACGATCCCCGCAACCTCAAGACCGCTATAAACGCAACCAAAAAGGAAGGCGGTCACGTTCAGGCGGCGGTTTCCTACACGACCGGTCCCGTTTACACGACTGAATACTACACCAAGTACGCGCGTCAGCTTGAGGAAATGGGTGCTGACTCTATCTGCATCAAGGATATGGCAGGACTTTTAAAGCCCTACGATGCTTACGAGCTCGTAAAGGCGATGAAGGAAACCGTAAAGGTGCCGATTCAGCTTCACACTCACTATACCGCAGGCGTTGCGTCGATGACGCTTCTCAAGGCAATCGAGGCGGGCGTTGATATCGTTGACACTGCTATCTCGCCTATGGCTATGGGTACGTCCCAGCCGCCTACGGAGCCGCTCGTTGCATCTCTTGCAGGCACCAAGTACGACACGGGACTCGACCTTGCAAAGCTTGACGAAATTTCCAAGTACTTTATGCCGCTTCGCGAGAAGTATATGGAAAGCGGGCTCCTTGATCCCAAGGTGCTGAAGGTAGACGTAAACGCGCTTCTTTATCAGGTTCCCGGCGGCATGCTCTCGAACCTCGTTTCCCAGCTCAAGCAGGCAGGCAAGTCCGATAAGTTTATCGAGGTTCTTGAGGAGGTTCCGCGCGTAAGAGCGGACGCAGGCTATCCGCCTCTCGTAACTCCGTCGAGTCAGATCGTCGGCACGCAGGCTGTGTTCAACGTAATTATGGGCGAGCGCTACAAGAACGTAACCAAGGAGTTTAAGGGACTTGTACGCGGCGAATACGGTAAGTCGCCGATGCCCATAAAGCCCGATTTCCAGAAGAAGATCATCGGCGATCTCGAGCCTATCACCTACCGCCCGGCGGACGACCTCGCTCCCGAGCTTGAAAAGCTTCGCGAGGCTGTAAAGCCGTGGGCAGTACAGGACGAGGACGTGCTTTCCTACGCGCTTTTCGAGCAGGTTGCGACCAAGTTCTTCGAGTGGAGAAAAAATCAGCAGTACGGCGTTGACGGCACGGCTGATGCGGCTAACAAGATCCACACCGTTTAAAAAAATCGAGGTGACGCAAAAGCGCCACCTCGTGCTATTTATGATATAGTTAGGACACTAAACTTATGGATAAAGAAATGACTACGCAAAGAAAAGAAAATAAAATGGGCACGATGCCGATAAACAAGCTTGTTTTGACGATGAGCCTTCCGATGATGGCATCAATGCTCGTGCAGGCGCTTTACAACGTCGTTGACAGTATCTTCGTTTCGCACATAAGCGAGATCGGTGAGCAGATGCTCGGCGCGCTGTCGCTCGCGTTTCCGCTTCAGATGCTTATGATTGCCGTAGGCGGCGGAACGTGCGTCGGCGTAAATGCGTTGCTCTCCAAGCGCCTTGGCGAAAAGAACCGCGAGGGCGCGAGCAGCATAGCAAACAACGGCATATTTCTTGCGGCTTGCAGTTATATCGTGTTTTTGCTGGTAGGAATATTCGTAGCGCCTGCGTTTATTCGGATGCAGACCGATAACGCCGTTATGGCAGACGGTGCTATCATATATCTCCAGATCGTTCAGTGCGCATCAATCGGACTTTTCGGACAGTTTATTTTCGAGCGACTCCTGCAATCGACCGGTAAGACCGTGCTCGCTATGGCAACGCAGGGCGTCGGCGCGATAATGAACATTATACTTGATCCGATATTTATCTTCGGCGTACCCGCACTCGGAATACCTGCAATGGGCATTGCCGGGGCGGCTATTGCGACTGTAATCGGTCAGATAGCGGCAGCCGTGCTTGCTATCGTTTTCAACGTCCGCTTCAATAAAGAGATAACCGTAAACCCGATAAAATACCGACCGGATATAAAAGCTATCGCGGCTATTTACAAGATCGGTGTGCCGTCAATCATAATGCAGTCGATAGGCTCGGTTATGACGGTTGGAATGAACACTATTCTTCTCGGCTTCGAGGCTATCGGCGAAACTGCGGTGAGCGTGTTCGGCGCGTATTTCAAGCTCCAAAGCTTTATATTTATGCCCGTATTCGGTCTTAATAACGGCGTTGTGCCGATAGTCAGCTACAACTACGGAGCCGGACGGCGCGAGCGTATGATGAAGACTATCAAGGTCGGCTGTGTATACGCGGTGCTGATAATGCTTGCAGGCGTTGCGGCTATGCAGCTCGTGCCGGATAAGCTTCTTCTCTTGTTCGACGCGTCTGATAAAATGATAGAAATCGGCACTCCGGCGCTCAGACTTATCAGCTTGAGCTTCGTATTTGCAGGCTTCTGCATCACGGTCGGCTCGGTGTTTCAGGCGCTCGGCAACGGCGTTTACAGCCTTATCACCTCGGCGGCGCGACAGCTTGGAGTTTTGCTTCCCGTGGCGTATCTTATGTCGCTGACGGGCAATATCAACCTCGTGTGGCTGTCCTTCCCGATAGCGGAGCTTGCATCGGTGGTCCTATCGACCTTCTTTCTTGTGCGTATATACAAAAAGGTCATCCGCCACGTGGGTGAAGAATAAAATGAAAAGCCTTGCAAAGCTGCAAGGCTTTTTTGTTACTTATTCTTTCTGAAATTTTCAAGCTTGTCTACGTATGCCACGAGATTGTCGATTATTTCGTCGCAGATAGTCTTGCCAAGCTCGGCGGTAGCGCGCTCGGGGAAGCCCATAACGCCAACCTTGATCTCGTCACGCTGACCGACCGTTTCGATGATAAACGGCGTGTCGATAGGCTTGGTGCGCTTTTCAAACCAATCCTGGTCGGTGCGCATCATACGCGCGTAGTAATCCTCGTCCATAACGATCTCGTCGCGTACGTTTTCGGGCGCCCAATACATCATAAGTGCGGTTTCCATCATACCTGCGTGGAAATCGTGCTCGGGCTCGAATTTGAAGCCTGACTGCCACGTCGGAGAGAGATTCCACGCCTCGACAAGCGAGAGGGTGATCTTGTCTGCAACGTCCTTGTTTCTGCGAAGGAGCATCTGCAGACTGTTGCGAAGCGCGTTTATATTATCCGTGCCGGCGTGACCGAGGAGAATAATAACGTTTTCAAAGCCCATACGAACGAATTCGGAAACGATTTCGGAAATGTAAAGACCGAACGTGTTCGGGCTTACGTTTACAGTGCCGAGAAGCTCGCCGCCCGAGAAGCAGTAGTTGACGGAGGGCGCAACGACAGCGTTAAGTCTGTCGCCTGCCAAAACGGTGGGCATAACCGAGTTTAAAATGTCCGTCGAGAGCGGTAGGTGAAAGCCGTGCTGCTCAACGACTCCCGTGGGGATAACTACGGTTCTGGTCTTTTCCATCGCAAGCGTAAGCTCGCGAACAGTCATTTTTTCCATATAGAATGCCATATCTGTATCTCCATATATCTTAATGAAATCAGTTTGAACCTAACGGGCTCACTATAGTCAAATTATAGCACGCTATACTTTATAATTGAATGTATTTTTTGCCGATATTTTTGCACTTTTGTACGCAAAGCATCGGATCAGCCGTTTGTGGGAAGCTCCTCCATAAACATAAACGAGTAGCCTGCGTCACGAAGCACCTTGCCCATTGTGTAGATCTTTTCTGCGTAGTCGGGCTGATATGCGTAGTAATCCGGATAGAAATACTGCTCGTGATTGCCGACGGAAATGAATTCGTTGCCGACGTATTTTGAAAGCTCGTTCTCGAGCACGGGAAGCTTTACGTTGTTTAAAATCATATGCGCGGACGGCATATAACACATATCAAGCTCCTTATCCTTTACGGTCGCGAGCTTTGTGGCTATAGCGTCGTGCTCCTCCTCGGATATATGATTATACGAGCAGAGGGATTTTGTCATAGAGGCAACCATAGTGTGCTTCTGATAAATGCTCGATTCGGGCTTCTTGTTTTGCAAAAGTCTTGCCGACCAGCCGTACGGAAGTGAGGAGTGGTTGCCGTCCCATTCGCCCTTGACACCGTAGGACGCGTAAGTTACGCAAATGCCGTTGTCAGCGAGTGCACGCAGACCTTCCTTGGATATCGGAATCCAATGGGGTACAACGGATTTTGCAAACGAGCCTGCACCTGCAAAACGGCAGATCTCGTTATAAATGCGCCTAAAAACGTTGTCTACGGTAGAGTAGTCCGCGTTGATGAAGGGGTAGTCGGGGAATTCCTCCTTGGAGTGGAAACCGAGCTTCAGCCAATCGGACGCAGCCTCGAATTCCGCCTTGTACGCGTCGGTCATATCGGCGAGCGAAAACTCATCGTCGCCGTAATAGAATGAGGTTCTGTAAAAAAGATTAAGCTGTGTTTTCACGCCGTACTCGTCGTGTGCCTTCTTAAACATCGCCATATAGGGATTGTCCCAAAGCGACCTCGGGCGCTGTCTTGTTAAATCACGGAAAACCCAGATGACGTCGTCGATGAAAAATGCGGCTTTCTTTTCCATAGTAATTCTCCCAAATGTTATGTAGTGTTGATCTTGTGCTTGCTTTTTGTATACCCGACGAATTAACATCGGGTGGAATATCACAATGGTATTGTAGCATTTAGCCAAAACTTTGTCAAGGCATTATCATAAATTTATATGACAAAATCATTTGTTTGTGGGAAGATCCTCCATAAACATAAACGTGTATCCTGCTTCGCTGAGTACCTTACCCATCGTATAGATCTTCTCGGCGTAATCGGGCTGATATGCGTAGTAATCGGAGTAGAAATACTGCTCGTGATTGCCGGCACCGATGTATTCGTGGCCGGTGTAGCTCAATATCTCATCCTTGAGCTCGGAAAGCGAGGAGAGATTTAAAACGAGTTGTGTTGCGGGCATATAATACGTGTCAAATTCCTTGTCCTTAACGGTAGCGAGCTTGCCGTAGATGTTTTCGTGGGCCTCTGTGGTGATATGGTTGTGGGAGCAAAGCGCTCTTGCGATAGCAAGATCCTTGGTATCCTTCACATATACGCCCGACTCGGGCTTTTTGTTATGTAAAAGTCTGAAGGAGTGACCGTAAGGGAGTGACATCTGATCGCCGTCCCAGTCTACCTTGGTTCCGCAGGAAGCATAGGTTACGCGAATACCGTTGTCCGCGAGAGCCTTCACGCCTTCTCTTGATATAGGAATCCAGTGCGGTACGGTGGATTTTGCAAAGGAGCCTGCTCCTGCAAAGCGGCAGACCTCGTTATAGGTGCGCTTGAATACGGTGTCAACGTACTCGTAATCCGCGTTTATAAACGGATAGTCGGGCCACTCCTCGAGCGAGTGGAAGCCGAGCTTTAACCAGTCGGCAGCAGCCTCAAACTCTGCCTTGTAGGCATCGGTCATATCGGCGAGCGAAAACTTGTCGATGCCGTACCAATGGGAAGTTTGGTAAAAAAGATGAAGCTGTGTTTTAACGCCGTAATCGTCGTGTGCCTTTTTGAGTATTGCCATAAAAGGATTATCCCACATGGATGCGGGGCGCTGCCTTGTCAGGTCGCGTAAAACCCAGATAACGTCGTCGATAAAAAATGCGGCTTTCTTGTCCATAGTAATTCGTCCTTTCTGTACGTCCCATAATGATGTAACAATAAAATTATAACACATAGCGAGTCATTATTAAATGTGTTTTTCGGCAAAATTTATGTGTTTTTGCTTATCCGGCACCGTGACGGGGTGAAAAAATAAATTTTTTTAAAACTTATCCCGACGCTTATTGAAAAAATACGGAAATTGTATTATACTTAAAGTATCACACACGAGCAAGGAGGGCGCTTTGATGCAGGATGCAGAGCTTAGGTCTGTGGTAGCCAAAAATATTACCGCACTCAGGACACAAAATAATATGACGCAGCTTGAGCTTGGTGCCGCGCTTTCTTATTCCGACAAGGCGGTTTCAAAGTGGGAGCGTGCCGAGGGTATTCCGGATGCATACGTGCTTCTTAAAATGTCCGAGCTTTTCGGCTGCAACGTTGACTACCTGCTTCACTCGCACGAGGAGAGCGAAAAAATGCCGGGTGTCGGCTCAAGGGTGAACCACGTAAGCGTGTCGCTCATATCGCTCCTCGGCGTATGGACGGTTGCCGTGCTTGCGTTCGTGATAATGCACCTCTCGGGCTTTACGTATCCGCTCATATTCGCGTATACGCTCGTTGTGTCCGCGATACTGCTCACCGTGTTCAACGCGCTGTGGGGGAACAGACTTTGGCGGTTTATTTCTATTTCGGCGCTCGTTTGGAGTGTTTTAGCGGCGGTGTATTTCGTTTTTCTGTCTGTCGGGGCAAACTATTGGCAGCTTTTACTCGTGGGGGTGCCCGGACAGCTTATCGTTTTGCTTTGCTTCTTTATAAGACGCCAAAGCGTGAAAAAGTCAGGCTAATACGCACCTTTTGCGGCAACTCTACTGTCGGTAGAGTTGCGTTTTCTTTTGGTAGTACCCAAATTTTGAGGCGTGGGGCACAAAATCAAAGCGTAGGTTGATATATTTGGCGCGAGGGGATATAATTAGACCAAACAAAAGCTTTGAGGTGAAAAGAAATGTGCAAAAAAATTATTGCAAAAATTTTCCGTGTGATTACCGTGCCGCCGATTTTGGTAACGGCTCTGCTTACAGTCATATTTTTCGTCCGAGGTACGACCTTCAGAGGTGTCGCCGACTTTTTGATGGCGGTGATATGCCTTGCGCTTATTCCTGCGCTCGCATATCCGCTTCAGCCGATTGTCCCCGGCTTTCGGGGCAGAGGCCGCGACGGTCAGCGCGCTCTCGCGTTCGTGACGAGTGCCGTCGGCTATATTATCGGCTTTTCGTACGCGCTTATCAGCCGTGCCACGGATGAGTTCAAATTTATCGTGACGGCGTATCTTTTGTCCGTCGTGCTCTTGCTGATTTTCAATAAAGTATTCCATTTGAAGGCAAGCGGACACGCTTGCGGCGTGCTCGGACCGCTTCTCTTTGCCGTGTACTTTATGGGCTGGGTGTGGGCTATACCGTGCGCGATTATCGCGGCGGCGGTAGTTTGGTCGTCCGTTGCCTTGGGACGGCACACACCGAGCGATCTTTGTCTTGGAGGCGCGTGTGCGCTCGTGGCGTTCGTTTCAATGGGACTGGTTATTCTTTGATAGGTAAAGCAAAAGCCCTCTCCACAAAGGGTGATGTTCTTATCGGAGCAAACAAAGGGAGTATGGTCATAGCCCGATGCATTTGTTATATAAATGCGAAACTTGCGATAAATAGCAAAGAGAGAACGAAATGGAAATCCATTCTGTTCTCTCTTTTTCTGCTTCCTGATGAAATCGTGTCAAGCCACGATGAAATCTTCACTTCGTTCAGATGAAATCCAAGGCTACCGCCTTGGATGAAATCAAATCCGTCTTCCTTCTCCCTGCGAAGCAAGATTTCATCGCGTAAGCGATTTCACCCACTAAAGGTGGATTTCATCCGTCGAAGACGGATTTGACTGCGTGATTGTCCGTTAAGGACATCACGCTAATTCCGCGCAGTTTTTTTAGTAAGCACTTGACAAACAATACTGTGTGTGGTATAGTATTATGTGAGAGGAGGTATCTACATGGACATACAACTTAAAAGAGGTCTTCTTGACGTTTGTGTACTTGCCGCTATCAAGGACGACGATACCTACGGATATAAGATAATCCAGGATATAAAACCGTATCTTGAGATATCCGAGTCTACGCTCTACCCTATTCTGCGCCGACTCGAGGCGGCAGAGCTTATTTTAGCAAGAAGCGCCGAATACAACGGCAGACTGCGAAGGTATTACCGAATCACCGAGCTTGGACGCGCGCGAATAGAGCAATTCAAGCTTGATTGGAACGAAATGCTTTCGATATACAATTTCGTAATGAAGGAGAGTGACTTGGGTGAAGAAAAGTGAATTTCTTTACAGACTCGACGGGCTTCTGAGCGACATACCGAGGGACGACGCGAAACGCTCGCTTGACTATTATGCTGAAATGATAGACGAGCGTATCGAGAGCGGTATGAGCGAGGAGGACGCCGTAGCAGAGCTCGGCACGCCCGAGGATATAGCCGCACAAATAGTCGGCGATATCACACCAAACGAGGCGGTAAATACTAAGAAGCGTACGCGCAAGCCCTCTGCGCTCACGGTTATACTGCTCATTTTAGGCGCGCCCGTATGGATTTCCCTGCTTGTTGCGGCGTTTGCGGTTATATTTTCGCTTTACGCTTCGCTGTGGGCGGTGATAATCTCGCTGTGGGCGGCGTTTGGATCGGTTGCCGCATCGTCCGTCGCTGCGCTCGCCGCGGGAATCGGCACCGTTTTTACCGCGCGCGCTTTCACGGGTGTCGCCTTGATAGGCGCGAGCCTTGTTCTCGCAGGACTTGCCATATTCCTCTTTTGCATCTGCAAGGCGGCGACTGACGGCGCCGTACTGCTAACAAAAAGGCTCTCCTCTTTCATTAAGCGTTGTTTTTCCAAAAAGGAGGCGGAATAATGAACGGCAAAACAAAAATTTGGCTTATCGTCGCTGCGGCGCTTATTTTAATCGGTACTGTAATTTTCGGAGGTGCTATGATGGCTCTTAAATGGGATTTCACAAAGCTTTCAACGTCCAAACTCGAAACGAGCGAATATGAAATCGCCGAAGGCTACGAGAATATATCTATCGTTACTGACACAGCGGATATTACGTTTGTTGCCTCTGACGGCGCGGCAACCACCGTCGTCTGCCGTGAGTGGGAAAACAGCAAGCATTCCGTTACCGTAAAGGACGGTACGCTCACGATCGAGCTTATAGACACGAGAAAATGGCACGAGTATATCGGTATAACCTTTGGAGCTCCCAAAATAACGGTATATCTGCCCGAGGGTGCTTACGGCACGCTGAATGTTAACGAAAGCACGGGAGATATTGTGATCCCCGAAGGCTTCAGCTTTGATAGCATCAACGCTCGCACGAGCACAGGTGACATAAAGATTGACGGTATATCCGCCGCCTCGCTTGACCTTTCCGTTACTACGGGCAAGATAACGGCTTCGGGCGTGACCTGCTCGGGCGACGTTACCCTGAAGGTCAGCACCGGCAAAACGCTCCTGAAGAACGTCACCTGCCAAAATCTCACCTCAACGGGTGATACGGGCAAAATCGTTTTAACCAACGTATACGTTGAGAACAATATGGACGTTGAGCGAAGCACGGGCGACGTTACGTTCGAAAACGCCGATGCCGCTTCAATATCCGTCAAAACGGACACGGGCGACGTTCGCGGAACGCTTCATACGCCCAAAACCTTCTACGTCGCCACCGATACGGGCAAGGTGAGCGTCCCGAAAACGAGCGGCGGAATTTGCGAAATAACGACGGACACGGGCGACATCATAATAGAATTAGCCACTTATTAAAAACACGGCGCGAATCGAACGATTCGCGCCGTGCCTTTATTTTATCTGAGTCCGAAATTTTCGAGAACGTAGTCCATATCCTTGTCGCCTCTGCCGGAGAGGTTGATAAGCACCGAGCCGTGCTCCATCGTCTTTGCAAGCTTCATACCGTACGCAACTGCGTGCGAGCTTTCGATTGCGGGAATGATACCCTCAAGTCTTGCAAGCTTAAAGAACGCGTCGATGGTTTCCTCGTCGTCGATAACGTCGTACTTAACTCTGCCTATCTCCTGAAGGAATGCGTGCTCGGGGCCCGACGAGGGGTAGTCAAGTCCGCTCGCCACCGAGTAAACGGGTGCAGGATCGCCGTTTTCGTCCTTGAGCATAATGCTGTTAAAGCCGTGCATAATGCCCTCGGTGCCGTACTTGAGGCTCGCCGCGTGATCGCCAAGCTTCGGACCTCTGCCGAGGGGCTCGATACCGTAAATGTCAACGGGATCGTTGAGAAAGCCTGCGAAAAGTCCAGCCGCGTTCGAGCCGCCGCCAACGCACGCTACGATTGCGCTCGGAAGATGTCCCGTCATATCAATAAACTGCTCTCTTGCCTCGATACCGACAACGCTCTGGAAGTCGCGCACCATCATCGGGAACGGGTGCGGTCCGAGCACCGAGCCGATGCAGTAGATAGAATCCTTATACTCCTTGCTGTAAGCGTCGAACGCCGCGTCAACAGCCTCTTTAAGCGTCTTAAGACCGTGAGTTACCTCAACTACGTTCGCGCCGAGTATCTTCATACGCGCTACGTTTGGTGCCTGCTTCTTGATGTCAACGCTTCCCATATAAATGTCGCACTCGAGTCCGAAGTATGCCGCCGCAGTCGCAAGTGCAACGCCGTGCTGACCTGCACCGGTTTCGGCGATGACCTTCTTCTTGCCCATATACTTTGCAAGAAGCGCCTCGCCCATACAGTGGTTAAGCTTGTGAGCGCCCGAGTGGTTTAAGTCCTCGCGCTTTGCATAAAGCTGTACTCTGCCGCCGAGCGCGTCCGAAAGGCGCTCAAGGTGCGACACGGGGGTAGGTCTGCCCTGAAACTCTTTTCTTATTCTGCGAAGCTCGGCAATAAACTTTCTCGACTGGCAGATAGAGTAGTACGCCTGCGTTATCTCCGCCATAGCGTCCTTTAATTTGTCCTCGATGTAAACGCCGCCGTACTTGCCGAAGTAGCCGTCCTTATCGGGGTAATTGTTAAAATACGTTTCAAAATCAACGTTGTTAAGCTTCATAATCGTATCCTCTCATAATCTATATTTTGTGTAGTATATCAGCGTATATTGAAAAGTCGCCATCGCTTTGTTAACAGCACCATTTGCCTGTCCTCCAAAACAAAAAAATTCCTCGACAGAAGCATCTCTGCCAAGGACGAACGAGCAAACACTCTATCCGCGGTGCCACCTTGATTTGCGCCTGACGCGCACACTTTTCGGGTACCCACATACCCTTTGCCTCTGACGTGGGCTATACGTAGCGAAATACTCGGCAAAGCCTTTGGTTCACTCCCTCGGCGGTCCATTTGCCAAACGGTGTCGTGCCTGACTTCCACCAACGCAGGCTCTCTGTGACGTCCTTCTTTGACTTTATCTCCGCTTCAACGGTTTATTTTGTTATATTTTATCACCTTTTTTGCGATTTGTCAATAGCCTTTGAGAAAATATTTTACCAATCAAGCGCGTATTGACAATCGGGTGAAATAATGGTACAATTATCAAGGTATAATCTTATTTTTTTGAAAGGAGAACGCTATGAAAGGCACACGCTCTCGCGGTATCATCATCGCCGCACTCGGCGCACTTTGTGTAATATCAACGCTTTTGTCTATATCCGTCGGAAGCGTTCGCTTTTCGCTCGGTGAAATTTTGCGCGCGCTGTTTGTAAACGACGACAGTGCTGCAAGGCTGCTTGTGTTTGAGCTGCGTCTGCCGCGTGTACTCGTGGGCGGACTTGTGGGAATATGCCTTTCCCTATCGGGCTGTATACTGCAGGGAGTTATGCGAAACGATCTCGCATCTCCCTCAACCGTCGGTGTTACGTCGGGCGCGAGCTTTGTCGGCTACCTTACACTTGCGCTTTTCCCGGCCCACTCGCATCTTTTACCGATCGGCGCAATCCTCGGCGCATTCTTAACGACTATGCTTATATACGCGCTCGCATATCAAAGGGGCGTCACTCCCGTCAAAATGATACTGTCGGGTATAGCTGTATCCGCGCTTTTCGGCGCGCTGAGCGATATGATAAAAACGGCGTTTCCCGACTCGCTTTCGAGTGTGTCGGGCTTCCTTGTCGGCGGACTTAACGGAGCGGTGTGGTCCGACTTTTTCTCTGTACTTCCCTATGCACTCGTTGGCTGTGTAATTTGTCTGCTTCTGCCGCAAAAAATGAACGTGCTTATGCTCGGCGACGACGTCGCACGCTCACTTGGACTGCGAGTTGAAGGATTTCGTTTCTTTTTGATAGTTGTGTCCTCGCTCCTTGCAGGAGCTGCCGTATCCGCGGCGGGACTTATCGCCTTCGTCGGACTTATCGTGCCACACATCGCGCGCCTGCTCGCTGGCTCGGACTACAAATATCTTTTCCCCACCGCGACACTTCTCGGTTTTTCGCTCGTCACACTATGCGACACGCTCGGACGCGTAATAATGTCACCGGGTGAAATACCAGTCGGAATAATTCTCTCGCTTATCGGCGCACCGTTCTTTTTATGGCTTCTGCGCACGAGAAAGGAGCGTTCGTGATGTATTTCGGCTTTAAAAATATCACCGTCGGCTACGGCAAAGCTCCCGTTTTACGTGAGTTCACGCTCGACGTGCCAAAGAGCAAGATACTAACGGTCATCGGCGAAAACGGAAGCGGTAAATCAACGCTTCTGAAAACCGTATTCGGCACACTCACACCAAGCGTCGGCAACGTGATTTTAGAGGATAAGCCTATTGGCGGCTACTCGCCGAAAGCACTCGCACAAAAAATCGCATATCTGCCGCAGTCGCACACGGTACCCGACGATATGGACGTCTACACGCTCGTTTCGCTCGGACGCTACCCGTACAGAAAATTAGCCCGCGGACTTACAAAATCAGACACCGATGCCGTCGAGCGCGCGATAGAGCTCACAGGGCTTAGCGCGCTCCAAGACCGTGCCGTCGCTTCCCTTTCGGGCGGAGAGGCGCAGCGTGCGTGGATAGCTATGGCGATTGCACAAGAAGCGGATATACTTATCCTCGACGAGCCGACGACATATCTCGATATCGGATATCAGGTCGAAGTCTTGGAGCTTATAAAGAAGCTTTCAAGCGAGCTTGGACTTACGGTACTCTGTGTACTGCACGACATCAATATGGCGGCGCGCTACTCTGATATTATCTGCGCTATAAAGGACGGTAGCGTATGCGTCTGCGGCACACCCGACGAGGTCGTAACACGCGAAAACCTCGCGCGCATATTCGGTATAAACGCAGACGTGCTTTACGATACTGCACACGGCTGTCCGTACTTTATCGCACGTGAAAGGCTTGGAGGTGAGCGTCAATGAAACGGTTATTTCCTTTTCTTACAGCCGTGCTTCTTACGCTCGGTACGCTTTGCTCGTGCACGCCTGCCGATAACGAAAAGGCATCGTCGCTTCGCGAGGATTTTCTCGAAAAAGCAAACGCTGTTACTGTAGACGAGGACAGCGTGACCTTCACCGACGCCTCGGGGCGCGAGAGTGTCACGATACAAAAAAATCCCGAGCGTACAGTCGGACTTTACGCGAGCCTCACAACGCTTTGGTATGAGGCAGGCGGCGAGGTCATCGGCTGTATCGGTGCGGATTCTTCGGTCGAGCTTTATTTACAGCATATTGGGCGTGATATCACAAAGGATAACGGTATGAGCGTGGTATCCGCATCTGCCGTAAGCAAAAGCTGGGATATCGAGAAAATAATCTCCCTCTCGCCCGATCTTATAATATGTTCAACCGCTATGAGCGGCTACGACACGATAAGCGAACCTGCGCTCGTTGCCGATATACCCGTGATCGCCGCGGATTACGACGACTTTGCCGATTATCTCAAATGGTTCAAGGTATTCTGCCACCTAAACGGCAAGCCTGAATTATGGGAAAGCGTTGCACTAAAGGCGCTCGACGAGGTGACGGCGGTCCTCGCCGCAATAGAGGTCGAAAACGCTCCGACGGTGCTCTGCATCTTCTCGGGCACGGAAAGCTTATCTGCAAACACCTCGCACACAGTCCTTGGTGAAATGATAGCGGCTATGGGAGCCGTAAACGTCGCAGACCCCGACTACGAGCGCTTTGGCTACGCCGCCGAGCGAATACCGATAGATCTCGAAAGCGTGTACGCCGCCGATCCCGATATAATTTTGGTACAATGTCACGCAGGTGTGGGCGCCGCTATGGAGCATATCGAGCGCGTGTACGGTGACAACCCGGTTTGGCAAAGCCTTCGCGCGGTCAAGGAAGGCAGAGTGTATCTACTGAACAAGGAACTCTTTCACAACAAGCCGAACGGCAAGTTCGCCGAGGCATATTCAACGCTTGCAGAGATACTCTACGGCGAAAACTAACACTTGACAAACACCTGCGAATGAATTATAATATTACAAAGAATTACAGCAAATTTTATTTGGGGGTATACACAAATGACTGAAAACAAGCTTAAATTTATTGCACCGATCGACGGCGACGTTCTTTTTGAGGAGCTTGACGGCGTTCTTGAAAACGGCGTTTTGACCGTTCCCGTCACCCTATCTGCAAAGCCGAACTCAACCGTTACTGTAAACGGACTTACCGCCACAGAAACCGAATCGGGAGTTTATACCGTACAGCTTCCCTTCGCCGCATATCGTACCGAGGTTTGCGCTACCTGCACCGAAACTTCGGAAGAAGAAAAGATTACTCTTTTCTGGTTTAAGGGTGGATACAAGACCTACCGCATCGGCGTAGACGACGTGGTTATGAGCCTTCAGAACATCTATAAGCATCAAGATGAATACGACTCCATCTTTGACGATCCGTTCTTCGCACTCTACCGCGAGCTTCACGATAAGTACGGCACGCACACCCATATGCACATCTACTACGAAACGGTTGATAAGAGCTTCAACCTTACAATGTTCCCCGTCAAGTACAAGGACGAATTTATAAAGAACTCCGATTGGCTTCGCCTTTCCTTCCACGCAACCGCTGACCTTCCCGACAGCCCGTACAAGAACGCAAGCTACGAGCAGGTAATGGAGGAGGGCAAGAGAGTTGCAGACGAGATCATTCGCTTTGCAGGCGCAGAGGTTATGGACAGAGTTACCTCACAGCACTGGGCAGACTCGCCTCTTCCCGGCACGCGCGCATTCCGCGATCTCGGATTCTCCGTGATTGACGGTTACTTCAACTTTGACAAAAACGGTGTTCCCTCTGTATCCTACTATCTCAATGCCGAGCAGGTGCGCCATGCTCAAAACCGCGACTTCTGGGTGGACACCAAGGAAAATATCATCTTCGTTAAAGACGATATTATCATAAACAAGTACACGCCCGAAAAGGTGAGAGAATATCTTGACACCTATCTCACCCGTCCTGACAAGGCGTTTATGTACCTTCTCATTCACGAGCAGTATTTTTACGAGGATTACGTCGCATATCTTCCCGATTACAAACAGCGCCTTTTCGCAAGCGTTGAGTGGTGCGAGGAGCACGGCTACCGTCCCGCTCTCATCTCCGACTTCGCTTTCGGCGACAACGAATTTTAATAAAAATGCCCGAGTTCAGTTGACCCCGGGCGTTTTTTATTTGATCTCGGCGTTTATTTCTTCAGCGTATCTTACCGCTTCCATAGCGTCCTTGGCGTACTTGTCCGCGCCGATAGCGTCTGCGTATTCGCGGTTTAAGACCGCTCCGCCGACTACTACCTTGCACCACGGAGCGCTCACGCGAAGCGCCTTGATGGTTTCCTCCATCGCAGGCACGGTCGTCGTCATAAGCGCGCTGAGACCAACGAGCGGCGCGTGAATACGCACGACCTCGTCAACGACCGCTTCGGGCGCAACGTCGCGCCCGAGGTCGGTGACGGCAAAGCCGTAGTTTTCAAGCAGCAGCTTGACGATATTCTTTCCGATGTCGTGTATGTCGCCCTTTACGGTTGCGATAACGAACGCACATTTGTCGCTCGCCGCGCCCTTTGACATATTCGCCTTGATGACCTCGAATGCGGATTTTGCCGCCTCCGCGCTCATTAAAAGCTGCGGCAGGTATACGGTCTTGTTTTCAAAGCCGACGCCGACTGTGTTGAGCGCAGGAATTATTTGCTCCTGCACGACAGTCAATGGCTCTGCGGTTTTGATAAGCTCTGCCGTAAGCTGGGCTGCCTGCTCCTTGAGTCCTTTGATAACGGCTCGCTGAAGCTCCGAGGCATACTCCTCCTTCGCGGCTGATACCGAAGCCGTTACCGTGGCGGCCTGTGCAACCGTATCGGAAAACGCGATGTAGTCCGCGCAGTTGTCGTCAAATCCCGCAAGCGCGCGGTAGGTGTAGTACGTTTTCATCATCTCCGCGGAATACGGGTTCATTATAGCCGCCGAGAGTCCGTTTGCAAGAGTCAGCGCAAAGAACGTGCCGTTTACCATATCGCGTGCGGGAAGTCCGAACGATACGTTTGAAACGCCGAGCGTCGTATTTACGCCAAGCTCGTTTTTGATAAGCGCGACTGCACGCGCGGTTTCACGCGCCGCGTTCTTGTCGGCACTCACGGTAAGCGCAAGCGGATCGAAGATTATATCCTTTTTGTCAATGCCGTACTTCTCTGCCTCGGCGAGAATGCTTTTCGCTATCTCAAGCCTGCCCTCTGCCGTTTCGGGTATGCCGTCCTCGTCAAGCGTCAGCGCGACGATAAGTCCGCCGTACTTTTTCGCAAGCGGAAACACCGCCTCCATAGATTCACGCTTGCCGTTCACCGAGTTTATCATCGCCTTGCCGTTGTAACGGCGAAGCGCCCCCTCCATAGCCTCGACGTTGGTCGTGTCGATCTGAAGCGGCAGAGCGGTTATCGCCTGAAGCTCGCAGACGGCGGTTTTCAGCATCGACACCTCGTCGATTTCGGGAAGTCCTACGTTCACGTCAAGGATATGCACGCCCTTTTCCTCTTGCGCGATGCCCTCTTTTCTGATGTAGTCGATGTCGTTTGCCTTGAGCGCTTCCTTGAAGCGCTTTTTACCCGTCGGGTTGATGCGCTCGCCTATAAGTATAGGCTCACCGCCAAACTCAACTGCGTGCGTGTACGAGGACACGAGCGTGTGCTCCTTTTTAGTAAGCGGCACGGGCTCGACCTCGCCGCTTTCCATAAACGTAGCGGAAACGTACGCAGGCGTGGTACCGCAGCATCCGCCGGCGATGCGTACGCCCTTCCTTATAAGGTCGGTGACGTCACCTGCAAATTCGCCCGGAAGCACGTCAAAGACGGTCTTGCCGTCAATAGCGCGCGGAAGTCCTGCGTTCGGCTTTACCAGCACGGGAACGGACGCGTATTTCAGATACTCCTCCACGATAGGCGCGAGCGCCTTCGGACCGAGCGAGCAGTTGACGCCGATAGCGTCAGCGCCCATACCCTCGAGCATCGCAACCATAGCCGCAGGCGTGGCACCCGTCATTAGCTTGCCGTCCTCGCCGTATGCGTTCGACACGAACACGGGGAGCGTGCTGTTCTCCTTCGCGGCGAGAAGCGCAGCCTTGGTTTCGTAAGAATCGTTCATCGTTTCGATAACGATAAGGTCCGCGCCGTACTTTACGCCGAGCTTTACGGTTTCTGCAAAGATTGCAACCGCCTCCTCAAAGTCGAGGTCGCCGAGAGGCGAAAGCATACGCCCCGTCGGACCGATGTCGAGCGCAACCCACTTTGGCTGCTCGCCAAGGCTCGTTTTAGCGGCGATACGCGCGTTTTCGATAGCCGTTTTTATAATAGTGTCAAGCTCCCACGGCTGAAATTTGAGTATATTCGCGCCGAACGTGTTCGTGTTCACCACGTTGCTTCCCGCGTCGAAATAAGCGCGCTGTATTTTCTCCACCTCGTGGGGATGCGTAAGATTCCATCTCTCGGGAAGCTCGCCCGGGCGCAGACCCGCTTCGTAAGCCGGGGAGCCGTCCACCACTTCATAGAGGAAGGGCGTGTCGATCTCTGCACCCCAGAAGGCCATCAGTACCACAGAGAGCACCAGCGCCAGCACCGCATTCATCAGGGGACCGGCAAAGGTGACCAGCATACGCTTCCAAACGGCTGCTTTGGTAAAGTTGCGGGGATCGTCCTTGGTCTTGCTCTCGGGGTCGTCGTCGGTATCGCCGTAGAACATGCAATAGC
>JAZNBZ010000200.1:0-7111 GCA_045587285.1 Candidatus Flemingiibacterium sp. | reverse complement strand
CCGCAGCTCTGGCGTCTTATGGACGGCAAGAAAAACGCATAAAATTAAAAAGTAAGGTATAACACAATGCGTCTCACTGAATGAGACACGCAAAAAGGGTCAGAGAACAAATCTCTGACCCTTTTACCGTAGGGGCGAACTGCGTTCGCCCGCGGGCGTTCAAAGAACGCCCCTACGAGATTGATTTTCTCGGTAGGTAAAGCATTTTTTATTGAATACCGTAGCTATACGAAACGTCGGTTATCTTTATATCGTGCCCGTTATCGACGATAGTGTAAAACTCGGGACGCTCGGCGTCGCTCTTTACGTCGTTGCGGAACGTGCCGTCATTTTTCATTATCTTGTAGGACACCTTGTAAACGTAGACCGTTTCGCTCGCCGTGCTCGCCGTGTCAATGTGCTCGAGCTTCATATCGTAAACTCTCTGCATCGTTATCTCGTCCCATTTGTAGTGGGTGTCAAAATACTCGTCAGCGTAGAAGCCGCACAGAGCCTCGGCGTTGCCTTGCATCAGCGCCTCAAAGTAGAGCGCCATAAATTCGACGCAAATGCCGTAGCCGTCCAAAACGCCGTCGGTTATCGTTACCGACATACCGCCGTCAACGTACGTTATATAGCGGTTTTTATCGAGCCACTCCTCGTCCTCGTATATGTCCTCGCCCCAATTTGGGATAGCGAGTAGGGGGCGGATAGTGGTTTCGTCGGTTTTCTCAGGCTCGGCTGCGTCCGGTTGGCTATCAAGCAAGAGAACGATAAGCCCGACGATGGAAATCGCGAGCGCGATAACGATCGCCGTTATCATACGCTTTTTCTTCAACTGCTTATCCATTGATTAAAAACCAAAATAGCTCTTGGTATTGTTGTAGCAAATATCAACGACGAGCTCTGCAAGAGCGTCAACGTCGTCCGGGTATTCGCCGTTTTCCACCCACTTGCCGATAAGGTCGCAGAGGATGCGGCGGAAATATTCGTGACGGGTGTAGGAAATGAACGAGCGCGAGTCGGTGAGCATACCCATAAAGCAACCGAGTGCGTTAAGGTTTGCAAGGTCGATCATCTGACGGCGCATACCCTCAAGATTATCGTTAAACCACCAAGCGGAGCCCTGCATAACGAGCGGCTTACCGTCGCCCGAGGACTCGAAGCAGCCGCAGAGAGTTCCGACAGCCGCGTTGTCGCTGGGGCTTATCGAGTAGAGAATAGTGCGGGGAAGTTTTGCGTTCTGCTCCATCTTATCAAGTAGTCTGGAGAGAGGAGCCATCATATCATAGTTGCCGATAGTGTCGTAGCCGGTGTCGGGACCGAGCTTCTTGAACATACGGGTGTTCTGATTTCTCATTACGCCGAAATGTATCTGCATAACGAGTCCGCGGCACTTGTACTGTGCGCCGAGGAACGCGATGATCTCGGTGCGTATTTTTGCAACCTCCTCAGCAGTAAGTCCCAGACCGTCGTTTGCGAGCGCCTTTTTAACGATCTCGTTGAGCTCGTAGTTCGACGCCTCTGCGAAGATCATATAGCCGTCGAGCGCGTGGTCGGCGGTCTTACATCCAAGCTCGCAGAACACGTCAAGCCGCTGCATAAGAGCAAGCTTTAAGGAGTCAGCGTCGGTTACGTTTACGCCCGAAACCTCGGAGAGCTTTGCGATATAGGAAGCAAAGCCGGGCTTGTCAACGGCGAGAGCCTTGTCGGGACGGAAGGCAGGGAGCACCTTTACGTCAAAGGATGCGTCGTCGCGGAGCATCTTGTGCCACTCGAGCGTGTCGATAGGATCGTCGGTGGTGCAGAGCGTTTCAACGCCCGAGCCCTTGATGATGTTGCGTACGCTCATCTCGGGCGTGCGGAGCTTTGCGTTGCAGACAGCCCAAATCTCGTCGCAGTTTTCCT
Organism: Candidatus Flemingiibacterium sp.; assembly: GCA_045587285.1. Lineage (GTDB taxonomy): Bacteria > Bacillota > Clostridia > Oscillospirales > CAG-272 > Flemingiibacterium. The sequence goes on along the minus strand of JAZNBZ010000200.1, from coordinate 5,224 downwards.
CGTTGATGATGAGATCGCAGTCGAAGTAACGCTTGAGTTCAAGATGCGACCAATGGTAGAGGGGATTACCGATGAGCTTTGGCATACACTTACAGTACGCTCTGAACTTTTCGTAGTCGGAGGCATCGCCCGTTATATATTCCTCGGGTGTGCCGCAGCAGCGCATAGCGCGCCACTTGTAGTGGTCGCCGCCAAGCCACAGCTCGGTTATGTTGTTGTAAACCTTATCCTCTGCGATGTCCTTCGGCGGAACGTGGCAGTGGTAGTCGATGATCGGCAGCTTTGCCGCATAATTGTGATACAGCGCCTTTGCGACGTCTGTTTCGAGAAGAAAATCCTCGTCCATAAACTTTTTCATAGCTTTAACCCTTTCTATGTGATATACAAAATAATATCACATATATGATATCATATATTTATAAAAAAAACAATAACATTTTGAAAAAAATATCCTTTTCCTCTTGTACTTGCAGAGAAAATGTGATAAAATATAAAATGGATATGTATTTGAGCGCACATTCAAAATATTTTATTGCGCTTTTGATAAACGGCGAAAGGATTTACGGTCAAATGTACATTCACGACTCACATATACATACAAAATTCTCGTTTGACAGCGACTCGGATATAAACGAGATCGCCGAAGTTGCCATAGCTCGCGGCATTTCGGAAATATCCCTTTGCGACCACTGTGACATAGACAACGACCTTGCGGGGATATATCCTAAGTTCAAGGCGGACGATGCGCGCGTGGAGATTTTAGCGGCAAAGGAAAAATATGCAGGCAGACTGCGGATAAACTATGGCGTTGAGCTTGGAGAGGCACACGCTTGCCCGAAGGAGTCGCGCGAGCTTATGGAGCGTATGGGCTACGATTTCGTCATCGGCTCGCTTCACAATCTTCGCGGCTATCCCGATTTTTCGCTGCTTAAGTATGAGCGTATGTCGGTGGAGCAGAGAACGTACCTTATGCGCCGTATGCTCTCGGAAACCGAGGAGATCGTTGATTTCGGCGGCTTTTCCACGCTCGCGCATATAACGTACATACAGCGTTACCTCACGCTTTCGGGATGTCCGTTTGAATATGAAACTCACAAGGATGATTTCGCGAGAATTTTTGGCAAGCTTATTAACAAAAAGATCGCGCTTGAGATAAACACCTCAGGACTTCGCCGCGACAGTATCACTATGCCCGGCTACGAGCTTGCGGCACTTTACCGCGACCTCGGCGGCGAGCTTATCACGTTCGGCTCCGACGCACATTTTGCAGAGGACGTCGGAAAGGGAATAGAGGAAGCCGCAGGTGCACTCCGCAGCCTCGGTTTCAAGTCGCAGTGCGTAGTGCGCGACGGCAAGCTCACGCAAATTGAACTTTAGAGGGGAAGATAAAAAATGCTTGATTCATCCTTCAGTCTTTTATATCCGAACGCCGATGAGATAAGCGGCGCAAGGGTTAATATCTCCGAGGCGGTAATCGAGGAGCTTGGGCTCGATTTCCTTATCGACCTCAAAAATTCGCCCCTGTCGGACTATTTTACCGCCGATAAGGCGACCATCGAATACCGTCTTGAGGTAATAAGCGACCTTCTTAACAACCCATCAATCGTTGACACGCTGAAGGGCGTGCTCACGCTGCTTAACGACATAATTGAGCTTCGCGCTATCAAGAGCGAGACCGAGGTGGCGAAAAATTACCTTTACAGTATCACCGAGATCGAGCTCTACATAGATATCGTCGCCCGTCTTGCAAAGGGCTTTCAGAGCGTGCGCGACAACGTAAAGTCGTCGGCGCTGAAGCGTCTTACCGAAACGGTGACCGAGCTTTCCGAGAGCGAGTATTACCGTGACCTTAATAAGAAGCTCGGCGAGCTTACCGCGAAGGTGCACGACGTTAAATCTGTCACCATCGGCGTCAACCTCGACTCCGAGTTTCGTCCGACGGACGCAGGCGTTATAAGCCTTAACGCCGAGCAGTTCAAGAGCGGAAAGATCATTGATAAGATACTGCGAATGGACTTTAAGGACGGCGATTATACCTGTATCGCACCGCTCGTACCGTACACTCACGCAAACACGGATAACGCCAAGATTGCGTTCACAAACGCGTTCAACAACGCGATGAACGACATCTTCAAGGCGGACGTCCGTCAGTGGCGCGCACTCGTACAGAGCTACGTTTTGTCAAACACCGATTTTCTCCTTCGCATAATGCCCGAGATCGAGTTCCTCACTAAGGCACAGCATATGCTGCTTGCATTAAAGAGCCGTGGGCTTTCGCTTGCTATACCCGAGATCTGCGATATGGATGCGCGTGAGCTTACCGCGCTCGGTATATACAATCCTACGGTAGCGCTTCGCGTTGACGCGCCGATGGTTAAGAATGATATTTCGTTTGACGATAACGCTAAAATATACGTCCTAACGGGACCTAACCGCGGCGGTAAATCGGTTATAACCTGCGCAGTGGGCGTCGTTCAGGCGCTCGCACAGCTCGGCTTGCCCGTGCCTGCCGACAGCGCGAAAATTTCGCCTGCAAGCGCGATATTCACGCATTTTCCGACGGAGAGCGGCGACACGATAGAAAAGGGAAGGCTTGGTGAGGAGTGTGCCCGTCTCAACGAGATATTCGATGCGGTGGATAAGCACAGCCTCGTGCTTCTCGACGAATCGTTCAGCTCCACGGGCTCGTACGAGGCGTCGTACATCGCCTCCGAGGTTTTGACGGGACTTTCGATAGTCGGCTGCCGCTGTCTGTTCTCGACGCATCTGCACGAATTATCGGCACAAATAGACGGCATCAACGAGAAATGCGCCGCCGAGGGCGGAGTTATGATAGACACCCTCGTTGCCGGAATAAACGGCGCGGAGCGTTCGTTTGAGATAACGCGAGCCAAGCCCGACGGAAAATCGTACGCACGCGATATAGCCGACAAATACGGCTTATCGTACGACAAAATAATGGAAAGAGTTAAGAATAAATAAGGTGATAGATATGGAAAAGAACAACGAACTTTTAACACTGCTTGAAAACGACAGCAGACTTACCGCAGATCAGCTCGCCGTAATGCTCGACAAGGAGGTCGGCGAGATCAAGGATATGATCAAGACGTACGAAAAGGACGGCGTTATTCTCGGCTACAAGACGCTCGTTGACTGGGATAAGACCGACAGGGAATACGTGACCGCGCTTATCGAATTAAAGGTCGCACCCCAGCGTGACCGCGGCTTTGATAAGGTCGCACAGAAGATATACAACTATCCCGAGGTGCAGTCGCTTTACCTTATGAGCGGAAGCTTTGACCTCGCGGTATTTATAGAGGGCAGAACTATGAAGGAGGTCGCATTCTTCGTAGCGCAGAAGCTCGCGCCTATTGAATTTATCGTTTCCACGTCCACGCATTTCGTGCTTCGCAAATATAAGGATAAGGGAGCCGTTTACGGCCCGTGCGAGGTTGACCTGAGAGGTACGCTGTAAAAATGGATTACTCTAAAATTTTGTCGAGAACGGTCCAGGCTATCGAGCCGTCCGGCATACGCAAATTTTTCGACCTGCTCGGCGACCGCAAGGACGTTATATCCCTGACCGTGGGCGAGCCCGATTTTCTCACTCCGTGGCACATTCGCGAGGCAGGCATAGAGAGCCTTGAGCGCGGAAAAACCTACTATACCTCAAACGACGGTATAATGGAGCTTCGCAGTGAGATATGCAACTACTTAAACCGCCGCTTTAATCTCGCGTACACGCCAAAGACCGATGTTATCGTGACCGTCGGCGGAAGCGAGGCTATCGACATTGGCGTGCGTGCGCTTGTAAACCCCGGCGACGAGGTTATCATACCAATTCCCGCGTTCGTGTGCTACGGACCTATAGTAGAGCTTGCGCACGGCGTGCCGATCTATATCGAAACCAAGGCTGAGGATAATTTCAAATTAACCCCCGAGGCACTCAAAGCGGCTATTACCGATAAAACCAAGCTTTTGATACTCCCGTTCCCGAACAATCCGACGGGTGCGGTGCTAACGCGTGATGAGCTTGAGGAAATCGCAGACGTCCTGCGCGGCACGGATATAATGGTGCTGTCCGACGAGATCTACGGTGAGCTCACCTACGGCTTCAAGCATACGCCCATCGCCACGCTTGACGGAATGTGGGAGCGCACGATAACCGTATCGGGATTTTCCAAAGCCTACGCGATGACGGGTTGGCGTCTCGGCTACCTTTGCGCGCCTGCGCCCATCGTCGAGCAAATACACAAGATACATCAGTACGCGATAATGTGTGCGCCGACGACGAGCCAGCTTGCGGCAATCGAAGCGCTCAAAAACGGCGACCACGATATCGAAATGATGGCAAGCGAATACAACCGACGCAGAAAGTACATTATTGCAGGACTTCGCGGCCACGGAATCGAGTGCTTTGAGGCGGAGGGAGCGTTCTACGTTTTCCCGAACATCGGCAAGTACGGACTTTCGAGCGAGGAATTTTGCCAAAGACTGCTTGACGAAAAGGGAATAGCTATCGTACCCGGAACTGCGTTCGGCAAATGCGGTGAGGGCTTCGCGCGCATTTCGTACGCATACTCGGTCGAGCACATTGGAAAAGCGATTGAGGGTATCGGCGAATTTGTAAAGGGACTGTGATAAATGGGTGCCGTCATTTCGTGACGGCACCTCACACGTTTTTAGAAGCTCAATACGGTAGGGGATACGGAAATGCCCCTATGGAAAAATAGAGTCAATTATACAAAATGGACAAGCTTTTGTTTGACCGCCGTTCTGATGCACGACCTGCAGCGCTGCGGCTTCAGCTCTCTCACCTTTCCTCTATTCAGCTGCGGCGTAGCCGCTTTTCGACATTTTGGCGATCGCAGGACGTAGTTCCCGGCGGTGAGCCGGACAGTACCAAAAAGGCTAAAGCTCCCATTACTTACAAAAAATTCCCTGGAAATACAAACGGCTTTCGGTGTTACCCCCACCACGGTATCACGGGGGTAATACTCGTCAACCGATTTTCAAAAAATGCCCTTCGTACCTGACAAAAAGGAAATTGCTCGTTCATAGTTTTGTAACAATACATTTCTGCCAAAATTTAGGTAACGGCGACCATACAAAAGCTGCACTTTGTACGCGCAGCGCGTAGCAAGGGCTACGTAATGGACGCACATCAGAGCGAGCGCATCTTACCGGGCTTACTACCGAGCTGCCGCAGGCAGAAGCACGGGAA
>JAZNBZ010000199.1:0-11387 GCA_045587285.1 Candidatus Flemingiibacterium sp. | reverse complement strand
CCCATACCGTAGATAAGTCCCGAGTGGTCGCCCTCCTCGCCTCGCATAAGCTTTTCGAGGAAAGCCGCAACCTCGTCGTCGTTTTCCCAATTCTTAACGCCTGACTTGATGCAGTCGAACATCTCGCAGACCTTTATGTTCGCGCCACCGTGCTTGGGACCCTTGAGCGAGCTTATCGCGGACGCGATAGCCGAGTAGCTGTCAGTACCCGACGAGGAAACGACGCGGCAGGTGAACGCCGAGTTGTTACCGCCGCCGTGCTCTGCGTGGAGCACAAGACAAAGGTCGAGAAGCTTCGCCTCCGCCTCGGTATAGCTACAGTCGGGGCGCATAATACGCAGGAAGTTCTGCGCTGTTGAGAGATTGTTCTGCGGATTGTGGATATTAAGGCTCTCGCCGTGGAAATAGCTTCTGTTGAATGCGTAGGTCTGAGCCGCGATTATCGGCAGGCGCGCAAGAAGCTGCATCGACTGACGGAGCATATTTTCAAGGCTCGTTTCGTCGGGATTTTCGTCGTAGGCGTAGAGCGCTAAAACGCTCGTCGCGATCTTGTTCATAAGCGACGTCGTGGGCGCGCGCATAATTACCTCGTCGGTAAATCTCGGCGGCAGATAGCGATAGGAGTCGAGCAGCGTGTCGAAATCCTCGAGCTGCTTTGCGCTCGGCAGATCGCCGAAGAACAAAAGATACGCGGTCTCCTCGAAGCCGTAGCGTCCCTCCTCGGTGTAGCCGCGAATAAGGTCCGCAACGTTGTAGCCACGGTAGTAAAGCTCACCGTCGATGGAGATCTTGTCGCCCTCGTTTATTATGTAACCGTGCGCGTTACCTATCTTGGTAATGCCTGCCATAACGCCCGTACCGTCGGGGTTGCGCAGACCGCGCTTGACGTTGTAGTTGGTGAACGCAGCCGCAGGAATGGAGTAGTGCTCACGGGAGCCCGTGAGAAGCGACTCGAAAAGCTCGCTGTTCTCGCTCATCGGCGTACTGCGCATAAAAGAATTGTTAAAAGCCTGATTCATCGTTTTTCCTCCCCCGGGAACCTAAAAATACTTTAACTCATTATATTTCTACCATTATACCATATATTATTCTAAAATGCAATACCTTTTCAAAATTTCGCAAGAATTATTTTTCAAAATTGCATTTTAAAGCCCGTTTTGCATTATTTCTCGCAAATTTGTGCCGACAAATGAATTAAGATGCATTGTTTCTTGCAAATACGCGTTCGTCTTCGACAAATTTCGAAAAAAACATTGAAATGCAGACGGAAATATGGTAGAATAACTGTATAAACAACTTTGAACGAGGGCAAGATTTTGAAGCATATTTTTATTATAAACCCCGCGGCAGGCAAGGGCGTGGACTCGCGCCGTATGCGCGACGAGATAACCGCCGCCTGCAAGGGACTTGACTACGAAATATACCACACTACGGCGAGAGGCGACGCAACTCGCTTCGTTCGCGAGAGCATCAAGAATAAGCCGTCGGGCGAGGTCTACCGCTTCTACGCCTGCGGCGGCGACGGCACGCTTTCCGAGGTCGTAAGCGGTGCCGCCCTCGCAGATGAGGTCGAGGTCGGCTGTATTCCCGTTGGAACGGGCAACGATTTCGTTCGCGGCTTTAAAGCGCCCGAGCTTTTTGGCAGCATTAAGGCACAGCTTGAGGGCACCGCCGAGACAATAGACTGCTACTCATACGGTGACGGCAAATACGGCGTAAATATGGTAAACGTAGGCTTCGACTGCGACGTAGCCGCAAAGGCGTCGGAGCTTAAAAAGAACAGATTCGTGCCAAAGTCGCTCGCATACGTCGGAGGCGTGCTCGTCCTACTCGGACAAAATAAGGGCTGCACCATTCGCGTAGTACGCGAGGACGGCACGCAGGCAACGAAGGAATTCCAGCTCGTCAGCGTGGCAAACGGCGCATTCTGCGGCGGCGGATTCAAGTCCGCGCCGAGAAGCTCGCTGTCTGACGGTCTCATCGACGTAAGCCTTATCGAAAAGGTATCGCGCTCCGAGCTGCTCCGCCTTATCGGCTCATACAAAAAAGGCACGCATCTTGAAACCAAGCTCGGCGCGCGCGTCGTCGAATACACTCACGCAAAAAAGGTCGAGCTTTGCTTCGGCGAGCCGACGAACGTATGCGTGGACGGCGAGATAAGTCAGATGGATCGCCTTTGCATCGAGGTCGCTCCGAGCGCGCTCCGCTTCGTCGTTCCAAACGGATCTTCCATAAATTAAGCAGAGGTAAAAATGAAACGCACACTTCCCCTTCTACTCGCGCTGACAGCACTGCTTTCAGCCTGCGCTCTACCGTCAAGCGGCGATGCAAGGCTCGAGGAAACGCGCATCACGTCGCCCGAGGCGATATATTCGCCGGACACCGATGCGTCCGCCGAGCCGATACGCCCTGCCGAGCAGCCCACGGAAACGGCGCGCATAAGCTTCCTCGCGGCAGGCGACAACGTCATTCACCCGTGCATATACATCGACGCGAGAAACCGCGCGACGTCCGACACGCGTGCATACGACTTTAAGCCGATGTACGCCGACGTTATAGAATATATACAAGGCTTCGACCTTGCGTTTATAAATCAGGAAACGCTTATGTGCGGCGACGGGTACGAGCCCTCGGGCTACCCGAACTTCAATTCACCGCAAGAACTCGGACTCGACCTTCGCGATATCGGCTTTGACATAATCGGTATGTCAAATAACCATATGCTCGACAAGGGCACGTCAGGCCTTCGCGCAACGCTCGATTTCTACCACTCTGATGAAATGAGCGACGTCCTTATGATAGGCGGCTACTATGACAGAGCGGACTACGACAATATCCGCACCCTCGAGCGTGACGGCGTGAACATCGCGTTTCTGTCGTACACCTACGGCACGAACGGTCACGTGCTCCCTGCCGGCAGTGAGCTTGTCGTTCCGTATATAAACGATTATGACATCATTCGCCAGTGTGCGCTTGCCGAGCAGGTCGGCGACATTACGATTGTGTCGATACATTGGGGCGATGAAAACTCGGGCGTCAACGACGAGCAGCGCCGTGTGGCACAGCTTCTTGCAGATAGCGGCGCGGACGTTATAATCGGACACCACCCGCACGTTTTGCAGCCGATCGAGATAATCGAGTCGGCGCACGGTGAAACTCTCTGCATCTACTCGCTCGGCAACCTGCTCTCGGCGATGCAGTATTGGCAGAATATGGTCGGAGGCTTTCTCACGTTCGACATCGTTGCATACAGCGACGGAAGCGTGACATTCGACAGTCCCGCGTTTGTCCCCACTGCCTTCTACTACGGCCCGAGCTACTACAACTCGCACCTCTATTTTCTGAAGGACTACCCTGCCGACGTCGCCAAAACGCACGGCACGGGCAACCTCTACGGCTCACGCGCTACGCCGTCCGATATGTACAACTACGTCAAAGGCATAATGGGCGACTATCTCGTCTGGGACGGGGAGTAATAAAATAAGCGATCATCCCACCGCAAAACGCGGTGGGATTTTTATTTTTACATACGCAGCCATTTTTTACATTTAACTTCCATTTCTACTATTTTAAATATATTTCTACTATTTTAAATGTGTTTCTCCTATAATTCGTCATATTATACAATAAAAGGGCATATTTTCAGTGTCGTTTTCTGTCATTTTATGCATTGACATAATTTCCGATATATGGTAAAATGTATACAGCAAGGAAAAACAGTATTCCGTATCCTAAACAAGAAATCAAAAGGAGATACACTATGAAATCGACAGGAATAGTACGCCGCATAGACGAGCTTGGAAGAATAGTTCTTCCTATCGAGCTTCGCAATAAGATGGACATCAAGACCAAGGACTCCATCGAAATCTTCGTTGAAGAAGACAAGATCATTTTAAAGAAGTACGTCCCCGCTTGCCTTTTCTGCGGCAACGCTGACGACGTAATCATGTTCAAGGGCAAGCTCGTTTGCAAGCAGTGCCTTGAAGATATGCACAAGCACGCATAAAACCGAACTTTTTCCTCCTAAAGCCTCATATAAAAAGAAAAGAACTGACACGGCGGCACACCGTGTCAGTTCTTTTTTGGTTGTTATTTTTACATCACTTCCCTATAACGCAAACCGCCATTTTTACGAACATTTCCTTGAGAAGCGGCATTTTCGCAAACAGCTTGAAGTATCTGCGAAGCGCGATCTCGCGGTAGTATACGGGCGTGATGCCAAGCGTTTTCAAAATTTTGTGAAAACGCTTCAAGGTCATCTTGTTGATGTAGCCGAGCGTCTCGTTGCCGTTTTCGTCCCTCGACAAGCGCAGGTCAAGCCGCTCTGCCTCGTCGGGCAGTCCGCGCACAAGTTCCTTATACGCCGCGACAAGCTGCTTTTCCGAGAGTATCATATGCACCCACGGCATATGAATGGTATCAGAAAGATGCGCGCCCGTCGGGTGGAAGTACGGCGGAAAGTTAATGTAAATGCGTCCGCCCTTTTTGATAAGGCGAATAGCCTCGCGAAGCGCCGCCTCGGGATTTGAAACGTGCTCCATAAAATCGTTCATTATGACCGTATCAAAGCTCTCGTCCGCAAAAGGCAAAGCATCCGCCGACGCGCAGACAAACTTAAACTTGTCCGCATACCCAAGCTTCTCTGCGAGTGCTACAGCCTCCGCCTCATAACGCGCGACTATATCCACTCCCGTAACGCTTTTAGCGCCGAGGGACGCGAAATAAAGGCTCTTGCCTGCCGCACCGCAGCCCATATCAAGCACGTCCTTACCCGCGAACATCTCCTCAGGCGTATACGCACTGTCGTAGCACGCGATAGTGTCCGCGCCCTTCGTAAACTGCCACTCGGCATACGTCATTTTATTGTCGTTTGCAAGGTTGAACGGGTGAAGCACGGGCGGAAATATTTTATTCGTCAGCTTTACGAATGTTACTCCAAAGGACATAACAACTACTCCTTTATAAACCAAAACCAGACGCCGCCGTGCGGCGACGTCTGGATCGGTTACTTATTTAAATTATTCAGCGTCTTCAGCTGCTGCTTCCTCTACGGGAGCCTCTACAGTTTCCTCGACTACTTCCTCGACTGCCTCGTCAGCAACCTCCTCGAGAGTTGCGGGCTCGAGAAGTGCCTTGATAGAAAGGCTGATCTTGTGGTTTTCAGCGTCGATCTTGGTGATCTTTGCCTCAACCTCATCGCCTACCTTGAGAACGTCAGCAGGCTTGTTTACCTTTTCAAGGCTGATCTGGGAAACGTGGATAAGACCGTCAGCGCCGGGAACAACCTCAGCGAATGCACCGAAGTCCATAAGAGATACGACCTTAACGGTTGCAACGTCGCCCTCAGCGTACTTGTCGGTGAAGATCTTCCAAGGATCCATATCGGGGGTCTTGTAGGTAAGAGAAATTCTCTTGTTTTCCTTATCAACAGCCTTAACGGTTACGTCGATAACGTCGCCTACGTTTACAACCTCAGAGGGATGCTTGATTCTTCTCCAGGAAAGCTCAGTGGAGTGAACCATACCGTCAACGCCGCCAAGATCAACGAACGCACCGTAGCTCATAAGGCTCTTAACCTCACCGCGGTACTGCTGACCTTCCTCGACCTGCGCCCAGAAAGCGTCGCGCTTTGCTCTGTTTTCTTCTCTCTCAACTACGCGGATGGAAGCAACTACGCGCTTTCTCTGCTCGTTGATGTCGATAATTCTAACCTTCTTGGTCTCGCCCTTGAGAACTGCAAGGTCTGCGTCCTTGGGAAGGCCGGACTGAGAAGCGGGGATAAATACGCGGATAGAATCGCAGGAAGCGATAACGCCGCCCTTAACGATCTCAACGATCTTAGCGTCGAGGATCTCGTTAGCAGCCGCCGCATCAACAACTACCTGCCAGTTCTTATCAACGTCGATCTTCTTCTTGGAAAGGTTTGCGATGCCCTCAGCATCGTTTACCTTAAGAACCTTAGCATCGATAACGTCGCCGGTCTTGTAGGTATCTGCAAGCTTAACGGAAGGATCGTCGGTAACCTCATCATATGTAATGATGCCGGTGAACTTAACGCCCTCGATGTCGCCGCGGATCTCGTTTTCAGATACGCTCGTTACGTAAAGCTTAACCTTGTCGCCGTTCTTAATGGTTTTGATGCTTTCGTCAAGCATCTCTTCAAAAGTTTTTTCAATGTTCTCGCTCATAATAGTTTGAACCTCCGTTATAATTTTGCCGGGAGTTGAAGCTCCTGCGGCAATTCCCACCTTCATATGGGGTTTAACATACTCGAGCGGAATGGAGGAAGCATCTTCAATCAAAAAGGAAAGGGGTAAATTTTCTTTACTGATAGCATAGAGCTTGTTTGTGTTCGAGCTCTCCTTGCCGCCAATAATAATCATCATATCCATTTTTCGGGATAGCTTCAAGACTTCATCCTGCCTATTTTCTGTTACACTACATATTGTATCATATATTTTTGCATTTGTATATAGTTTTTCAAAAAAATTAATAGTTTTTTTCCATTCTATTAGATTTTGCGTAGTCTGTGCTACTAAAATCGGGCGCTTTTGGGTAAAATCGACAAGTGCCATCTTTTTTTCGAGCTCGTCGGCAGTCGGTGCGACCACACAGCCGCAATTTGCGTAGCTTACGAAGCTCTCAACCTCGGGGTGCTTTTCGTCGCCGAGCACGCAAAGCACGGTGTCCTCGCCCGTTTGCTCCGCTGCTATCCTGTGTATCTTTTTAACGTACGGGCAGGTGCAGTCCTTGACCGTGAAATGGGGATACTTCCCTTCAAGCTCACGAAGCGACGCGTCAAGCGCCTTCGTGATTCCGTGCGCACGCGTACAAACCACCGTCGGATTAGCCTCACCCGACGACGCCGCGACGGCTTCAATACCGTCCGCATCGATAACGCGTACTCCGCGCGCCTCAAGGTCGCGTATAAATCCGGGGTTGTGTATAAGCTTGCCGAGCGTGCAGACCGTACCGCCCTCGGCTATAGCCGCCTCGACGGTGTCAACCGCGCGCGACACGCCAAAGCAAAATCCCGCAAGGGATGCAACGGTTACGCTCATTTCGTCCTACTCTCCTCGGGCATAAGCTCCACGATTTTCTCGTACATAAGCGCCGCGCCGCGCTCGTACTCCGCCGAGCCGCCGCCCTCGAAGCCGAACTCCGCGTATTCGATAGGCTTGCCTATATACACGTCGATGCGTCTGAAAAGCGCGACCTTGTCCTTCTTCGTCGCGATAAACGCGGGAAGCACGGTTGCCTTCGCGCGGCACGCGACCATAGCCGCTCCCGATTTGACGTCGCCGCCTGCCGTGTCGAACTTAACGCCCGTATAGCGGTGTCCCGTCGGGAACATACCGACGACCTCGCCCGCCTCGATAAGCGCGATAGACTTTCTTATCGGCGCAACTGCGTTGCCCTTTCTGTCAACGGGAAACGCGCCGAGCGCCTTTATAAGTCCGCCGAGGACGGGCACGGAGAAAAGCTCCTTTTTCGCCATAAAGCGAATCTGCCCCTTCAGCGCCACCGCGAGCGAAAACACGTCAAGAAAGCTTATGTGATTTGACACGGCGAGGTATCCGCCCGTCGGCTCGTTTTCCGCACCGTGAACGTGCACGCGAAAAAGGCATTTGTATATGCCGCCAAGCGCGGCGCGTACGCCCTTGTAAAAGCTCATAGTTTACCCTTTCTTATTTCGCCGCCGCGATTATTTCGAGCGCACGCTCTATCGTGCCCTCCATATCAAGCTCGCTGTTATCGAGCAGCACCGCATCATCCGCCTGCTTTAAGGGAGCGGCGGCACGTGTGGAATCCGCGTGGTCGCGCGCTCTCATATCGGAAAGCACCTCGTCGAAGGTAACGTCCTGCCCCTTTGCTAAAAGCTCCTTGAGTCTGCGCTCGGCGCGCACCTCGTCGCTTGCGGTTAAGAATATCTTAACGTCAGCGTCGGGAAGCACCACGCTGCCGATATCGCGGCCGTCCATTATAACGGACGAGCGTCTTGCGAACGCACGCTGTGTATCAAGCAAAAACGCGCGTACCACGGGCAGTGCCGACACCGCGGATGCGTACATCGACATCTCGGGCGTGCGTATAGCGTCGCCTACACACTCGCCGTTAAGGTAGACCTGCTGAGTACCGTTTTCGATCTTTACGTCGATATCAAGTCCCGACAGAAGCGGCTTTACCGCCTCCTCGCTTTTGGGGTCAGCATCGTTTCTGCGCACGAAAAGTCCGACGGTGCGGTAAAGCGCGCCCGTATCGAGGTAAACGATGCCAAGACGCGCGGCAATAGCCTTCGCAAGCGAGCTCTTACCCGCTCCGCTCGGTCCGTCAAGCGCTATTACTATTTTATCCATTGTTGTTTCTCCTTTTTTACATATGGGATACGGTATATGGGATACGGTCGCTTTTTGAAAAAAGCTCCGCAAAAACTTTATACGACGCTATCGCTTCACAGAGTGTTTGGCTAAACGGTACCCACGCTCTCGGTGCTTGCAGATTGGCTTCGCCAACTGCGCGAGTCGCAAGCGAACTCGCGGGGCCCCACCGACACCCGTGTCGGCACCCCGGCGACCGCATATACGGAGCCAAACAGCTTCACATCTTTGGCGTTTGCGTCAAAAGCGCGACGCTACGCTAGCGCCAAAAGTTAGCACACGCTAAGCGCCACGATGCGAAAGACTAACCACGCGCACAGCGAAGCGTCCGCGCCTCGGCTACCACTCCAAGCGCGATTTCACCATCTCTCGGTACCGCTAAATGGTTGTTGGGGTGTCGGCACGGGTGCCGACGAGGTCCCCAACTGCTAATGGCGCGGTGCACGTCGTTCGAAGTGTTGTGTGCCGACCGAGAGCGCTAAATTTTGCTTCTGCATTCACAAACCAAATATGAGCGCAGCGTTGATTAAAAGTTTTTTGCCAGGCTTTTTTTCAAAAAAGCCGCGTTTCTCCTTCGCGTTTTCGCCTTACACCCTCACCATTCGCACGCCGCTGACTCACCGGCGAGGCGTGCGGTGGAAAATGCTATCTGTAAATTAAAACCGCCCGTGTACGCGTCAACGTCAATAACCTCGCCTGCGAAATAAAGCCCGGGAACGAGCTTCGACTCCATCGTTTTCGGCGATATTTCCTTGACGTTAACACCGCCCGAGGTGATTATCGCCTCGTCGATAGGACGGAACTTCACCGCGGTCAGCGGAAGCGCCTTTAGAAGCGAAACGAGCGCGTGACGCTGCTCGCGCGTTACCGAATTGCACTTTGCACGCGCGTCGATGCCCGACAGCCGTACGATTATCGGTATCAGCTTCGATGGGAGAAGCTCGCCGAGCGAGTTTATAAAATCGCGGTTGATATTCTTCGAAAAATCGCTTTGCAAGCGCTTGTCGAGCGTTTCAAAATCGAGCGCAGGCTTTAAGTCGATGTAGAGCGAAAAAGTCTTGTTGCCAAGCCCCTTCATATGGCTCGACGCGGACAGCACGAGCGGTCCCGACACGCCAAAATGCGTGATGAGCATCTCGCCCTGCTCGAAGTAAACCTCCCTCTCGCCGTCGCACACGGTAAGCGACACGTTGCGAAGCGAAAGCCCCATCGCTTCCTTAACCCATTTTTCCTTACACTCTACGGGCACAAGCGACGGCTTCGGAGTAACCACAGTGTGACCGAACGCCTCGGCGAACTTGTAGCCGTCGCCCGTCGAGCCCGTCAGCGGATAGGATGCGCCGCCCGTCGCGATTATAACAGCGTCCGCGCGATAAAGTGCGCCGCCTGCGTGCACGGCAAAACCCTCGTCCTTCGTAACGTTAGACACGCGCGCGGTGACGACCTTCACACCAAGTCGGTGCATACGATTTTTGAGCGCACCGCAGATATCGCCCGCCTTGTCTGATACGGGAAAGACACGCTCGCCGCGCTCGGTTTTAAGCGGTACGCCAAGCTCCTCGAAAAACGCCATAACGTCCTGCGCGGAAAAATTATTGAGCGCCGTATACATAAAGCGCGGATTTGTGGGTGTATTTTCGATGTGGGTGTTAACGTCGCTGTTGTTGGTGACGTTGCAACGGCCCTTACCCGTGATGAGGAGCTTCTTGCCAAGGCGGTCGTTTCGCTCGATGAGCGTGACGTCGGCGCCTGCCTCACGCGCGAATATCGCCGCGGTCATTCCTGCCGCGCCGCCGCCTATTACGATGATTTTTTTCATTAAATATTCTCCCGATGTTGGAGTTGGGGTGTTTTTTCAAGAGCCTCTCCCTTGGGGAGAGGTGGCACTGCGAAGCCGTGACGGAGAGGGTCTCACACAAGGCCCTCTCACCCGCTGACGCGGGAGCTCTCCCAAAGGGCGAGCCTTATAGCTCACCTTCCACGTAGGGAGCGTGCATCCAGCAGGTCTACGACCTGCAAGACGTTCCGCCGCTCCTTTTACGTTCGCTTGTCGTAAACCTCGTACTCGTCCCAGATGTTCTCGAGCTTTCCGAACGTCGCAGAAACCTCGCCCTGCTTCTTTTTACCGATGGCCACGATAAGCGCGTTGATTATCGAAAGCGGCGCAACGAGCGAGTCAACGAACGATGCCATATCGCTCTTTGCGAGGAGTAGGTCGTCAGCGTGCGCCGCGATAGGCGACAGTGCGCTGTCCGTCAGCGCGATAACGTGCGCCGACTGCGATTTCGCATATTCGAGCGCGTTGATGATACGCTTCGAATAGCGCGGAAAGCTGATGCCGATTATTACGTCGTCCTTCGAGATACGGAGTATCTGCTCGAACACCTCCGAGCCGCTCGTCGTGCGTACGAGACGCACGTGCGGAAATATGAGGTTTAAGTAGAAAAAGAGGAAATCCGCGATAGCCGAGGACGAGCGCATACCGATGACGTATATCATCCTTGCGTTTATCATCGCGTCAACGGCGCGGTTGAAGCTCTCGCGGTCTACACGCTCAAGCGTGCGCTTGATGTTGTCAACGTCGGACGCGAGTACAGTTTCAAGAAGGTCCGCGTCGCCGATACGGTCGTTGGTTATCTTGATGCGCTGAAGCGTCGTAAGCTTCGTGCGGATAAGCTCCTGCAAGGAGTGCTGAAGCTCGGGATAGCCCTCAAAGCCAAGCTCGCTTGCAAAGCGCACCACCGTCGATTCAGACACGCCGACGAGCGCACCGAGCTTCGCCGCCGTCATATACGCCGCCTTTTCGTAGTGCTCGAGTATATACGACGCGATAAGCCGCTGCCCTTTTGAAAGCTTCGGAAGCTTTTCGTTAATAAGCCTTAAAAGGTCAACGCTTTTCGTATGCGTGCTCATTTCACACCTATGTCGCGGCGGTAGTGCATATCGGTGAACTCAACCTCTGCAATTGCCGCGTAAGCCTTCTTTATAGCCTCGGCGTGGTCAGCACCC
>JAZNBZ010000198.1:0-6546 GCA_045587285.1 Candidatus Flemingiibacterium sp. | reverse complement strand
GAGCTACTGTCCGCCTATCTCGGCAAGCTCACACGCCATATTGCAATCAACCGTTACATACACAATCGTGCACAGAAGCGTACACCCGGAACGGAAGTAATTCTCAGCGAGGCAGAAGAATTCATTCCCGATCCTGCAGGCAGCGATATTTCAGACGAAATCCATCTGCGGGATGCGATCAATTCCTTTGTTGCTTCACTGTCGCAGGAAGTACGGATTGTGTTTGTCAGACGGTATTGGTATATGAGTTCCGTAAAGGATATTGCTATGGACTATGATATGACTGAAAGTAATGTAAAGGTTATGCTTATGCGGACACGAAACAGGTTCAAGGAGTATCTTGAAAGAGAGGGGATAACGATATGAAGCAAGAAAAGATGATTCGGTATATGAATCTGCTTGATAGTAAATATATTGCCGAAGCAGATCCGGCGAATGCGAAAAATATTGCCAAACGCAAATCCAGAACAAGTCTGATATTAAAATGTGGCGCACTTGCAGCATCATTCATCTTGGTTGTCGGCGTACTGTTGGCTATGCCTTATCTTCAGCACGACGATCCTGTTTTTCCGGATCAGACAGACAATACACATGACAATACCGGTCCGATAGAAGATACATCCGATCATGGTTCGGAATCTACAGACATCCCCGATCCGCCCAAAGCATTCGATGCGGAGGAATGTCAACAAAAGTTCGACGGTTTTGAGAAGGCGATGGGCGGCGGAAGCACATTTTTGCTGATGGAGTATGCGGAAGAAACCTATAACATTGCATACCTCAGAGCATTGACACGAGAGGAAACCGGTGTCGTATCACAAGAAGAATTGGATCAGTGGGTTAATGACGTTTATCTAAAGCAGAATGATGAACAACAAAATAAGTTACCTACACTTTATCAGGCAATCCGTGACCTTGGCGTATCAAAGGAAGATTTCGTTGCTCTCAATGATAGCAGGAAAACAGGTGAAGGTTATATGGTACTATCGGATGAGGTAGTAAATGCTCTGTTCTTGCCGGAAGATGAAATGAAAAAAGTTCTCGTACATCCGTGTGCCTTGTATTATGAAGGTGATATTTACACGTGGACGAAGTTAAGTCAAATGTCGGTGGAAGACTTATTAAACCACGGAATTCCCGGCGAAGTCCTTCAAAATTACATTGATAACTTAATTGAGTATTGTGTCACCAATGGCTTCATCCCGGAAAGTCATATCTCACGCTATTTTGGAACTGAAGAATAATGAATGATGAACCAACATAGGTCATATTGGCTTTATAAAGGTGCGATCTCCCTCACATAGGCAGACCGTACCTTTTCAATTCAACAAATATATGATATAATTATTTCGGAAAATCTCAAAAATCCTGTGACCAACTTCATCCAAACGTCGGTATATAGGGTGAAGGCCTTCGAAACAAAATCTGCAGAAAGGAGAGAGGGACTTTGGAAGACAACAGAATTGTCGAATTATTCATGAACCGCGATGAAAACGCTGTGGCAGAAACCGCCGCAAAATACGGTTCAAGATTGAAAAGCATATCTTGTGGCATCACGGAAGATATACAGACTGCCGAGGAATGTGAAAACGATACCTATATGGAAGCATGGAATACTATCCCACCGCAGAATCCGGTGGATTACTTGTATGCATATCTGGCACGGATCATCCGATGCATTTCCATTGATGTGTGCCGCACTCGCAATCGATTGAAACGAAGTGGTGTGATTGCAGAATTGACCGTAGAAATGGAAGAATGTATTCCGGCACCGGATGATACTGCCTGCAAGCTTGAATACAAAGAGCTTGGTGAAGCGATCAGCCGCTATCTGAACTCGTTGCCCGAGGAAAAGCAGATTATTTTCATTCGGCGGTATTGGTATCTCGATTCCGTTGACTCCATTTCCAGACGGATGGGTGTCGGTAAAAGTAAGGTAAAGATGACACTGCTCCGATGCAGAAACGGATTAAAAGAATATCTTGCGAAGGAGGGTTACGATTTATGAGAGGAAAAGAAATGCTGGATGCAGTGGGATATGTGGCTCCTGAATTGATTGAAAAAGGAGAGGCAAAAGCGAAAAAGAATCAGTGGCGAAAAATAGCTACGCGTCTTGGAGCTATTGCAGCGGCATTTATTGTGCTTATAATCGGTGTGTCGATTTTGCCGAAGCCAATGTTCCATGGGGATTATCCTTATTATCCTGATGTTGAAAGTATTACAAATGCTTCTGATATAATTGTCATTGGGGAGGTTATCACCGCCAGAGATGTGGAAAAATTAATGACAGACAAAACGCCCAACAAAACTAACAAAGAAAAAATCCCGTATACTATCTCAACAATTCGAGTGATTGATGTAATTAAAGGAGACGTCGATATTGGCGATATAATAACCATAAAACAGTTAGGAGATTATAGATATAAGCCCGAAGAAACTCTGCACGAAATGAATGGCTATCTATCAAAAGATACACAGCATCTGATGTTTCTGTGTGAATATGCTGATTCACCCTATTCGCCAGTCAACCCTGCTCAGGGTATAATTGAAATCAAGAATAATTATTTGTTCTCTAATAGTAGATTCTCCCTTTTTGGGTATTATACGGACGTAAATATGCCAACAGATACATTGAAAGCAGCTGTTGATTCCGTAAAGGCATGTATGGATCAAAACACCGGAATAAACATTAATGATGAATCTGAAATATTCAGAGATTGATCAAAAAGCAAAGAGGTGCGGTTTCCAATGTAGGAAAACCGCGCCTTTTCCTATAAATGAATTTTTTGTAAATCATCCTGCCAGAGTGTAGACAGGAGTCGACATTTATGCTATACTAAATATAGTGAAGACACACGTCGACATTATGGAGGTATTAGTATGGAACACATTATATTATCTGATGGCGAATGGAAAATCATGAAGCTGTTGTGGAAGAAATCTCCACGCTCACTCCGAGAGATAACCATCGCGCTTGAAGCGGAGACAGGATGGACTCGTCAAACGATTCATGTTATGTTGAAGCGTCTGATTGCGAAAAATGCTGTCAGAGTAGACGAAACAGTAAGGATACACGGGTATTATCCTTTGATTACACACAAGGATGTAGCACCCGAGGAAACTGAATCGTTCCTCAACCGTGTATATGACGGCAGCGTAGGAATGCTCTTTACCGCGCTGACCGAAAGAAAATCCCTTTCCGATAAGGACATCGCCGAGCTTCGGCAGATTCTCGATGACGCGGAAAAGAACAGAAAGGAATAGCCCATGCTCGAATATCTCTTGTCCCTTTCTCTTTTGATCGTCGTGGTTCTTCTGATCCGCGGCATCTTCCGCAAAACCGTGTCACCGAGGGCGATCTATGCTTTGTGGCTTGTGGTTGTCCTTCGTATGCTTCTGCCGATCACGCTGTTTGAGGTGGATGTAACTCTGCCCAAGTTCATGCAGCGTCAGCAGATAGTACAAGAAGAACAATCGGAACAGCTGCCGGAGGATTCTGAAATCTCTGCCGACGTTCAGGAACAAGCGCCGGTATCAACCCCGATGCAGACGGCTCCCACAATTCCTTCGCAGAGTACATCACCCACCACGCCCGAGTATCCGACAGTTATTACACCGATCACTCCTACCACTCCCGTCACACCGACAGTTCCTACAGATACGACACCGGTGACACCGAGCACGCCGGCAACCGATCCGGATGAAGTAATTAAGCCGGAAGAACCCGTATCGATTAACTGGAAGCGTATAGCTGACCTCATATGGCTTTGCGGTGCGGTGTTTGCCTCGGTATGGGTGCTGCTTACAAGCATCACATACTTTAGACGACTCAAAAAGGATCGCGTATTTCACAGAACCGTTCGCGGTACAAAGGTATACGTTTCCGAATATGCAGGCGTTCCCTGCATCGCGGGACTGATTCCTTCCATTTATATCACGCCCGAAGCGGCAAACAGTAAATCCGAAATACTGATTATTATTCACGAGCACGTCCATCTCCGCCACGGTGATCACGTCTGGTCGATTATACGTGCACTTGCACTGATCGTATTTTGGTGGAATCCGCTCGTTTGGGCAGCGGCAACAGTATCTAAGCAGGATGCGGAGCTCGCCTGTGATGATGCGATCTCGTCAAGGATGAATGACGAAGGACGGCTCAAATACGCAAATATTCTGATTGATACGATCCCCCAGAAGCACCGATATGCTGTCGGACTCGGCAGCGCACCGATGAAAGAGAGGATTCTCATGCTTACAAAGAAACAGAAAAACAGATGGATTTGTTTGATTCTTACGATTGTGCTTGCACTCAGTGCAGTTGGCTGTTCGTTCATTTCGCTTAATGAAAACACAAATGGTGAAACAAAATTGCCTGATGGAACTTCAAATGAAAATTCCCCTTTCAAAGATGCTATCCCGACAATCAACGTCGACATAAATGAGCTTAAAGATAAGATGGAGCAGTTTGAAGAAAGCGGACAGTTTCCTGCCACAGCTTACTATATGAACCTTAGCGGACTAAGTGTTCCTGTCGTTTTGACGATGCACACCGACTATGTCGCGGCGATAGAGGCACACGGTCAATATGTGCGTTTATATCGCGGATTCGATATTTATGGCAATTGCAGTTTTGAGCTGTTCGAGGCCTACGGAGCTGTAATTATAGAGGGCGGATATTACGGTATAGGCGATGTTTATGTACTTTCACCCGACGGTCACAGCGAAATTCGTCGAGGAGAAAAAGCCTCATACTGGCTATGGAAAGATGGGGACGGAAAGCTTAAATACTATCTTAAAAATAACAAGACCGCGAATATAACACAAGAAGGACCAATGTCCGTAATAACAAGCCGTGACGAACTTCTTTATGCGATTGGCAATGCTTCTATTGCAGATGGAAATGTAGTTTTTGGCTCCCCCGATGAAAGCTACACCATGTCCGACAAATATGACCTTGACAGAGAGTTTGAAGTTTACGGCAAAAAATATGCGAATATTGAAGAGCTGTTCGCCGCAAATATAGAAAAAGAGGAAAATTACAATTCAAGAATTAGATACACACGCCACGGCATAGCCGTTGCGTTGACTGACTTATATTATGGTGACCTTACATATGTAACACCGGTATATACAACACCGCAAAACGAGCTTGGTGAAAACGTCATAGCAGAGTTCACTCAAAAAGCTATGCTTGGAACAGGAGGGGGCTGGCTGTTTTCAATCGTGCGTCATGAGGAGAACGATCTATTATCAGCGCAAACCAACCACGGCAATTTCCAATATTTTGCTCACGATGACACATATTGGTACGGCATAATGTCGCCTACAGACGTACAGCTTGATCTCAATTCCGAATCTCTCAGAGAAGAATACCGAATGCTTTATGCAGAAAAAGACGAAATAATCAAAGCAATTCTTAAGGCAAATCCCCGCCTTGTTCCTGCTGACAATGAAGATGCATACAAACGTTATTCGGAAATACATATGACTACACAAGGTCCCTTCATCGGCTACGTTGGAAGCAGAGAAACAGAGTGGATTGATCTGTATACCGAGATAAACGGCACGTGGGTGGGCAAGATTCCCTATGATATATTCCACGATTGGGCAGCGACAGATCGCAGCAACGAAAGCTGGACACCGGGATGGCAGCCGGAATATGTACACTTCTACTATGCCGAGTTTGGTGACTTCCGCTGGGCTGCGGCGCATCTTACGAACACAGTTGCAAGCAACGGACGCAAGAACGTTGCGACATCCTCCGATGGCGGTAAGACGTGGAATGTCGGCAGTATAATGGATGACTATGGCGGAAATCATGTTATCAGCATTGGCTTCCTTTCACGCAACATTGCCTATATGACCTTCCATCCCGAAAACGAACCGCTTGAATCAAGCAAGCCTGCTATTTCACGCACCGAAGACGGCGGCAAAACATGGCAGCGGTTGGATGTTCAAGTCCCCGACAGTCTGAAAGGTTACAAAATGTTTGCATATGCACCTGAACGTCAAGGCGACAGCACCTACCGTATTCCTATTGTAATGTACGACGAAAACGGTACAAGACGTGATACCGAGCTGCGAACCTATGACATGGGATTTACATGGAGATGGCAGATTGAACTTACGCAGGATCAGGATATCAGTTTTGAAACGAAAACTGTTTGTGTCAATGATAGGACTAACGTTTCGGTCACTGTTCCTGCACAGTGGGTATGGGATGATTCCAGCCATATGTTTAACGAGAAAGACAAACTAAATACCGCTTCTACAGTTACTATCAAAAGAGCTGTGATTATGAAAAGAAATATCGACATAACACAGCTTAAAGAGGAACTGTCATACGGTGACTCAGGCTTCGATTATGATTCACCAATCATCGGAACTACAGATAAAGGATATACCTACGAAGGTTTTTATGGTGATATTTCAGAAGCCGGTCGGTACATATTCCTCGTCAATACAGGTAGTGATACATATACGTTCGAAGTTTGGACTTGGCACGGCTACGACGGCGACAGTTTCTTTGATTATATGGTTATACCA
>JAZNBZ010000197.1:0-2038 GCA_045587285.1 Candidatus Flemingiibacterium sp. | reverse complement strand
AAGCACTCACGTCTCATGATACGCAGAAAGGGCCGCTCTTCTCGGGGCGGCCCTTTTGTTGTGGCAATATGAAACGCTTTCTGCTCGGAGAATAGGCGTCTTGCGGGAAAAGAAAAACTCCGAATGGGCAGCACCTTTGCGGTGCAGTCCGTCCGGAGTTCTAAAAACACTGGTAAGTGTCTGGATTTTTAAATAGAAATGGTGCCGAGGGACAGAATCGAACTGATGACCTCATCCTTACCAAGGATGCGCTCTACCGACTGAGCCATAGCAGCGTGATGGCGACCGAGATGGGGTTCGAACCCACGACCTCTAGCGTGACAGGCTAGCGTTCTAACCAGCTGAACTACCCGGCCTTGTCTTCATCACGAATGATATTATATCATAACCAATTCGGTTTGTCAATAGTTTTTTCAAAAAATCTAAAAAATATTTCCCCGCGGATTTTACCGTGGGGAAATATGCGTTATTTGGTGCTTTCTGCATCAGCCTCGTCGGTTTCGCCGAGCGTGGGTACGCTCTCGTCTGAGTCGGTGCTGCCCGAATCAAATTCGCCAAACATCAGCTTAGGCTCCTGCTTCTTGCCGCAAACGGGGCAGTACACGTCGTCTATGTCAATGCCCTTGCCGCAGGACGAGCATATAACCTTGCCGCCTGCTTCAACGAGAATAGTACGCAGGTCGCCTATGACCTGCTTTTGCTCGTCGATCTCCATAATCTGCGCGACGATCTGCGCGCGTACGTCCGTGCCCTTTGCCTGCTCGTAAAAAAGCTTGCCGAGCGTTGTGAACATACCGTTAAGCTTACGCTGCTCGGATTTCAGCGTTATATTGAGCTTTGTGGATTCCGCGACCTCACCGGCTTTTTTTGCGGCGCTTTTAGCAAGCGTGCCTGCTGTCGTCGTGACGTCGCCGATTATTTCTTTAAAACCCATAATACACCTCCAAGATGAATCGTATGCACTAATTATACTGCGTTAGTGTGAACTTGGTTATATCAATATTTAAACAATTATGAGCGCAAAACTGAAATATTTGTTAAAGCTCGAGCTTTGCCTTGACCTTCGACATAAACTTTTCGGAGTCTACAATAAAGCGCTCGTGCGTACCCCTTCCGATAAGTCCTGCCTTGTCACAAATCTCAACCTTGAACACGAGTCTGCGTCGGTCGATCTCGACAAGCTCGCACTCGCACACGACGTCCATACCGATGGGCGTTGCCGCGACGTGCTCAACGTCGAGCTTCGTGCCCACGGTGGTCATACCCTCGTCAAGAAGCGGCGCAACGGCCTCGGCGCACGTTCCCTCAAGGAGCGCTATCATAGCGGGCGTTGCGTATACGGGCAGAAGCCCGCTTCCCACCTTGGCGGCGGTGTTGCTTTCGTTTACTGCTTCGGTTTTAGTATATTTTAATCCTGTTTCAAGCATTTTTGTCACCTCAAAAGCAATTATTTTACACACCGATTATACCACATTATACCAAACCGTGTCAAGGCTCTTTTTCGGAATGCTCACCTATACGCTCGAATATGACCTCACCGTCCTCCATTTCGGCGCGCACGCTCATTCCTGCGGCGATGCGGCCGTCGAGTATAGCCGAGGCAAGCGCGTCCTCGATGCGCTTCGATATAACGCGGCGAAGCGGACGCGCGCCGTATATCTCGTCGTAGCCCTCGCCGACGACCGTATCCACGACCTCAGGCGAAAAGGACAGGTCTATACCAAGCGCCAAGGTGCGTTCTGCCACGCGTGCAAGCATCAGTTCGGCTATACGCTCGGTATCCTCGCGCCGAAGCTTATTAAAGATTATTATCTCGTCAACGCGGTTAAGAAACTCGGGGCGGAACGTATCGCGAAGGCTTGCGAGTACCGCACCGTTACGGCTATCTGCAGCGCTTGCTGTAAAGCCGAGCGTACCGCGCCGCTCCGTAAGGCTTGACGCGCCGACGTTCGAGGTCATTATTATAACGCAGTTTGCAAAGCTTACGCGACGTCCCTCGGAATCGGTCAGTATACCGTCCTCGAGTATCTGCAAAAGC
>JAZNBZ010000196.1:0-4113 GCA_045587285.1 Candidatus Flemingiibacterium sp. | reverse complement strand
TGTGCGGACAGACTTACCGTAGTCGATAATATCGTACATATCAAATAAATAAACGGTGCAGTAAAACTGCACCGTTTTCGTTTATGCTATCTTGAGAAGGGATTTCGCGTTTTCGTCGTAACGCCTCGATTTTACGTGAATGAGCAGCTCCTCGAGCGCGGCGACGGCCGCAATCGAGCACACTATGATGCACACGACCTTGCCGACGGGAAGCTTTATAAAATAGGGAACGGTAAACATCGCGATTCCCGTGAGCTTGTTGAGGTAGGTGTGGAGCGAGGCGAAGCGGTGATATTTAAACGCTGCTAAAATATACGTTGCAATACGCACGAGAAGCACAGCCGCTACGGCAATCCAAATGCCATCGGGGAGCCTCTCAAAAAGAAGCGGAGCTATCTTCAAAAGCATAGCCATGTAGAAAAGCAGGTCGGCAATGCTGTCAAGCACCGAGCCGAGCCTTGACGTGGCGCCGAGCTTGCGCGCGATCCAGCCGTCAATGGCGTCGCTTATTCCCGAAAGGGTGTATATTATAAAAAACGCAAGCGTCAGCGGCTCGGTAAAGATCAGCAGGGCTCCGCCGACTATGCGCAGAGAGGTTATTATATTCGGTATGATACTCATTCATATCACCTCAACCGTTAGAATAATAAACTAATTATAGCATAGTATTTCCCACTTTTCAATAAATTCAACAGTTTTTTTACAAAATAGTATCAATCTTTCTATAAATAAATATTCGACAAAGGTATTGACGGGGTGTTTTCAAATATGCTATAATATACCCATAAGAATACTTCTATGCTGTGGAGGAATATCATTCCTCCAAATTAACGAAAGGGAAAAGACTATGAAAACAGACATCCAAATCGCACAGGAAGCTAAAATGCTTCACATCGGCAAAATTGCCGAAAAGCTCGGTGTAACCGAGGACGAGCTCGAGTACTACGGTAAGTACAAGGCTAAGATCACCGACGATTTTATCAAGCGTACCTCCGATAAGCCTAACGGTAAGCTTATCCTCGTAACCGCAATTAACCCGACTCCCGCAGGCGAGGGCAAGACCACCACTACCGTAGGTCTTGGTATGGCTATGGAGAAGATCGGCAAGAACGCCGTAATCGCGCTTCGCGAACCCTCTCTCGGTCCGGTATTCGGCGTTAAGGGCGGTGCGGCAGGCGGCGGATACGCGCAGGTCGTTCCTATGGAGGACATCAACCTTCATTTCACCGGCGACTTCCACGCTATCACCGCGGCAAACAATCTCCTCTGTGCTATTCTCGACAACCACATTTTCCAGGGCAACGAGCTTGGCATTGATCCCCGCCGCGTAGTTGTTATCCGTTGCACCGACACCAACGACCGCGCACTTCGTAACTGCGTGATCGGTATGGGCGGCAAGATGAGCGGTGTGGTTCGTGAGGATCACTTCCAGATCACCGTTGCTTCCGAGGTTATGGCGATCCTCTGCCTTGCAGAGTCTGTTTCCGACCTCAAAAAGCGCCTTGGCAACATTCTCGTTGCATACAAGTACGACGGCTCGCCCGTTTACGCCCGCGACATCAAGGCTGAGGGCTCTATGACCGCGCTTTTAAAGGACGCTATCAAGCCGAACCTCGTTCAAACTCTTGAAAACACCCCCGCTATTATTCACGGCGGTCCTTTTGCTAACATCGCACACGGCTGTAACTCCGTTCGTGCAACCAAGCTTGCATTAAAGCTTGCTGACTACTGCATCACGGAGGCAGGCTTCGGCGCTGACCTCGGTGCAGAAAAGTTCCTTGACATCAAGTGCCGCAAGGCAGGTCTTGCTCCGAGCGCTATCGTGCTCGTTGCAACCGTCCGCGCGCTCAAATATAACGGCGGCGTGCCCAAGACCGAGCTCAAGAGCGAAAATCTCGCGGCTCTCGAAAAGGGTATCGTAAACCTCGAGGCTCACATCGACAACCTCACCAAATACGGCGTGCCCGTAGTCGTTGCGCTTAACCGCTTCGACACCGACACCGACGCAGAGCTTGCGTTTATCCGCAAGGCTTGCGAGGCTCGCGGCGCAACTCTCGCCCTCTCCGAGGTATTCGCAAAGGGCGGCGACGGCGGCGTTGAGCTTGCTAACAAGGTCGTAGAGGCTTGCGAGAAGGCATCTAACTTCAAGGTGCTCTATCCCGACGAAATGTCCATCAAGGACAAGATAGCAACCGTTGCAAAGGAAATTTACGGTGCTGACGGCGTAGTTTACGAGGCGGCGGCTGAAAAGCAGCTTTCCGAGATCCTCGCACTCGACGAGAAGTACGCGAAGTTCCCCGTATGTATGGCAAAGACGCAGTATTCGCTCTCCGACGATCCTGCAAAGCTCGGCCGTCCGAAGAACTTTACCATTACCGTACGCGAGGTAAGACTCTCCGCAGGTGCTGAATTTATCGTTGCACTTACGGGTACCATCCTTACGATGCCCGGTCTTCCCAAGGTTCCTGCCGCATACAACATCGACGTTGACAACGACGGCAAGATCGACGGTCTGTTCTAATGCAAATTCTGAATAAAGTAACAAAATGCGCCGACGAAACTGAACTCGTCGGCGCACTCCTTGCAAAATACGTTCTCGAATCGGGGCTCGATTTCGTCGCGCTTTACGGCGATCTCGGCGCAG
Organism: Candidatus Flemingiibacterium sp.; assembly: GCA_045587285.1. Lineage (GTDB taxonomy): Bacteria > Bacillota > Clostridia > Oscillospirales > CAG-272 > Flemingiibacterium. The sequence goes on along the minus strand of JAZNBZ010000196.1, from coordinate 1,469 downwards.
GCAAAACGGCGTTCACGCGCGGCTTTGCGAGCGTTATCGCGCCCGAGGCGGACGTTTGCTCGCCGACCTACACGATAGTCAACGAATACGAGGGAAGCGTGCCGCTTTTTCATTTCGATATGTACCGAATTGAGAACGAGGACGCGCTCGATTCCATCGGGTTTTACGACTATCTCGGCCGCGGCGTTATCATAACAGAGTGGAGCGAGAATATTCCGTACGCGCTTCCGAAAAAGTACGTACGCGTAACCATAGAAAAGCTCGGTGACGACGAGCGTCGTATCACCGCAGAAGCAGTGGAGAAATAATATGCTTATTTTGGCTATTGACACAAGCGCAAATACCGCCACCTGTGCATTATCGCGTGACGGCTCGCTTCTTGCGCTTTATACTGTAAACGGGTTGCTTACTCATAGCGAAACTATGCTCCCGATGATTGAAAATATGCTCGCGAAGGCGGCGCTTACCATAGACGACGTTGACGCGTTCGCGGTGTCCGAGGGACCAGGCTCGTTTACGGGCGTTCGCATCGGCGTGTCGCTTATAAAGGGGCTTGCGTTCGACAAGAATAAGCCCTGCATCGGCGTTTCAACGCTCGACGCGCTTGCGCTTAACCTTGACGGCTTCGACGGCTACGTCGTTCCCGTGATGGATGCGCGACGTGAGCAGGTCTACACCGCTATCTTTAAGGACGGAGAGCGCATTTGTGAGGATATGCTCGTGCCGATAAGCGAGCTTCACGAGAAGCTTGTAGCACTAGGCGCGACGCAAATTCGTCTTTGCGGCGACGGTTACGGCGTTGCGAAGTCTTATTTCGCCGACACCGAGATTACGGTGCTCGACACGCCCGCGCTTTTAGTGCCGCAGAATGCATTTTCGGTGGTGCGCACGGCAGAGGCGCAATTATCTACGTCAAAAAGCGACCGCGAGCTGACGGCGCGTTATTTGCGTGCGTCGCAGGCAGAGCGTGAGCGCGAAGAAAAGTTAAAAGCCAACTAATTATTTGAGGAGGAAAATACTATGGAAAAAATTCTTGCAATCGCCTGTGACCACGGCGGATTTGAGCTCAAGGGCGAGATAATCGAGCACCTTAAAGCACGCGGCATCGCATACCGCGACTTCGGCTCCTACACGCCTCAGAGCGTAAACTATCCCGACTATGCGAGCGTACTCTGCAAATCTATACAGAGCGGCGAGTGCTATCGCGGCATTCTCGTTTGCGGTACGGGCATCGGTATGTCGATGGCGGCTAACAAGCATCACGGCATCCGCGCGGCTTGTGCTTCCGACACCTTCTCGGTTAAGTTCACGCGCCTTCACAACGACGCGAACGTGCTTTGCCTCGGCGGCAGAGTAGTCGGCGCGGGACTCGCGCTCGAGCTCGTTGACCTTTTTGTTGACACCGAGTTCGAGGGCGGACGTCACCAGACGCGAGTTGATATGGTTATGGCAATCGAAAAGAGCGAAGC